>JAYEIZ010000294.1:0-25835 GCA_034660355.1 Nanobdellota archaeon
GGTCTTTTACTCTCTGTAAAGCAGATCGAATATTTGACATAGAACTCATTAGATATCACCTCATTATAAAGATTATGGAAGAGGAAGTATATAAACTTGTCTAAATATTTATGTCACTTACTATAACTAGAGATAACCTGAGAAAAATATTCAATAAATATGATATTATTGGAATTTATCAGGATGATGAAACTAATATTGATGAATATGATCCAGAAATCGAAGGATTAGTTATTAGATTCAAAAGGTCAAAAAATAAAGAAGATTTTTTAACTGAAATCCATACAGTTTTTATTAATATGTTTGATAAAAAAATTGCTGGAGAAAAATCCAGATACAAAGATTTTGCAAATGAAGTTTATGATTTCTTATCGAAAGAATTGAACGGCGCAAATTGAAAACTCTGCGGACGTAGGTTTCCAGAACTTCGTAACTGGAAACGAATATAACAGGAATTGTGATGCCTTTGCGGATGTTTTAACCGATGTTAAACGTCAAGAATCACAAACTTTCAAACAACTCAGTAAGATTCAGTTCTAACCCTGCAACAGGAACTTCTAAACCATTTAAAGAAAGAACTTTAGGTGAAATCTCACCAATATAAGCTACTTTTTTATCATTGACAATTACTCTTCCTACTCTTCCGGGAATAAAAGAATTATGCTCTGTGTCTTCTACAGTGTATTCTGCCCCTAACATCTTCATTAAGTAGTCTAATACCTGCCTTACTTCTGTGTAATCTGCTTTGTCATGAGCAGAAACAACAGCAACCCTTTCATAATCAATAACCTTATCTCCCTTCTTAACTGTAACTAGACCTTGCTCAAAGGCTTTTTGGGGGTACTCGATGTGCTTATTCTTAGAAAGGAAGTTAACTAATATAGGAAGTATCCAGTTTCTGACAGCAGAATATGTTTCAGACATAAAGTTACTAATCTCTGCTGTTCCAAAGTCTTTAACATTCATCTTATCGTAAAGTATTTTCTTGTTTGTGAGTATTGGGCTGAAGACTTCCTGAAAACCAAGGCCAACTAATAATTCCCTTACCTTATTAACAAACTTGACTGTTTCAGAAGATTCACCAATAGTGTAAGATTTCAAAGGAACTTCTTTTATGTTATCGTAACCATACATTATTCCAATGTCCTCTATAATATCATATGGGTGAAGTATATCCTTTCTGTAAGGGGGGATACGAACATTCAGGTCTGAGGTTTCGTATCTTGCTTTTTCCAATAAGTTCTTTATTTCAGAATTTTTCAGTTCTAATCCTAATAAAGATTGTATCTGTTCTTTTGATATCTTCATCTTATCCTTGAATAAGGATGGAGTAGTTATCTTTTTACCATCAGAGTAGTTTACATCAACAGAATATATCTCAAAACCTCGTTCATAAAAGGCCTGAGCCATTATGTTGATTGCAAGTAGATTAGATTCAAGTTCTGTTCCTGTTGCTTCTACAAATAGGTGTTCATCTCCCTCTTCAATCTTTCCTGTAAAGTTAGAGTTAATAATAGGGGGAAACGAAAGAACTTCATTAGCATCATCAACCAAGATAGGATATTTTTTACAACCTTCTAATGTCCATTTATACTCTTTTCCTTTAGGGTGTTCTTCTAATATCTCTGCCTGAGTCATCTCTTTTTTGAATTCTAATGGCATAAATTTAATAGATTCTGGATCTGTTGCTTTATAGTGAACAGGGAATTTTATCTTATCATAAGAATAAACTCCAATTGCAACCTTTAATCTTCTACGGCCATAGCTTTCACATAGTTTTTCCTGCAACTGGACCATCTGCTTGATCAAATAGTCATCTATCTTGTGGCCTTTGGCAACAAAAGCAGCAATATAAGGCCTTACAGAAGAAACAGATTTATCAACAATAACTTTATAATTTCCTTTCTTTACTTCAAGCTTAGGTATTCCTTTATCTAAACCCAGTACGCCTTTTATCAAACGAGCAATGCCTTCTATTGACCATAAGTATGGAAGATTTGTGTCTCCAAAGTCAACTGTTAGCTCGTCAGTTTCCTTATCGTATTTTTCAAAATCTCCTTTGCCATATGAAACTAGTTCAGAGACTTCATCAACAGTTAGATTTTTGCCTACCAAATTCTGCAAATCCTTTAATGAAAATGTTATTGTTGGCATTTTATATTACTCTAGCGTTTCTCAATGTATTAAGATCATGTGAAAATAATTCTCTAATATCCTTAATCCCTAGATTAAACATAGCTAACCTGTCAATCCCTATGCCCCATGCCAAGACAGGAATTTCCCTACCAAGCAAAGGCTTAACTAGTTCAGGACGAAAGATTCCAGAACCAGCAAGCTCTATCCACCCTAATTCAGGATGTTTTGCAAATAATTCAGCAGAGGGTTCTGTGAATGGGAAATAAGCAGGTTTTATCTTAATCTGGTCAGTCTGAGCAAACTCTTCTGCAAACATCTTAAGTAATCCTTTTAGATGCCTAAAATTCAGTCCTTCTTCAACTACAATACCTTCTACCTGGTTAAAGTCCACTGCGTGGGTTGCGTCAACAACGTCTGGCCTAAAGCAGCGAGCTAATGCAAAATACTTTCCAGGTATCTCTAAATCTGAAGATGTAAGAGTTCTTGCAGAAAGAGCAGTTCCTTGCGTCCTCAGTATCAGTTGTTTAGTCTTATTAACATCAAACTTATAATTCCATCCATGGCTTATTGTCCCTTTACCTATCTCATGGGAATCTTTAACTTTCTCAACCAGCTTAGGATCTACTTCGCCATACTTAGGTTCCTTGATGTAATAAGCAGCATGAATGTCACGGGCAGAATGAAACTGCGGCATAAACAATGCGTCCATACCCCAGAACTCTGTCTCAATTAAAGGGCCAAACATCTCTTTAAATCCTAAAGCTAAAAACTTTTCACGAACATCATCTAAAAATTTCCTATACTGCTGCTTTTTAGCTCCGTAAATCGAGGGAACATTTATCTTAACATCATATCTTCTGAATTTTTTATTCTGCCATGAACTATCCTTTAACATAGCAGATGTCAGTCCATCCTCAAAAGACTCTAAGCTTATACCTTTAGATATTAGTTTCTTACCTAATTCAGTAAGTTCTGTTTTTTTTATCTTCTTAGTTTCAACCTTAACAATATCCTTTCTTTTCTTTAAAGATTCTAAAGCGAATTTCTCTTCATCTTTTAGGTCCTCTAGATTTAATGGAAAATCTTTTTTCAAAAGAAGCTCTTCAAAACTTTCTTTCTCCATTAATTTCTCTCCTGGAGGAAGTAAAGAAAACAATAATTCCTTTTCTTTCTTAACCATAATCGCTGCTTTTCCCTTTAATACGCCAATGCATATATTGACTTCATCTTTAGCTAAGCCTGCTTTTTTTATTATTTCGGAAATCTTAGTGTCTTTTCCAACAGCTTTCAAAAATCTTTTTTCAGGTAACCCTTCGGATTTATACTTATCTCCATTTGAACCCAAAGAAACAATCTCATTAACATCCTCTGAAAGTTTAACAATCCCTTTATTTTCTAACCATTGAAGACCACGCATGGCTTCAACTTCTTGTAGTTTAGTCTCTTTAGCAATAGAAGGTAAAGTATTAACTTTATCCAAAACAATAAGAACTTTTCTTTCATAAGTGTGTAATGTCTCAATCAGTTTATCTTCATCCATCTTTAATATTCCATATGGTATGAACCTAATATTTTCAGAAAGAAATCTTTTTCTATTTGGTTGAATGCGTTCTTTATATTTTCATCATCTTTGTGCCCTTGCACATCGATAAAGAACATATAGTCTCCTAATCTACCTTTAGAAGGCCTACTTTCTATCTTGGTTAAGTTTATCTTTCTTTCTGCAAATACCCCTAATAAAGAATAAAGTAATCCTGGTTTGTCTACCTGGGGATAAATTGAGATAGCAGTCCTATCTTTGCTTGTTTTTTTGGTTTCTTTCTTACTTATAACAACAAAGCGTGTAACATTAAATTTACTATCCTGTACGCCCCTCTTAATTGCCTTTAATTTGTATATCTCTATTGATTCTTCAGGAACAATGGCTGCTTTTGTCTTGTCTTTTTTTCTTGCAATTGCCTCTGCAGATGCAGCATTTGAGTTTGTTTGAATGATCTCTACATTAGGCAGGTTTTTTCTAATGAATTTCTCGCATTGTTCATATGTAGCAGGATGCACATATAGTGTTTCTATTTCACTAGTGCCATCATACCCCACTAGATTATGTTTTATTGGCAAAACAATCTCTGCTATGATATTAAGGTCGAATTCCATGAGCGCATCTAATGTAAGGCCAATTGTGCCTGACACTGAGTTTTCAATAGGAACTATTCCTTCCTCAACATCACCATTTTCAACCTCTTCAAAAACATCCCAAACTGTATCTTTAAATGTTATCTCTGCTTCTTTGTCTCTTTTCAATACAGCTTCGTGTGAAAATGTTCCTTTTGGGCCTAATGTTGCTATCTTCATTTCAAACTCCCTTTTTTTACAAGTTGTTCTATTATATAATCTGAGTACTCTGTTGCTTCTTGCTTAAATTCCCCTAAGAAATCTGCTCCTTCCTTAAAGAACTTAACAAAAGCTTCTTTATCCTTGTTCTTGATTATATCCTGTAATTTTTTTGAAGATTCCATATATTCATTAATTGATTTGTTGTTTTCAGGATTGAGTATTCCAATATCTGCATATAAACCGGGATCTTGATTAAGCATCCTTCCGACCATATCCATCCTTACCTTATAGATTGGTGAAGTATAATGCAAGCTCTCACGTATGTCAATTCCAAGCCCCTTTAGAGTGTGAGCTAATGATATTGTAGAGAAGTGGATTACCCCTTGTATAACTGACATCATCTTATCGTGTTTTTCTGGCGTTATTATCCTGACTAATGCGCCATTACTTTCAAGAACGTTTTTAATCCAATCCAGCCAGTTTTTCGGCCTTTCAGGACATAAGACAACTGTCTGATTATTTATTGTCTTTACAGATGGGCCAAATACAGGATGTGCACCAATAACTGCCGCCTTAGAGTGTTTCAGCATTGCTTCAACTGGTTCTTGCTTTAGTGATGTAAAATCCATCAATAAAGCGTCTTCCCTTACATGAGGACCAACCTCTTTAATGACATCAATTGTTGTTTTTATAGGAACGCTTATTATAACTATATCTGCTTTAGAAGCACATTCTTTAGTTGTCAATTCAGTTTTCCTGCTAGCAATAAGGACTTTACAGTTGTTCTTTTCAAAGAACTTCTTAAACCACTGACCTAATTTCCCTGTTCCGCCTATAATTCCTATTGTTTTAGGTTTATCCATTTTTTATCAAGTTTTGACATTTCATCATATGCTTTTCCTAGATACAATGCATCTAAAATAGCAATAGCCATCATTGCTTCTGCAACAGCCCAAAGCCTTCCAACTAAAGTTGGGTCTCGCCTAGTTATTGGGCTTAGCTTTTCCTCTTTCATCTTTTTCATATTTATTGAAGTTTGATCTATTGATATTGTAGGTGTTGGCTTTACAGCTATTCTTACTATAAGGTCTTCTCCTGTTGAGAATCCGCCTAAGAAACCACCTGCATTGTTTGTTTTGAATCTTACTTTTCCATCTTGGGTTAAATAAGGTTGATCGTTGTTTTCTGAGCCCTTCATATTTCCAACATTAAATCCTGCTCCGAACTCTACGCCTTTTACTGCTCCGATTGATGCTAATGCGTGAGCTATTGTAGCATTTAGCTTATCAAACACAGGTTCACCTAAGCTACCTGGCACCCCATGAGCTCTAAGCTCAATTATGCCGCCAGCAGTATCACCTTCGCCTTTTATCTCCAAAACTTTTTTCTCCATATCATCAGCTGCTTCTAGATCAGCACAATGTATCTCGTTCTTGGTGGAGTTTTTCTTAATCTCTTCAAAAGACAGGTCTTTTGCTTTTATTCCCATGCACTCAACTGTATGAGAGGTTATTTCAATACCTTCTCTTGCAAGAATGAATTTAGCAACTGCGCCTCCTGCTACTCTTCCTACTGTTTCTCTTCCTGAAGCTCTGCCTGCGCCGCACCAATCTTGGGATTCTCCATACTTAAGAAAGAATGGATAAGTAGCATGGCCGGGCCTAAAGATATCTTTATATTCTCGGTATTGGTCTATGTGTACTTTTTGTGTGTCTACATTATAGATTATTATTCCTAAAGGGGCGCCAGTTGTAACATCATCCTGGCCGATTCCTGCAAATACTGAACAAATATCTGTTTCCTTCCTAGGGCTATTTAGTTTTCCAACTCCTGGCTTACGCCTATCAAGTTCTTTTTGAATAAATTCCTTAGTAATCTTTAATCCTGGTGGAACGCCATCTACGATAACAGCTAAACCTGATCCTTTTCCTATACCATAAGATTCGCCGCATGTTGTAACTCTAAATATTCTTCCAAAAGTGTTTCCTAACATCTTAAATAACCTCCATCTTAGCTCCTAATGATTTCATATCCTTAACAAAATTAGGGTAAGTAACATTAACTGATTCTGCTGTTGTTATGTCTGTTTTGCCTTCTGCTATCATTCCAGCTAAGCCTAAGGACATTACAATCCTATGATCGCTTCTTCCACGTATCTTGCTTCCTTTTAAGCCGCTTTTGTGGATTATAAGGCCTTCTTCTCTTTCCTTTATATCTGCATCTAGTCTTCCTAACTCTTCTGACATTGCAGATATTCTATCTGTTTCTTTGATTCTTGCTTGTGCAACATTCTTTAATGTAGTTGTGCCTTCTGCGAAACAACCTACAACTGCCAAAGCAGGCAGGGCATCTGGCGTATCATTTATATCAAGTTCACATCCTTTAAGTTGAGTACCTTTAATCCTTATTCCGCTTTCTTCAATTGAGATATCTGCACCCATCTTCTTTAAGTAATCAACAATCACCTTATCACCCTGAACATCATTCATATCAAGCCCTTTTATGAGCACATTTGATTGAGTAATGGCTGCCCCTACAAGTGGGAATGCTGCAGAACTCCAATCTGCAGGGATTGTTTTTTCAAAAGCCTTGTATTTTTGATTACCGTATACCTTAAACTTTTTCATATCTTCAGATGCATCATATTTAATGCCTTGCTCATCAAGCCATTTTAGTGTCATCTTAATATAGGATGTTTCGTGCGGGTTTATAACACTAATTTCAGTATCTTGCTCTAATAAAGGGCAAGCAACTAATAAGCTAGAGACATATTGTGAGCTTATACCATCAATCATTGTAGTGCCCCCCTTCATTTTTCCCTTTATAGTTATAGGACAGTAACCGTCATTATTAGCAGATAATGCGTCTGCTTCTAATTGGTTAAATGATTTAATTAAAGGCTGCATCGGCCGTGCCTTTAGTGAATCATCACCATCTAATGTAACTTCATTATCACAAAGTGCTGCAATCACTCCAGATATCAATCTTAAAGAGGTTCCTGAATTTTTCATATCAAGCGGGCCTGTAGGGCAAGTAGGTTTATGATTAAATCCTTCTATGACCCATTCATTCTCGTTTTCATCATTTATTTTTGCGCCTAAAGCCTTACAAGCATTAACTGCTGCTACTGTATCAGAGGACTTTAATGGATTAGTAATTTTAGATGTGCCTTCTGCTAAAGATGCTATAATAACTGCCCTAATAGTATGCGACTTAGAGCCCGGAATTGTTATTTCGCCTTCTAATTTCTCTGTTTTTTCAATAATCAATTTCATTTTACTTCCCCCTCTCAAATAATTTAGATTGTTCTTTAGCCTGATTAAAGAACATGCCATATCCACTCAATATATTAAGCCTGAGGTCTTTAGCCTCTTTTAAAAGTTTGGTATTTTTAGGAGTATATATCGAATCAAAAACAAGTGTTTTTTTGGCAGCTATTCTCTTAAGGATTTCTTTTCTTATTGGTGTTTTATTTACTTTAGGCGTCATGCCTATGGATGTAGAGTTTATGATTATATCTATGTTTTTTTGGTTTTTTAATCGGCTTATGTTCCCATGATTACATCTTAATTCTTTAGCTAATCTTCTTGCTTTGCTTACTGTCCTGTTTAGGATTGTTAAACTGCCTTTTTTTTGTATAATGCCATAACCAATTGCTCTTGCTACGCCGCCTGCTCCAATCATCAAGACTTTTTTATTCTTTATTTTTGTTTTTGACTCAATTGTAGATATTGCCCCTGCAACGTCAGTGTTATAGCCAATTAATTTCCCGTTGCTCTTTATAACAGTGTTGACTGCTCCAATCTTTTTTGTAGTTGAGTCTAGGGTATTCAGGTACTTTACTATTTCTCGCTTAAATGGGATGGTTATGCTTAATCCGCTGATTATTTTTTTGTAGTTCTTTATGAATGATTTAAGGTCATCTACTAAAAAGTTAAGGTATATCTTGTTAAGCTTAGATTTCTTGAATATGTTGTTATGAAAGATATAACCTTTACTATGACTTACAGGATTACCGACTAAACCGAATACCTTAGGGTTTTTTAGTTTGTTTACTCCATATATATCTATTAAGGTCTTAGCATCAAGTTGTCCTGGGGCAGACCCTTTTCCATTAAATGATGCAAAAGTCAGATAAGCTCCAGATAAGGAGCTTAGAATTCTGCTTATTTCTCCTTTTTCACCCATACATAAAGCTATTATCTTTTTATTCTCTTTTTTGGCTTTTTTTATCAAGTCGAGAATTGGGATATTATCATCTATAGAGTTTGCATGTGTAACTATCTTGATTATATCAGGATTTAACTTCTTTATTTTGTTATATTTATCAATGATTTCTTTTTTATTGGTTTTTTTGAAGTTATGGTAAGATACTATTACTTTTGTTTTAGATTTTTTTGCCTTTTTGATTAGTTCTTTTAATGATTTTGTAGATATCTCAACATCAATAAAATTGGCTTTAAGATCAATGGCTTTTTTTAGGAGGTCTATTCTGTTTTTTTCGTCTATCTTTAACTTTCCACCCTCATTTTTTTTCCTTACTGTTACGATAACTGGCTTTGGTGCTTTAGCTAGCAGAAGTTTTAAGTTTGGTTTTTTTATGTAATCCAGCCTTAACTCTATTATATCTGCCAACTTAGAGCATTTTCTCATGTCCTTTAAAGCTTCGTTTGTTGTAGAAGCTATTATTGGTATAGCTATCATTTGCTTTTTTGTATAGCATAGTTTATCATATCATTAGGCACTTTGACACTATGCCTTACCTTACCTATCTTCTCCAATAATACAAACTCTATTCTACCCCAAATGGCTTTTTTGTCTTTCTTTAACTCATTAATTATCTTACTAGTGTTAATGTTTGGTAGTTTTATTGATGTAATCTCTTTAATCAATTTATTTTGCTTCAAAAGGTCTTTTTTAGAGAGCATGCCTATTTTGTTAGAGACTAAACCCTCTACCATCATTCCAACTAAGATTGCTTCTCCGTGAGAATATTTTTTATATCCTGTTAGTTGCTCTATTGCATGCCCTATTGTATGGCCATAGTTCAGGATTTTTCTTAGGCCAGATTCTTTTTCATCTTTACCAACAACTTCTGCTTTGATCTGGCAACTTCTTTTTATTATTCTGATTAAGGTTTTCTCGTCTTTGCTCATTATTTTGGACAGATTCTTTTTTGTGTAGTTGAATAGTGTTAAATCTTTAATCAAAGCGTGTTTTATTATCTCTGCCATTCCATTAATCACTTCTTTTTTTGGAAGTGTCTTTAGCAAAGAAACATCAATATAAACTTGTTTTGGCTGATAAAAGTTGCCTACCATATTCTTGCCTAGCTTTAGGTCAACTGCAACTTTGCCACCAATGCTTGAGTCTACCATTGCAAGCAAGGAAGTTGGAATTTGTATGTAGTTGATGCCCCGCATATAAGAAGCTGCAACAAATCCTGCAATATCTCCAACAACTCCGCCACCTAAGGCAATAATTGCGGATTTGCGGTCTAAGCCTAGTTTGTATGTTTTTTCAATTAAGTTGGAGAATGTATTTAGATTCTTGTTTTGTTCTCCTGCTTTGAAAGATAGTATATCTGCTTTTAGGCCTTTTTTCTTCATTAATCTCAATAATTTATCCCCAAATAACCTTTTAACATTTGAGTCGGTTATTATCAAATACCTATTCCCAAGATTTTTTCTTTTTAGTGCTAGAGGAATTCTGCTTAATAGATTTTTATCTATTAAGATGCCATAGGAGTTATTCACTTTTCCTTTCAAATTTAAATGAATTTTTTCCATTTTAGTTCATGTGCTTATCGCAATTAACTACCTCCAAAGTTGGTTCTTCTCCACTAAGATTAATAATAGTAAGTGAGGTTATGCCAAAATATAGTGAGGCTATTTTCTCATTGGTGTAGTTCATCAATATTCCTAAAATAACCCTTAAAGGACCGTTGTGACATACAATTAATATATTCTTATCTTTGTTCTCCTCTACAATCTTTTTAATAAACGGCTCTACTCTGTTTCTTATATCAACAAAGCTTTCTCCAGCTGTGGGTCTTGTAGGGTACCTATTTTTTTGATATTCATCAAAATCACCAGGATATTTTTCCTGGACTTCTTTCTTTGTTAGGCCTTCCCATTTACCGTAGCCCCTTTCATTTATTTCCTTGTTCTTGATTAACTTAACAGAATGAAACTTCAGGATTTCTTCTGCTGTTCGTATTGCTCTTGATAATTCACTAGTATAAGTAATATCTATTTTCTCATCCTTCAGCCTATCTGCAACAAGCTTAGCTTGATCTATTCCTCTTTCATTTAAGGGTATATCAGAATTTCCCTGATACTTATCTTCTTTAACCCAATCAGTTTCTCCATGCCTAACTAAGATTACTCGTGTCATATTTTTCTTCCTACTGCTTTTGCTATAAGATTTAATTCACGCATAAGTTTTGCAAATGCCGGTATGCCTATTGTCTGGTCTGCATCGCTAACAGATTTATCCGGATGAGTATGTACTTCAAGCAACAATCCATCTGCACCTGCTGCAACTGATGCTTTTGCCATTGCAGGAACAAGGTTCCTTCTTCCAGTTCCATGTGATGGATCAAGCACAATAGGCAGGTGAGTTAATTCCTTGAGAGCAGGAGCTGCACACACATCCAGTGTGTTTCTTGTATAATTTTCAAATGTTCTAATGCCTCTCTCGCAAAGTATCACTTCCCTATTGCCTTCAGACATTATATACTCTGCCGCTAGTAACAATTCATTATAAGTTGAATGCATTCCTCTTTTCAACAAAACTGGTTTTCTTGTCTTTCCAACTTCCTTAAGTAAAGGATAATTTTGCATGTTTCTTGCTCCAATCTGGAATATATCAACATATTTAACCATCATCTTTACATGCCTTAAATCCATTACTTCTGAAATAATAGGCAGTCCTGTTTTTTTCTTTGCTTTTGCAAGAAGCTTAAGTCCTTTTACACCTAAGCCCTGGAATGAATAGGGTCCTGTTCTTGGCTTAAAAGCTCCGCCCCGTAATATATGTGCACCTGCTTTCTTTGCTTCTTTAGCTATATCCATTATCTGTTTTTCATTTTCAACTGCACAGGGTCCTGCCATTACAATAACCTTTTCTCCTCCTATAACCAGTTTACCTACTCTTACCTTGCTGCTTATCTTTTTTGCTTCTCTACTTACTAGCTTGTAAGGTTTTAAGACTTCCATTACTTTCTCAACACCCTGCATAGCCTGTATTGCACCCTTATGTAAAATACGCTCATCTCCAATTACTGCAATTACGGTTCTTTCTGTACCAAATAAAGGAACAGGTTTTAGTTTTGCTTGTTCTATCCGTTTAATAACCATCCGTACTTGTGTCTTGGGAGCACATTTCTTCATTACAATTATCATTATATATCACGTCCTGCTGCTTTAGCAAAAGGTTTTAATTCGTTAGTTAGGTCTGAAAATTCATTTGTGTTTAATGATTGATCACCATCTGAAGTTGCGTTTTCAGGGTCTGGATGTACTTCTATCATCAAGCCATCTGCTCCTGCTGCTACTGCTGCTTTGCTCATTGGAGAAACTAAATATCTTTTTCCAGTTCCGTGAGATGGGTCAACAATAACTGGCAAATGTGTTTCCTTTTTCAAGACAGGTATTATGTTTAGGTCTAATGTGTTTCTGGTATAAGTACAAAATGTCCTTATACCTCGCTCACAAAGTATAATATTATGATTTCCTTCTGCCATTATGTATTCAGCTGACATCAAAAACTCCTTTAATGTTGATGCAAGTCCTCGTTTAAGTAAGATAGGTGTATTCACTTTTCCAACTGCTCTAAGGAGTTTAAAGTTCTGCATGTTCCTTGTTCCTATCTGCATTATATCACAATAATCCGCAACCAAAGGAACATCTGCTGTATCCATCACTTCTGTAACCATCTTAAGTCCTGTTTTTTTAGCTGCATCACTAAGAAGCTTTAATCCTTCTTCCCCCATTCCCTGGAAGCTGTAAGGTGATGTTCGAGGTTTGAATGCACCTCCCCTTAGGATTTTAGCTCCTGATTTTTTTACTGATTTTGCTGTCTCTAATATCTGTTCTTCATTCTCAACTGCACAAGGTCCAGCCATTAAGATAATGTCTTTTCCACCTATTGTTACATCACCTATTTCTATAGTAGTGTTTTCTTTTTTGAATTCTCTGCTTACAAGCTTATATGGCTTTAGAATAGGCATTACTTTCTCGACATAGGGTATTGCTTTAATCTGATCCTCTTTTACTAAGGATTCATCTCCTATTGCGCCTATTATTGTTTTTTCAATACCTTTTGAAATGTGTGCCTTTAATCCCATCTTCTTTATTTTTTCAACAACGTGATCTATCTGAGATTCGCTGGCTTTAGATTTTAGAACAATTATCATTTTTTTACCTCATTCCAAATTTTTGTAGTTACTTTAACAATATTGTCAGTAGTTAATCCATATTTTTTATAAAGCTCATCTGGTGCTCCTGATTCACCAAATGTATCTTTAACGCCTATTCTCTCTAACTTAACTAATGTATTTTCTGCTAATACCTCTGAGACTGCGCTACCTAATCCACCATATATGCTATGGTCTTCTGCTGTTACAATAGCAGAGGTTTCTTTTGCTGCTTTTATGATCAATTCCTTATCAAGTGGCTTAATTGTATGTATGTTAATTATTCTTGCTGAAATGCCTTGTTTTTTTAGCTCATCATGTGCTCTTAAGGCTTCATCAACTAAAGCGCCGGTTGCGATTATTGTAATATCTTTTCCATCTCTTAATTCTATTCCTTTGCCTATCTTGAATTTGTAATCGTCTTTGTTTATTATATGAACTTTTCCCCTTCCTAGCCTTAGATATACTGGGCCAGTATACTTCGCTATTTCTATTGTTGCTTTTTTTGCTTCCATAAAATCTGCTGGTTGTATTACTACCATACCTGGAATGCCCCTCATTAAGGATATATCTTCTAATGATTGGTGAGATGCGCCATCTTCACCTGTTAATAATCCTGCGTGTGATCCGATTAGTTTCATATTTAGATGAGAGATGCCTGCCATCAATCTTATCTGACCATAAGCTCGGCCTGTAAGGAAAACAGCAAACGAGCAAGCAAATGGTATCTTACCAGATGCAGCTAGTCCGCCAGCAGTTGCTACCATGTTTTGTTCTGCAATACCAAAATCAAAAAACCGTTCTGGATATTTTTCCTGGAATTTTATAGATCTGGTAGATTCTGCAAGATCAGCATCTAATACAACTATGTCGTTGTTTTTTCCTATCTCTGCAATCCCTTCTCCGAATCCGTCCCTGGTTGCTTTGCTTTGAAAATTCTTTGAATTTTCAAAGCCCTTAGAAATCTCCGATTTCAAAGATTTATCTGCCATTTTAGTCCATCTCCTTTAAGTGTTGTTGTAGCTCTTCTGGCGTGCAGGTTTTGCCATGCCATCCTGCCTGGTTTTCCATACAAGAAACTCCTTTTCCCTTGATAGTATCTGCAATAATAACTGCAGGTTTGCCTTTTACTTTATCTGCTTCATCTAATGCTTCTATAATTTTCTCAAAATCGTGACCATCTGTTACAATAACCTTCCACCCAAATGATTTGAATTTTTCATCTAATGGTTCTATGTTCATAACATCTTTAGTAAAGCCGTCAATCTGCAGCCTATTATGGTCTAAGATCAACACTAAGTTATCAAGCTTATAATGAGAAGAGGCCATTGCAGCTTCCCAGATATTTCCTTCATTGCTTTCTCCATCACCAACCATGACATAAATTTTGTAATCCTTTTTGTCTAGCTTTCCAGACAATGCTATTCCGTTTGCAAAGCTTAAGCCTTGGCCTAATGGCCCTGTTGATGCTTCTATGCCCTTACATCTAGTCATTTCAGGGTGGCCTTGTAAGGAACTTCCTAATTTTCTAAGTGTTTTTAATTCTGAAGCTTCAAAATAACCGCTTCTTGCCAAGCATGAATATAAAGCTGGACAAGCATGTCCTTTGCTTAACACAAATCTATCACGGTCTTCCCAGTCTGGTTTTTTTGGGTTGTGGCGCATTTTATGAAAATACAATGCTACCATCAAATCAGTGGCAGATAGGCTGCCCCCTGGATGTCCTGAACCAGCTTCTGTTGTCATCTCTAATACATCTTTTCTTACTTGTGAAGCAATTTTACTTAGTTTATTTGTTAGCTCTTTATTCATTTTTCATACCTTTCTTATTTTTGTATAGTTGAAGATAATTTAATCCCCCTTTATCCTCTTTATGGTCTTTGTTTTTAAACTTTTTCCTTGGCATTATGACTATGTCCTTTTTAGTTATATCAAGAACCAAAACCTTAACAATGGTGTGCTAGGCTCACAAACTACCTAGAATCTACCAAAAGTAAAAATAAAAGAATTGTCTATCTAGAAAGAATTCATTCAAAACAACATTTATTCCTTCTAGGATGTTCATCTTAGTATGATAGTAATTGGTTCGGATTTATAAACTTTTTGTTGGAATTTCTAAAATATAATCATATACTAAATTTATTAGCATGATATGATAATAAAATAAAGAAAACAAAAAATTAAAGCCTTATTTGATAGGCTTCATTCCTTTCCATGCAGAGTCAAATAGACCGTCTAGGGCTTTTGCAAAGAATGGTGTGTTCACCCAAACTCCAATATCATATGTTGGATGTACTTCTTTGTCATCTAAAACCATGAATACTAGGTCTTTGCCATCAACAACACAAAATCTTGCTTTTGAATCGGTGTGCCTTACTTCTGCTAAGCCTTTAATGTCTTTTACCGCTCCCATTGCATCTTTTGTTATTGGTGCTGCAATTCTTATTTTGACTCCCCTTTTCTTTAGCTTCTCAAATGTAGGCTTTAGGCCTTCCATTTTTCTAATGAAGCCTTGTGTTGTTGTCATCAATGTTACGTTTTTTTCTGCATTTCTTATTGTCAATTCAAGATGGTTGTATAGGTTGTGCCTTCCGCGTAAGCTTCCGCTTAAATCAGCTGGCTCTACTAACTCCACACCCTGGGAATGTAGATCATTTAGTTCGTTAATGACTTCTGTTCCTTTTAATTCTTCTAATCTTCCAATCTTGTTATTTGCATCTTCCTTAACGTTTTTCTTAACTCTTTCCAAAACTTCTTTTGGTGCAACTGCAAGATATTTTATTGGCTTACCTAACTTCATCACTACGAATCCTTTCTTCTCTAGGCTTTCTAATACATCATAACTTCTAGATCTAGGAACATCTGCAATGTCAGATAATTCACCTGCAGTAGAAACTCCCCTAGACAATAAAGCCGCCCAGATTTTAACCTCGTAGAGGTTTAATGAGAAATACCTTCTCAATTTGCTTAAAAATTCTTCTTTTACAATCATCTAAATTCACCCCCTTTTTTCGAAGAAGTATTTTCACTTCTCCTTGGGGTAAAAAAAATGTACTACTTAATATATGTTACGCTTTTTTACCTCGTTATAGTACTTTTACCTAACATGGGTAACAATTAATTTTTACTCAAAAGTTAGGACAACTAACAATCACTAAATATAGCTCGTATTTAAATATTGTGTAAGAGGAAAATATATTTTAGCATAACATAGTGTTTTATTCCTGGATTGGGAGTAAAAAGAAGTTATTTCACTATTTTGCTTATTTTCCTGAACTCCTCGGCCCCGGAACTGCCCATTAACTGAAAAATAGCCATTTCCACTGTAGTTAAGAAAGCTCCAGCCTGTTTTGATCGCCCTATTGCCACGTTTAAATCGGCTTTTTTCCTAGAAGATATTGCATCAACCACTAAATGTACATTGAATCCTTGAGAGATTGCTTCTAATAATGTGTTAACAACACAAACATGTGCCTCTATACCACAAATTATTATATTATTTTTATTTAGTTTTTTTAATTGGCTTAAGAATTCTTTATTCTTTAAACAACTAAATTCTTTCTTTTCTATTGGTTTATATTCAGATAAGATTTCAGTTATTTCTGAACAAGTTTTGCCTAATCCCTTAGGATACTGTTCTGTCAATAATAATGGTATTTTTAGGATTTGCAATGAGTTTATCAGTTTACCCATATTATCTATTAGTTTATCCCAACTATGAATCACAGGCCTAAATTTCTCCTGAATATCTATAACTAATAATATAGAATTATCTTTTCTTAAAATACCTAAATCTTCTTTTGGTACCATAAAAATAAAAAAGTAAGGAAAAAATTATTTCCTGTCTTTCAGTAAGCTATCAACAACAGATGGATCAGCTAAGGTTGTTGTATTACCGACATCATCCCCTCCAGAAGCGATTACCTTTAAGATCCTCCTCATAATCTTTCCAGACCTTGTTTTGGGTAACGCGTCTGCAAACTGGATTTTGTCAGGCTTTGCTATTGCACCGATTTCTTTTCCTACATGAGCTCTTAGCTCCTTAAGTAGATCATCAGTCTTTTCTACTCCAGTATTTAGAGTTACAAAGCAATACAGTGCTTGCCCCTTAATTTCATGAGGCATTGGCACAACAGCTGATTCTGCAACATTAGGATGGCTTACCAAAGCAGATTCAATCTCTGCTGTCCCTATTCTGTGGCCTGAGATATTGATAACGTCATCAATCCTGCCCATGAGCCATATGTCTCCGTCTTCGTCAACTCTTGCGCTGTCTCCTGCAAAATACTTGTCTTTGAATCTTGACCAGTATGTGTCAACAAACCTGGGATGGTCGCCATAAACAGTTCTCATCAAGCCAGGCCATGGCTTCTTTATTGTTAGATAGCCGCCTTCATTGGCATCTGCAACAGAGCCATCTTCTCTTAAAACTTCAGGCTCAATTCCAAAGAATGGCCTCCCTGCACATGATGGCTTCATTGTTATTGCTCCCGGCAATGTTGTAATTAAGATTCCGCCAGTTTCAGTCTGCCACCATGTATCTACAATTGGGCATTTTTTATTCCCTATATTATCATAGTACCACATCCATGCTTCTGGATTGATTGGTTCGCCAACTGTTCCTAGTGTCTTTATTGAACTTATGTCGTGTTCTTTTATTGGGTCTGTGCCAAATCTTGCTATAGCTCTTATTGCTGTTGGTGCTGTATAGAAAATATTTACTTTAAATTTCTCTACAACCTGCCAGAACCTACCATTATCTGGGTAAGTTGGTACGCCTTCAAACATTAATGATGTAGCGCCAGTTGCCAAAGGGCCATATACAATATATGAATGGCCTGTTACCCATCCAATGTCTGCTGTACACCAGTAAATGTCACCATCATGGTAATCAAAGACGTATTTGAAGGTTTGAGATGTGTATAGTAAGTAGCCTGCTTGTGTATGTAAGACTCCCTTGGGTTTACCTGTTGTTCCTGAAGTATATAAGATGAACAATGGATCTTCTGCATCCATTTCTTCTGCAGGGCAATCATCACTGATGTCTTCTGCATTAATCTCATCTTCCCAATATGCGTCTCTTCCGTCTTTCATGTTGTGTTCGTTTTTTGCTCTTTTTGCGACAATCACTGACTCAATGCAATCACAGGCACCCAATGCTTCATCAGCAATGGCCTTTAAATTAATGGTTTTTCCTGATCTTAATCCACCATCTGCTGTCAAGAGTACTTTGCACTCACTGTCCAGGATTCTATCCTTTAATGACTCTGCGCTAAAGCCAGCAAAGACAACAGAATGCATCGCACCTATTCTTGCGCAAGCAAGAACTGCAACTGCTGCTTCTGGAATCATAGGAAGGTAAATACATATTCTATCTCCTTTCTTAACTCCTTTTTTCTTTAGAACATTTGCAAACCTACATACTCTCTTATGCAAGTCCTTGTATGTTATTTTTTCTACATCTTCCTCTGGCTCACCTTGCCAGATAATTGCTAATTGGTCGCCTCTTTTTTCTAAATGCCTGTCA
The DNA here is from genome assembly GCA_034660355.1 of Nanobdellota archaeon. Taxonomy (GTDB): domain Archaea; phylum Nanobdellota; class Nanobdellia; order Woesearchaeales; family JACPBV01; genus JAYEIZ01. The sequence continues at coordinate 18,417 of JAYEIZ010000294.1, forward strand.
AGGCAGTTATAAGCAACATTGGTTTTTCCACCCTTGAACCATGAGAATTTTACTTTTTCTTTATCCCATTCAAAAACCTTATCCCATTTTTTGAACCAATGAAGTTCTTCTGCTTTTTTTGCCCAAAAAGCTTCTGGATCCTTAATTGACTCTTCATAGATCTTCTTGTATTCTTCTTCGCTTTTTATGTAAGCTTTCTCACTAAACTCTTTTGGTGGTTGAATCTTTCTAGATTCTGTACTAACAGATGTTATAGTTTTTTCTTTTTCTGACATAATATCTACCTCCGATTATAGATCGTGAAATTCCTTAAATATTTCAAGAAAAAGGAAAATGAGAATGTATTTAAATCTTTTGCATATATGATATTTGTATCATTAATAATTTAGTTTATACCTCAAAATAGCACCTATCCCGCCTAAACCATCCAGTTTCTTACCCCCTTCATGCTCTGAAGAGATAATATTGACTGAACATTTCATTGAATCTGCTGCCTTCATTATATTCTCTATCTTTTCATAGGATTCCTTCTCCCTATACTTTTGTATTAATGAATCTGTAATAAGTAATGTTTTAACAGCACCTGCATTTACTGCATTTTCTGTATCTTTTAATCCGTAAGAAGCAAGATTGTTTTTTGAAATTTCCTGTAATAACTCTTCTACTAAATTAACCTCTTTAGTTATTCTGTCTTCATGCAAAGCGGCTTTTACTTCTGGCCTTCTAAGAACTTCGTCAATCCCATTCTTGCCTGTTGCATTACAAGTAGCAGGAATAATTTTCTTTTTTAGATCATCGTCTTTTATCTCTTTTATTAAATCTTCTTTCCAAAAAGCAGGGCTAGCCAGGATAATTTTTACTATTTTGTACCTTTCTACATATTCCTCAAGCTTTTTTATGATTTCATCATAGAAATTTCCATCTACTCGCTCTTCAACTGATTTCTTGTTTACTCTTCCTTTAATATGCGTTAAGACGTCATAACCATATTTCTTGAGTGATGCAAAATATGCTTCTTCCCTATCCATAACAACAATCAATACTTTAGATGTTTTTTCCTTACAGGATTCCTTTAATCTCTCAACTTGGTATTTTAGCCATTTTTCTTTTATCAGTGTAAATGTTACGTTTGGTTCTAGATTAAAAGTATGATGTTCGCCTTTTTGTACATCTTCTTGTGCCTCTGTTATTACACCAAGAACTCTTAAGATATTTGTAGTTTTACTAAATTCAATCTTTTCTATCTTAATCTTTAGAAAAACTGGTTTTTTAACTATTGCCTGTTTTCTTTCACCTTCTTGGCCTATCTTTATTTTCCTTATGGTCTTTCCTTTAACAAAATCACCCAGATCTATGATCTGACTTAGGTACCATAAATCTTGTATGCTTTCTATCTTGAGTTTTGCAGCTCCTTTCTTCAAATCAAGTAATAATTGCTTCATACACCTCAAAACAATAACTTTATATATAAATTTATTTATTATTTAAATAAACTAGGTAATACTCTATAAAGAAGGTGATTGAACATGAAATGTCAAAAAGCATCGCTTTTTGAGCAAGTTAGAAAAAAGAATGGCTTTTTTCAAACTAGAGCTCAAGGTGGTTTAAATTCTGCTATCTTAGTGGCAGTAATTGCTGCGGTTATAATTGTTTATATTCTGTTTCTTCCAACAGAAGATAGGGAAGAGCTATTAGAAGATGGAGGTAGAGAATGGAGTAGCGATTCGAGTGATGATAAGATTGAATTATTATCTGAAAGTGTTGGAAGGCTGGATTCTGTTGGACGTGTCAGAGATAAGGATATTCCCAACATATACATATTTGAAAGCACTAACTCTAAGATTTTAGATACACTAAATCCTATATATGTACGGAATGGTTGGTTTGATGATAGGACTAAAAGTGCAAAATTTGCAATTGAAGATTTAGAGAATACAGATAATGTTGTTTTAAGCTTTAGTTCTTTCAAAAGAAAGGGTGTTTTATATATAAAATTAAATGGTGAATTGGTTTATGAGTATGCCCTTACTAGCCCTAATGTAGAACCAATAAGACTAAAGAAAAACATGCTTAAGGATGATAACGAATTAGAGTTTGGGGTTTTAGGTGTAGGAGGTAAGTTCTGGACAACTAATGAATACTCATTAGAAGATGTTAAGATTATAGGAGATATAAGTGATGTGAGCAGACAAGAATCCCAAAATGTGTTTAGCTTAACAGAAACAGAGTATCAAAACCTAGAGAAAGCTGAATTGAGGTTTGTGCCTTATTGTTCTGCTGTATCTAATGTAGGTATTTTAGATATTTCCATAAACAACAGGAATGTTTTCTCAGCTATCCCTGTTTGTGACGACATTCACAATTATTACAAACAAGATGTTCCGTTAAGCATATTCAGTGCTGGCCAGAATAAGATCATCTTCAATACACGAAAAGGAAGCTATGCAATAGAACAAACAAAGATAAGTTTTACAGAGAAAGATGCTATTGAAACTATCTATTACTTTGAGGTTAATGAAACAACTTTCGACGACATAACTGATGAGAAATATGATTCTTTTTTAAGAATAGAATTTGTTGATGATGAAGAAACAAAGAAAGCAACACTAAACATGAATGACCATCATGTTAGTATAAACACAGATGAGAAGTCCTATGACAGGAATATAGACAACTGGATTGAAGAAGGCAATAATTTTATCAAGATAACGCCTAGGAATACATTAGAGATTGTAGAGATTAAGGTTGAATTAGATAAAAATTGAATGGATTTTCTTAAAAGAGGAGAGAAATGGACTTAAGTAATCATGCTGACAGGTATATTGAGGGTTTAACAATTCAGGATGATGAAAAACTAGTTCTAAGAAGGCGTTTAAGGCAGCTTGCTGGAAAGGGGAAGTATGCTAAACTCGATAAAGATAGTGCAAAATTTCTTCTCAAAAGTAATTTAGAAAAAGATAAGATAATAGCACACAGGGGAAAACAACTTTCCTCAGAAGCACATCACACAATAATGAATGATCTAGGTTTAGCGGTTTCTGCTGCTTTTAAGAAAAAGTTAGGTTCAATAAAGGTTCCTGAAGGTAAATCTGTTGATACCAAAACCAAACCTGTAAAAAAGACAGATGGTAAAAAAAGTAGTGAAGAAGATACTGATGAGGAAGAAGTAAAAGTAGTAAAGAAAGCATCTAAGGCAAAAAAAAGTACTGATGAGGAAGAAGCAAAGGCGGCAGAGGACGAAACTGAGTCTGAGGGAGAAGCGGATGAATCTAGTGAGGATGCTGATGATTCTGAAATAGATGCTAATGAATCTTCTGAAGAAGCAGATGAATCCAGTGAAAAGGCGGATAGTTCTGAGGTTTCAAAGAATAGTGCTCAGGAAGATCTTGCAAGAGAGCAGCTTAAAAAACTGAAAGACGAAGAAGATAAGGATAAGAATGAGAAGAAGAAAGAAAAAGGCGGAGCAGGTATTGGTTTTCTTATAATTGCTGCTATGCTCATATGGGCATGGGATTTTTTTGCGAAATATATAGGGGTAACTGAAGTTGGAGTTGTATTTAGGGATATTCTTAGTCTAGGCAGCTGGACACTATTTGGAGCTATACTCGCAGTTCATATGTGGAGTAAGCGCGATAAAGGAGTAGATTTATGGGAATGGGGGACTTTTGGGGCATTGATTTTTTTAATAATGTTTATTGCATTAACAGGATCGATGGGATATTCTGGTTTTATTCATTTTATCTATATAATCGTATTTTGGGCTCTGGTAGTAAGAGGCAGAAAGGAAGGTACTAGCGCAAATATAATCCTTATTTTCCTTCTTGGTTTTGATTTTTACCGTTTTCCGTTGTTACAATGGATTGGGTTGCCATTATTGGTAGTGAGTTTAATTATGGCTTTTCCATTCTTGCTTCTTTGGACCATACTTTATCTGTGGGATGAATTTCCGGATAATAAGATTGTGACATGGGCATTTTGGATATTCTTTGTTGTAATGATGCTTCTAAATTGGGAGAATGTACATGCTGCTTCACAAGCTGTAATTGGAGAAGAAGAAGGAGTTGGTGTAAAGAACCCCTGGGATGTTATAAAAGAATCTACGGGCGGCCTTGTTGGTTTCTTTGGCGATATGAGAACAGCATATAAGAAACAGCTTGAATTTGCTACTGGCGGCTATTATCAAAGTAAGGTTGAACGGAATGAAGACCCTGACAGTAAGTTAGGAGTCTACTTAGAGAATGTACAGGTAGCAGACAAGCATTTTTATGAGAATGAGGGAGTGGTTTTATGGGGTGATCTAAAGGCTAGAACCTTAGAAGAGCCTATTAATGTTCATATGAGTTGTGAAACAGGAGAAGGAAAGTATATTGAACAAGGAGTAATAAAGCCAGATAAGTTAGGCAGTAGGGTAGAGAAATATGGGATAGATAAGTTTGAAGAGATTGGTTTTGAATGCAGGTTCTGGGCAGGGCAGTTAGGTCCTGGAACGAATTCAGTAAGAATCAGAGCTGAATTTAATTTTGAAACATTAGCATTTATCAGGACATATTTTATGGATATAGAGAGGATAAGAGCTTTAAGAAAAGAGAATGTAAATCCATTGAAACAATATGGAATTAAGGATACAGGAAAGAAAGGTGTTTCTACTTATGGCCCGGTTAAATTAGGAATGGGCACTAGTGATCCGCCTGTAGGATTAAGTGTAGAGAATGATGGATATACTTATCTAGGCATTACTTTAGAAAACCAATGGCCCCAGGGAAGGATTAAGAATGTAACTGGGATTAGTATAGAAATTCCAGTCAATCTTGATTTAGAAGAAACATCAATGCCAGGAAAGGAACTATATTGTAGAGAAGGTTTTGAGTTTATAGAAGTAAAAGATGATTATGAAGTATATAATATGACTGAAACAGAGATTGCTAATACTAAAACTCCGATTACTGGTTTTAAATCGTGGAGGTGCTCAATATCAGTACCTAAAGATAAAACTCCATTTATTTTAGGAGACACTCCTGTAGCTACGCACCATTATAGAGCTAGTGCTAATTATATTTATGAATTACAAAAATCAAAGAATGTTTTTGTTAAATCTATACCTGGAGAAAAAACCAGATTACTAAACTGCACAACATTATGTAAAGATACAGATGGCTGCCTTTGCACTATAAAATGCAATGTGCCTGACGGTACAGAGATTGAAAAAAAATACACTTGTGATAATGCAAGGGAAGCAGCGAATAAATTATGGACTTTTGAGAATAGAACAGATCAAATCAAGAAAGCTGAACAGCTGATACTAGTTCTAGTTGAGATAAGTGATCTTTGTATAGATGAGGATGAAGCTAAACTAAATGACACAATTAAAGAACTGAAGCTAAAAAAACAAGAGGAAGCAGAGTTTATCAATTTGATAAAAACATGCAATACCAGCAAAGCTAGCTTCTTAGGGTATTCTCAAAACATGATATTGAAAAATGTAGATAATGGACTGATACACTTTAGAGCGATTAAAGCCAGAGGCAGTCTAGACCAAGAAGAAAAGATAAAAGTTAATGAAAGTAAGGCTGATTTCAGAAAAGCACTGGAAAGTGCACTTCTTAATTTTGTTAAGACATATAGAGACAAAGAAATTACAGTTGTCAAGAGAAAAGAAAATGATATGAAGATCGGTAATGCTATCAAAGAAATAAACAATTATAAAATAAATTAAAAAGTAAAATGAGATTAAGAAACATATTAATATTATTTGTTTTGTTATTGTTCCTTGTTGGATGCAAGGCTAAAGGGCCGGCTACCTCAGAAACAATTAAAGGTATACACTCAGGAAAAGACGGATTGAATATGGAATTCTTTGAGAATACTCCGCGTAAAGAGGTTTTTGAGAGGAGTGTTTTTCCGGTTGCAGTAAGGCTGTACAATGAAGGAGCATATGATGTAGTGAATGGATTTTTAACAATAAGTTTAGAGAAAGATTACATAGAACTTATCAAAGATTCTGTGAAGTCTACGCTTTATGAAAGGCCTAGGCTGATAGATGATTCACATATATCATTGAACCTAAGAGGCAAAAGCATAGAATACCCAAACGGTGACCAAGAGCTTATCAGCTTTAATGTTAAAACAAAAGAGCTCAGTAAAGATTCTCAAAGTGAGTATCATGATTCTCTGGTTGCAATAACCTCTTGTTATGGTTATGAAACAAATCTTGTAGATACAGTCTGTATAGATACAGATGTATTTGGTTTTAAGCAAAGAGAAAAGGTATGTGATTCGACAAAAACAATAACTCTAAGATCCCAAGGTGCGCCTGTTGCCGTTACTAAATTAGAGAGTGAGATGATACCTGATGAAAAAAACCCTAATAGGATAAAACCCAGGTTTACAATAACTGTTAAGAACTTAGGTAAGGGTGAAGTAGTCTGGAAAGATAAAGTAAGGGCAGCTTGTTATTCTGAATCAATAGATTATAAGGAATGGAATAGGATTGATGTAAGAGCATACTTATCAACTAAAGAAGAAAGTAATAAGCTTGATTGTGATATTATCAAAGAAGGATTAAAAGATGATGGAATATTAAACTTAAGGAAAAGGGAAGATATTATAAGATGCACTTATGAGAATGGATATGATGAGAATGAAGGTACTTTTACTGCTCCATTGTATATTACATTAAGTTATGGTTATACAGATACAATATCCGGAAGTGTGAAGATTAAAAAGACGAAGACGAACCTGTATACATGAACCTTTATGCTTGCTCACTACGTTCAGAAACACAAAGTTTATAAAAAAGAATGATAATAAATATATCAATAACCGATTAAGATGACAAAAAAAAGGTATTTAATAGTCAGTTTAGTAATTCTTGCTTTATTTTTAACTGCTTGCAGAACTGCAGATATAGATGAACCCAGGGAATCTATATATAGAACAGGTACAGATGGTCTAAGGCTAATGTTTCCAACTAACACCCCTAAAGAGATTTATGAGAATGATTATGATGTAAGAATGATTGTAGAAGTAAGAAACAAAGGCGCTTTCCCGCAGAGTGATGAAATAGATGAGTTAGGCCCCAGCATAGGTAAATTATGGGTAGGGGGTTATGATAAAAACATCTTGCAGATAACATCAAGATCTCAAAGTGATATTTCTCCTGGAGTAACACTTGATTCAAGAGAACTAGAAGGTAAAAGTGTTTATAATAGAGAAGGGGGCTATTCTGCTGCTGAATTAGTAATGAGGGTTCTAGACCTACCTGATGGAATGCCATATTACAGGCCAAGATTGATATCCTCGACACTGCCCAATTGGTTGAGGGTGTGAATATATTACCTTGATATCATCTAAGTTCCCTGTTTTTGATAAAAGATCCAAAGAGATATTAAGATATAATTCAGCACATATTTTTAGATTGGA
>JAYEIZ010000295.1:0-7770 GCA_034660355.1 Nanobdellota archaeon
GTTTGGACACAACATTAACCAGATTTCAAAAGCATTAGAAATCAGCGTTGGTAGCGCATTTAAAATACTGAAAGAATTGGAAAAAGACAACATACTCTATCGCAAAGAGATAAGCAACGCAACACACTACAAGCTGAAATTAAACAACAATGAAATAATAAAGCTCTGCGAACTGCTTTTGCTATCGGAAAAAAGAGGCCTAAAAAGCTACGCTAAAATATACGCTGAAGAAATACAAAAATTTGAACACGCAGAATTGATAATCCTTTTTGGTTCAGTATTAAAAGGAAAAACATTTAATGATGTTGATGCCCTATTCTTAACAAACCAAGTTAAAAAAGTAAATAGTTTCTGCATTGAAATATCTAAAGTAAGGACAAAGCCAGTAGTCCCTTTAATATTAAAAAAAGAAGACCTAATCAATGAGCTAAGAAATAAGAAGGAAGCAATGCTTTCAATCATAAAGGAAGGCATAATAATAAAAGGGGAGGATATGTTTATGGAGGTAATCAAAAATGTCAATCCATAAAGAGAAGCTGGACTGGTGCTTAGCTAAAGAAACAAGAATGAAAAAAATCAGGCCAAACACAAGGCTTTCAGAAGAGCATATAACAAAAGCAAAGCACAACCTTAAGGCAATGGATTACAACATACAAGGGGGATTTAGCGATTGGGCAATATCACAGTCCTACTACGCAATGTACCACTCACTATTAGCAATATTATTTAAGATGGGCTATGAGTCAAAAAACCACGAATGCACAATAAACACAGTAGAATATCTTATAGAAGAAGGAAAAATTGAGCTTGACAAAGAAGACATAGCTTTCATAAGAACAACAGAGCAGAGAATGACAAAGGATGCAAAAGCATTAAGGGAAGAATTCCAATACGGGACAGAAACAGCAGTAAACAAAAACATTCTAGACAGTGTAGTAAAGAATGCAAAAGAGATAGTTGAAAAGATAGAGTTAGCTTTAAGCAATCTCTAAAGAATGTCAAGCACAATTAAATACTCTATCCAAAGAGTTGTTAACTGGTATTATGGTAATTTCTGCACAAGAAAATGCTTTAACAAAGAAAAGAGATTATTTGATTGCCATAAAAAGCTGGAATTGTTCATAAGTAAAAACAAGGGCTTGATGATAACTCACAAGGAATTCAAGGATTTAATTGACAATGATGGCATTATAATCTGCAAGCTCAAACCGCAGTTCAGGAAAAGAACTGTCGGCTGGCAGCAGTTTGAAAGATGGACAAGAGATTCCTCGTTTGATCCTGACAAGTTTGATTAAAATATTGCCACTGACATATTCTTCAATGTATCATACTTTTGTTTGAACTCTTCAACACTTATCTCTCCGTTTGCAAACCTTATCTTCAAGACATCAAATGGATCAGTAACGGATTCAATTTTTATTTTCTTTTCTGCTTTGAAAGCTTTGTCAATTTTTTCTTTCAAATCTTTTTGGCTGACATACGCATAAATCTGCGTTGTGTAGATATCGCTGTGCCCCAAGCTTCTTTGAATGTAGTACAAATCAACTCCTTTTTCCAAAAGATAAGTTGCGTAAGTATGTCGCAGAGTGTGAAAGCTGTAAAGGTGTCTTTGCTGTCCATGAATTGTCTTGTTTGTCTCAATCAGAAGCTTTGCTTTTTTCATGTATCTTCTGAACTTGACTGATAAATAATTCTCACTAATCCCTTTATCTGTGTTGCATGGAATAAAGAAATCATCTTCTGTTATCCTTAACCATTTCTCAAAAATTGTCTTGAGGTTTGCAGGAATCATCACATATCTGTCTTTGTTTCCTTTGCCTGCAACTATCTTTATTTTCTCGCTTTCTAAATCAATATTGTTTTTTCTTAGTTTGCATATTTCTCCTATTCTTAAGCCACAGAATAAAGCAAGCAAAGAAGCCATAAAAACATCTGTCTCTCCAATAACAGTAAATAATTCAGTCAATTGTTTTTTATTCAAGACATTTGGTAGTTTCCTGTTCTTGCCCTCATTCTGGTTTTTTCCTCTTTTTATCTTTGCCATCTTACATCGACCTCACAAGATTTATGCCCATTAGCTTTATTTCTAGACATACTTTGTTTTTGCTTTCATGCTTTCTCTTGAAATGAATTTTAGAAGCAATCTTTTGGCTAATCAGCCTGTTTCTTAGTTGAAACCTTACATCGTCTGGAACTCTTTCTAATAAGAACCAACGATAAACTCTATATGGGTTGTAGCTATTCTCAATCAAGAAATTGTAAAGCTTTCTTTCTTCTCCTAACAACATTAGTTTTCTCTTATTGTAGTGGTATGTTGCCAGCTTTGCACTGTTCTCCTTAAGATTGCGAAAGCCATCCTCAGAAAACTCTTTAATTACTAAATTCTTAAGGCTTTCAAACTCTTCTATCCAATTATTGCGAAAATTTTCTTTTTTCACGAATACCGACCTCCTTACATTTCTAAGGAGCCGAAATTCTGGGCTTAGAAGCCCTTAGCTCAAATTTTCGCAAAGTATAAATCTTTCTATTTTTACCACTAAGTAATAGTAAAAATTATAAGGTTTAAAATCAGCTACCCATATAAGAGTAACATAAAGTTTATAAGTAACTACTCACTTCTAACCTAATATGTATGAATATTTGGAATTATTACTGTATATAGCAAAAAAAGAGGGATTATTTGGCAGCTTAGAAACATCTACTCTGCGCATTTCAAAAGAACTAGGAATTCCTCAGCAAACAATAAGCAGGAAACTTAGAGAGATGGAAGCTAAATCTCTTATTAAGCGCCTGGCAACACCCTCTGGCATTACATTAAGCTTAGCAGACAACGGAAGAGAACTTTTGAAGAACAACTATCAGGAATTAAGCTCTATATTCAAAACAAAGAAAACATCTATCTCAGCAGATGTGCAAAGCGGTATTGGAGAAGGAGCATATTACGTTTCACAACAAGAATACCAAAAACAGTTTCAGGATAAGCTTGGTTTCTATGCATACCCTGGCACATTAAATCTCAAGCTAAAAAGAGAAGAACTAGCACAATTATTGGCTGATAAAGAAAAGATCATAATTAAAGGTTTTACAACAAAATCAAGAACATTTGGCTCAATAACTTCATACAAATTAAAGATGAATAACAGCGAAGCAGCAATCGTAGTACCAGAAAGAACAAGACATAGTGAAGATATTATCGAAGTTATTGCTCCAGTTAATCTAAGAGATTCATTAAAATTAAAAGATAACGATAAAGTAAAGTTAAGTTAATCATTGGGGGTTAAGTTAATAATTAAATAAGAGTAATTTGAAAAACTCAACAAAAAAGGCGAGGCGAGGCGGGTCCCCGTCGGGGTGCCGAGTAGGTTTTTAGTGACATTAAAATGCGAAGCATTTTATGGCATTTCACTAAAAACCGTCGAAGCCATTTTTGTTGTTGAGTTTTTATTATATAGGTTAAGAGAATGAACAAAAAAATAGGAATAGCAGATACTATGTTTTCAAGAGTTGATATGTTCAGTATAGCTAAAAAAGCATTAGAAGACTCCCAAGAAACAATCAGGATAGAACGCTACACAGTTCCAGGTGTAAAAGATTTACCAGTAGCATGCAAAAAACTCTTAGAAGAGCACAACTGCGATATCTGCATGGCACTAGGAATGCCCGGAGATAAACCAATTGACAAGACATGTGCTCACGAAGCTTCTCAAGGATTAATCAAAGCCCAATTACTGACAAACAAACACATTGTAGAAGTGTTTACCTACCTAGATGAAGGAAAAACCGAAAAAGAACTCTTCGAAATAACAAAAAACAGAACTTATGATCATACACTTAATGCAGTTGCCTTGCTAAAAGGAAAAGAAGAATTATCAGGAAAAGCAGGAAAAGGGATAAGGCAAGGAAAAGAAAGTGTTGGAAGCTTATAAAAAGCGTGATGGAGGATAAAAATGGCAAATGAAAAACTAGGTTTGGTAATCTCAGATTACAACGCAGATATAACCCATCTAATGGGTAAGATAGCAACTGAACATGCAGAGTTTTTAGGTGCTAAAGTAGAAAAGACAATAAGGGTTCCTGGAGCATTTGATATGCCTCTTGCTGTGAATAGCTTAGTAAAGAGAAAAGACATTAACGGAGTAGTAGCTTTAGGCGCAGTTATAGAAGGGGACACAAAACACGACGAGATTGTAGCACATAACGTAGCTAGAAAAATAGCTGATTTATCAGTACAATCAGGCAAACCAGTCTCATTAGGCGTTTCTGGACCAGGAATGACTAGAGCTGACGGTGTAAAAAGGATAGATGGCTATGCAAAACGCTCTGTAGAATCTGCTTTAAAGATGATTAGAAGGTTGAAGTAGTAAATATGAAAACGCAGTTTTTATATACTCCCCCTTTTAATCTATTTTATACATGAAAACAACCAAGGTTCAGAACTTCATACTCTTTACCTTAGGCAAATGGTTTGAAGAAGCGAACAAAAAGATAAAAAACAAAACCTTACAGGTTTCTATTTCTAAAAATGTATTTATCGATTTAGTAAAGAAAGCAAAGTTCGCAAAAAAACAGGAAAGAGCATTATATAAAAATCTGGAAATTCTGGAAAAGAAGAAACTAGTAGAATACAAGAACAAAGAGCTAAAGTTAACATACCGTGGAAAAAAACTTTACCAAGATATTGATCAAAGGATTAAGCCTTTTCTTAATGTGACTAAAAAATTGAAAGATAAAGATCCAATAAGCTATACTAAGAAAGTACAGACAATCTTCAAATGACTGTTACTTCTCAAAAGTTTATACAATCGAGCGTAAACTTTAAATACTGATTTTACAATAATGTTCCTTAGTCAATTACAAAGTAATTGGCGATCGGCTATCTTTACGAGTGAAATAAATCATTTTCACTCTTTTTTTCTTTTTTTAAAATTTGAGCGTAGTGAGAATTTTAGAATAATGCAATTTTGCTTTTTATTTTGAAAATGTTTATATATTAGTTATATCTGGTTTTAGAATAGTATATTAAAACAATTGAGGTGATCTATATGAAAAAGATATTGGCATATGCCATAATGATGTTATTTGTTCTTAGTATGGTAGCAGCACAAGATACTGATGTAGGTGCTGCAGATGGTGGAAGTGTAACAGGTTCTGAAGATGTTGAAGTAGTTACAATAAGTGCAGATGAGGTAGACCCAGCTGAACTAGATGCCAAAGAACCCCGAGCAGTTCCTGCTAAAAGGCCAATTGCAGCAAAAAGAGTTGTTGCTGCTAAACAAACTAGAGCACAAGCAGCAAAACCAATTGCAGCAAAACCAGCGTTAGCAAGAAGAGCAGATGTAGCAAATAAAGCTCAAGCTAGACTAGTTAATGCTAGGCAAAACTATGTACAAGCAAAGGAAAGATACCTGGCAGCAAAACAACATTATGCTACAGCAAGAGATAGATTTACACAAGCAAAAGAGAAAGTAAGAACATGCGAAGATACTGACTCAGAAGAATGCACTCAAGCTAAAGAACAGATAAGAGACAGGGCAAAAGAATCCTTATTAAAAACAGCAGACAGAATTCTTGCTCACTTGGATAAAGTAAAATCAAGCGTAGATTCTAACGAAGACCTAACAGAAGAAGACTCTGCTGAACTACTTGAAAAGATTGATAATATGATTGCAGAGATTGAAGAATCTAAGAATACTATCGAAACATCAGAAGAGAAATCTGAGATAATTGAAGCTTCAAAAGCCATAAAGAAATCTTGGCTAAGGATCAAGAAAAGACTTGCAGTATACTCTGGCCATATAGTTAATGCTAGAGTGGGAGGAGTTATTATTAAGGTAAAACAGCTAGAAACAAAATTAGAAAGAACCTTAGCAAGGATGGAAGATTCTGGTAAAGACACTTCAGAAGCAGAATCCTTAATTGACGAATTTAAGAAGAAAGTAGATGAAGCAAAGAGTAATTATGGCCAAGCATTAGACCAATTCAAAGACGCTATACAAGCTGATGATGTAGATGAAGCACACACTCTGGCTAAAGAAGGACATAGATACATGAAAGAAGCCCATAAACTATTGCAAGAAGCACAAAAACTACTTCGCGACATTGTTCACGCAATTAGGGGGTTAGGAGAAGACGTAACAGATGAAGAAGAGGATGAAACAGAAGAAGACGAAGAAGAAGTTGAGGAAGAAGAAATGGATGAAGATGAAGAAGAGGATGAAGAATAAGAGGTCCATGAAAATGAAAAACACAATATTATTCGGTTTAATACTAAGTATTTTCTTAGTAGGTTGTCAAGCACCAGAAACCTCAGAGCCGTCTGAGATATCAGGCGAACTAATAACAGAGATAGTAACAGAAGGAGCTACAGAAGAAGTAAGCATAGGTGACGAATTATCAGAACTAGATGACCTTGACAAAGAACTTGGTACAGAAGACTTAGACAGCATTGATGCAGAGCTTGATGAGATAGACTGGTAAAATTTTTATTATTTTTTCTTTTTCTTTAATTTTTAGATGAATTTTAAAAATCTAAGATTTCTAAAAATTTCACAAATTTAATATAACATGGAATTTTCTTGTATTTATCATGATAGAACTGGATGGATCTCACTTAGAAGGAGGTGGACAGATAGTACGTACAGCCTTAGCTCTAAGTACACTAATAGGGAAAGCATTTGAAGTAACCAATATAAGAAAAGGACGCTCTAAACCAGGTCTTAAGGCACAGCATCTGCATTGTATCAAAGCCCTAGAGCAATTATCTGATGCAAAATCAGGTTATGCAGAGCTAGGCTCAGAAAGATTAAGATTCTTACCTGGCAAAGTAAAAGGAAGAACAATTTCTATTGATATTGGTACTGCAGGCTCTGTAACATTACTTCTCCAGTCATTGCTCATTCCAGCAATATTCTCAGGAAAGAAAGTACGTTTAAATCTTACTGGCGGAACAGATGTTTCTTGGTCACCACAATTTGATTATTTCAATAATGTTATCCTACCTCATCTAAGAAAGTATGCAGACATTAAATGCAGTTTATTAAAACGAGGTTATTATCCTAAAGGCCAGGGCAAGATTGACATACAAATCAAGTCAAAATTCCACTTAGATAACCTAGAAGAAGCCCTCAAGATAGATTCAGAATTACAACATAATCTGATCCAGATAAAAGGCGTTTCTCATGCATCTTTAGAATTAAACAAGGCAAATGTAGCAGAGCGCCAGGCAAAAACCGCAACACTTATCCTTAAGACATTCAATTGTCCTATCCACATCCGGACAGAATACTCCCCTACACCATCTATTGGTTCAGGAGTTACTGTATGGGCAGTTTTCTCAAGACAAACAGATGAGATAAGTTTCAATAATCCCATTATCCTAGGTGCAGATGTTTTAGGCCAGAAAGGTAAGCGTTCAGAAGATATTGGCAAAGAAGCATCAGAAAAGCTCATACATGAAATTGAATCTTTAGCACCTATTGATTTACACTTAGCAGACAATCTGATCCCATTTCTAGCCTTAGTTGGTGGAAAGATAAAGGTTTCTAAGATAACTGACCATACATTAACGAATATCTATGTTTGTGAGCAATTCTTAGGCAAAACATTCAATATTGACAAAGATAATAACATAATAGAAGCAGAACCTGTCGTGTGGCATGATTAATTCTTTTTGATTAATATATATGCTCCCTTGCCAATATATCTCTTTGGCGCTAAAATCATACCCCCATTCCCAATAGGCTTTATCGTTCCTTCTATTACTGTATCAAT
>JAYEIZ010000296.1:0-7753 GCA_034660355.1 Nanobdellota archaeon
ATTTTATTAAGGCGAGGGAGGATAAGGCCAACTGAAGAGAGCATATGGACTTATTATGTCAGAGCCCCTAATACATTACATAACAGCAAGTGGCACTTGTTGCAGGCTACAATTGACTTATACTGGGCAGTGATTGATGCTGCGCATGCTGCATTGATGAAGCATGGTGAAATTCCGCCGTCGCCTGATCATGTGGCTGATTTATTACATGAGAAGTTGGTTAAGAACAATTTATTGGAGCAGAAGTATGTAACAATGATGAGGAACTTTTATAAGCTTAGCAAGATGATAACCCATCAGCAATTGACAGAGATTAAAGGACAAGAGTTTGACAGATATTATAAGGATGCAGAAGAGTTTGTTGAAAGGATGAGAAGGTATATTGGGTGGAAATAATTTTATTTACATCGCGCTGTTATATTCTCCGTTAGAAAAGTCAGAAATCGGTGTATCAATGGGCAGTTTCCTATTTCTTATATAGGGGAGAAATTGGCATATAATTGTTCTTTTTTAGTATTTCTTCAATAATAATCTTACTTCTCTTTTTGAATATTCTGTATGTTTTTCTATCTTTTTTTGCAGTAAGAACTTTATATTTTCCATCAATAAATTCCATAGCACAATGATTATCTATTGCTATTCCAACCGCTGAATATTTTTTCATAAAATTAGAAAAATTCTTTCTTCTCTTTATTCCTCTTGTTTCTCCATTGAAGTGTGGACAGTGAATTCCTTTGAGCAATCCTAGACCCCTTACTTTAATATAATCCCAATTATTAGGATGATAAAAACTCATAGAATCACTGTGACCTGCTTCAAACCAACAAATTCCACCAGCACTTATTCCAGATAAAATAGTTCCTTTCTTATATGCTTCTTTTAGAATTTTATCAATACCTAAAAATTTCCATATTTTCATCATTTTTAGTGTATTTCCACCACCCACATAAATTAAATCTGAAGAAAGAATTTTCTCTCTTAATTCTTTCTTTGTTGGTTTAGTATTAAGTAAAAAAAGAACATCAGTTTTACAACCTAATTTTTTCCCATAAACTTTGTTGAAATTCTTGATATAACCCTTGGGTTCACCACTTGCGGTTGGAATAAATAATGCTTTAGGATGTTTCTTTCTTGCAAGTTCAACTATTCTTTTATCAAAAGGCAGAGTTTCAAAATTACCAATTTCTCCCCCTCCGATTATAACTATTGTTCCCATATGTAATCTAAGAATCAAAATATTAATAAAAGTATCGAAAGGAAAACTGTCTTTATCTAATGGTAAGATTTAAATTAAACTTATTCTTTCTTATTTAGATGTTTGACAAGCAAAAGAAGGATTGTTTAGGTAAGGTAGATAAAAGCATTAAGCAAAGTATTGATAAGGATATAAGGCCATTAGTTGATCTAATCAATTCAACTCCTGATTATTATACTACTTCTTCGTGTTCTGGGAGGGTTTTATTGGTAGAGAAGAATAGTGATTGTAAGAAAGATTGTAGGTTTGTAGTTGCAGAGCATAAAAAAGCGAAATTTAGAGCTATAAAAAAGAGTTTAAGCAAGCTGCCTAAGGGAGATGTTGGGTTTAAGCAAGAGAGTGTTATAATACATGTTTGTTGCAGGGATTTAGAGAAAGCTAAAACATTGTTGAAGATAGTTCGGGATCTAGGTATTAAGAGAGCAGGCATAATCAATATTGGTAAAAGGATTATTATAGAGATAATCGGAACAGAAGCTATGGAGACAATTATAGCGAGAGATGGAAAGATTCTAGTTGAAGACAGTTATCTAAGAGTCTTGATTAAGGATGCTAATAAAAGATTAGAAAGAAATAAGAAAAAAATAAAAGAATTGCAAAAGAAGTTACTTTTTCTTTGACAATATAACCACTGCGCCAACTCCAAATACGATTGCGCCTATCAATATTATGAATAATACTGCCAATAGCGTTACATATTCTGAGGTGTCTCTGAATTTTACCTCTGTTGTTGGCAATGGGGTTGTTATCTTGTCTGTTGCTTTAACAATATCTACTCTAGTAGATTCCACTAGTGTTTTTTTATCCACACATTCTTCTACTATTAAATCAATAGTTTTTTCATCACCTTCGTGGCTGTTGTAATCGGCAGTAATTGTAATTGGGTATGTTCCTGGCTTTAGTTTGTTATCAAATTGCAGCCTATATGTCTTTTCGAATATAGAGTCAGAATCATCTCCTTCCTCAAGTTCGTCAATATCTTCCTCTATTATCTCTAGGTTTAGAGGTATGCTTTTTATCTCTATAGATACATCATCTTCATCTTTTGACCCAGTGTTAACAACTTCTACTTCCAGGGAAGTTTCTCTTTCACATCTTATTGTTTGAGGGCTTAGTTTAGCCTTGTCTATCACTAAAGCATGACTTTCTTTTTCTACGTCCAGTGTTAGTTCCCATACAATATCATGATCGTTTCCGTCTTCATCTTCAGCTTCTACTTCTATTGTTATATCATATGTGTCTTCGTTTACTAAGGTAGGGATTTCGAGTTCTATTGTAATATCTTCATCTTTTCCTGCTTTTATGTCGTCAACATCTTCGCTTTCTTCTAATTCATCTCCGTCGTCAATGTTATCTATTGTTACAGTCACTTCAATCTCCTGTATTTCTATGTCTGATGAAGAAGAGAATAGGTTTTCTAATTCTATCATGAATTTTATTGTGTCACCTGGTTCAGCTTCTTTGCTTATCTTGTCTCCGTTCAGTACATCTTTATGTGTTTTGTCTCCCACTTTTATATCTAAGTCGGATATTGTCAGGTTGCCTGTTGCTCCAGGTGAGGATAGGGTTTCCTGAACAGTTATTGTTACAGTATCTGTGTCTGATCCATAATCATTACTTACAACTAATGGGAATGTGTATGTTCCTGTTTGTGTTGGTGTAAATGTAGGTCTTAAGCTTATAGTGCTGGATAACGTTATTCCTGAAGGTGCACTCCATCTATAGGTCAATGGTTCAGTTCCGCTTGAACTGGATGCATCTAATGTAACTAATGTATCTACTGCAACAGTTCTGTCTGAGCCTGCGTTAGCTACTGGAACATTTGATGGAGGAATTATTTCTGTTCCTACCCTGAAGCTTGAGAAGTGTGTTACATTGAAAACAACTGTGCCAGTTGTTGTTGGTGCATGTGTGTAACTTTCTATGAAACAGAATGTGTTTGTACATTCTGTTGATATGTCTGATGGTGTTGTTGTAAATCCTGAGCTATAGAATATATCTGGTGTGGTGTCATATGCTAGGCCAGTTAGTGTTATCTTTGCAGGTTCACTTAGAACATTATAGCTTGCACTGCTGTTAATAGCTATTATTCCGTTTACAACATTAATATGGTTGTCTAGTGATACAATGCCTGAAAGGTTAATTGGTTGTAGGAATTGTATGTTCCCAATACCTGCTTGCTCAATAACTAATGTTACGTTTTGTAATTGAGTCTGGTTTAGTGCTGCTAGATTTGGGCTTACTGTTAAGGTGTCTGCAATTGGGTAAGATGTTGTTGTTAACAACCAATTCTTCTCTATTTGGTTACCTCTTGTGTCAGTTACTCTTACAAATATTGTATGTGGAATACGCCCTGTTTGGTTTTCTGCTATATAGGTATGAGAAGAGGTTCCATCTCCTACTGAGACACCTCCTTTTTCCCATTCTATTGTATCTATTGTGAAGTCTGCGCCGTTTGTTGATACGCTAAATACATAGTTGTCTTTATATCCTACTATTGGATCTTCTGATGGTGAGAATACTAATTCACATTTTCTTACTTCTAGGTTTCTTGTTACTTCAGAGATACTTCCAAAATCTGATTCTGCCCTTATGGTTATTGAATGGTTGCCTGAAGGGCTGTCGAATGAGATATTGATTGGTATTGAGAATGTATCACTTTGAGTAGAGCTTATTACTTTAGCTTCGCTCTGTTTATTCATCCCTAGTGTGCTTCTGATTACAGTTACTGTTATGTTCTGTGATAATATAGGATCTAGGTTCTTTACTGTAGCGTCTATTGTAATTTCCCTTACACATTGGACAGATGAAGGTGTTATTGAAGCGCTGGTTGTTAGGATCTGGTATACGTCGCTTTGGACATTTATGAATCCTTTCCATTCTATATTAGTGGTGTTATCATAATTGTTGTAGTATCCTAAAGCTTTGATTGATATGTTGTATTTCCCATTTGGAGCATCTGAGGGAATCTCTCCGAAGTCAATTGTTTTTGTTGTTTGTTGACCTTTTTCTAATCCTGCAATTGTCGCTTCTTTTGTTGCGATATATGCTCCGTCTTGTAAGGTTAGGTTTACTACTATAAGATCTATCTTATATGTGCTCATCCAATTCTTAAAGTCAGCTTGTAATTCCAGGGTTTCTCCCTGTTGTATTGAATCTGAATGGGTTTGTCCTTCGCTTATTGGTGTGAAAGAACCGCCTTCTATGCTTAGTAAGGTATTTTCTATCTCTAAATTGTTGTAGATAGTTAATGTGAATTTATCAGAGTCAATTCCTCCGTTATTGTCGTTTACTGTTACGTTTATGTCGTGAGTTCCTCTCGTTGAAGGTACAAAGCTTATTCTTCCGTCTGTTGAGTTAATTGTAAATATGGTAGTGTTAGTAGAGTATGTTAAGACGTCATTATCTGCGTCTGTTGCTTCAACATCATAAGCGTATGCTTCGCTAATTACTGATATTGTTGATGGGCTGAAACTTACAATCTCAGGTACGTCATTTATAGGATTTACAGTTAGAGATACTGAGTTGCTCCAGTTTGAATATGTTCCACTAGGATCTTTTGCTCTGAAGTTAGTTGTTTCTGTTCCTTCGAAGTGTTTAATAGTAGGCCTTAAAGTTACTATGCCTTTAGTTATACTGTCTATTGTTATGTTCACTAATCCTGTTGTGTTATATTCGTACTCTAAATTATCTCCATCTAGGTCATAGAAGCTTGCTGAGATGTTTAGCGAGGAGTTTGTTTTGTCTTCGTCCCATGAGAAATCAGCGATTGATACTGATGTATTAAAGATTGGTGCGTCGTTTGTGTTTAATACTGTTACAGCGAATAATGTAGATGTTTGGTTGATGCCGTCATTTACAGATACATTAAATAGATATGCTTTGTCAACCTGCTCGTTTATTGGCACCCAGGTGTTAATATAACCTGATTGGTTAATTGATGCAATTGATTCCAATATAGTATCATTTACATTTAGAGTATATGTTAGTGTATCGTTCTCTATATCTCTTGCTATTACTTGGTAAGTGAAGTTTTCTCCTTGTTGTGCTGTTGTATCATCAATTGACTCTATCTCCGGAGGATCATTAATTTGAGTTACTGTTATTGTAACAATATTGCTTTTTGTTAGGTTAACCCCATCATATGCTGTGAAGTTGATTGATTCTGTTCCGTTGAAATTTCTGTCTGATGTAATATTTACTAATCCATTGCTTAAGAAATCAAATGTTAGGTTCTTAGCGCCTTCTTGATCGAATGTTAAATCGTCGTCGTTGAAATCTTGGAAGTATTCGCTTAGGTTTGTTGTAGCATCATAATTATCTTCTGGGATTGTTATGGCAGGTACATCCAGAAATTTTTCAGGCTCACAATTTACTATTTCTAATGTAACTGTTTTTATGTCTTGTAATGTATTAGAGTAGTACTGCATCATCACTTCAATTTCGTATGTGCCTGCTGCTTTATTTGAAATATTTAGTTCATAATCTGCTGATTGGTATGTATCTGCAGGTATGTTAAAGATTTGGTATTGAGCTATGCCTAGGCTGCTTTGTTTTATTGAAAGGTTTACATCATCGAAATTTGTCTTTCCTTTGTTTGTTAAGTTGACGGATAGTTTTACAGGAGATGTACATTTAGCAGAGCTTGTATTCAATGAAGCATTCTCTATGACAACATCGTCTGTTTGTTTTGTTATGTTTATGTAAAATGAGAAGTTAGAGTAACGATATTCTGTTGGGAAGTGGTCTTCTCCTTCTGTTTTTATGTCTACTTTGTATGTACCTTCAGGGGTTAAAGTAGGTGTTTTGTATTCTATTGTTATAGAATCTGAGCTTCCTGATTCTAGTGGATCTATTAGCTGTACTACTTCGTTAACGCCTAGAGCACTTATAGTCAGAGTTACGTTTCCATTATCTATCTTATCTGCTCCATTATTGTCTACTTTTATTGTTGTTGTGATTGTTTGTCCGGGTATTATATTCGGAATTATTTGTTCTTCATTTAGGTTATCATATGCAGGGTTTATGTTTACGTCGACTTCTGATATGTTTAATGTTGAGAATACTCTTATGTGAGTTGCTATTGTGCCTGTTAGGTATCCTAGTGTTGATGTGTCGTTTACTAAGAAGTTAATCTCATATATGCCATAATCAGATGATGTAGGTGTCCATTCAAATAAACCTGATGTTTGGTTTAATGTTCCAAAGCTTACATCTTTGTAGAATGTAAAGTTGTCATTATCAACATCAGATGCTGATAAAGTAAAACTTATTTTTGAATCTTGAGTTACTGATTGATTAGTTATGTTTTGTAGTATAGGGATGTCGTTAATTGGGCTTACTGTAACTATTACATTTACATCTGTTGTTGCTCCTAATAAATCTGTAGCTGTTAATGTTAGATTTTCTTCTCCATACCAGTCTTTATTTGCACTTACGTTAAGGATTTTATTAGATATGATAACTACAAGGTTTATTGGAGTATTGGAGATCCATGATATGTTTTCTGCAGCGTCTTCTTCGTCTGTTACATATTTAGTTAGGTTTATACTCGCATTATATTGATCTTCATCGAATGTTAAGTTGAATTGAGTTGTAGTTGGAGCGTCGTTTACAAATGAGATGTTTGATTGTAATGTATCTTGGTCTGTGCTGTCTTCATCATGTACTGTTAATGTAACAGTGTAAGTTCCGTTTAAAGTGTATGTGTGGTTGACTACTTCTCCAAATTTAACTGATGAGCCGTCACCAAAGTCCCATTCCCAGTTTGCAATAGGATCAGTTGAAATTGAGCCTGCTACTGAATCAGAGGCATTGAATATTATTAAAGTGTCTTCGTTTGCTATTGTGTCATTACCTGCTTCTGCTGTTGGGTCCACATCGGTAACTGTGATTGTGAATTGGTCAACACCTTTGCTATCAGTATCACTAACAGTTAAGTTGCCAGTATATGTTTTATTCTCAAAATATATATTTGAAGCTGTTGAAGCTGCGTTTGTTGCTCCGTCTCCAAAGTCCCAGAAATATGTAGTAATAGCGTCTGGACCTAATGCTACTGAGTTTAGGCCTGTTACTGATAGAGTAGCGCCTTCTGCTATAGTATAACCGTCTAGATCTACTCCTAAGTTATCTGTTGCATTCGCTGTAGGGTCTAGATCAGAAACAATAAGATTTTCTATTAATACGCCAGTGAATCCTGCTGCGTCTTGAACTGTTAATGTTATTGTATATGTATTGTTAGAATCATATAAATGGCTTATTTGAGCTATAGAAGCACCTGATGTTGTATTTGTATCTCCAAAGTTCCATTCATAGTTTGTTACTCCTTTATTGTCAGATGAGTTAGTTGCATCAAAAGAAGCCATCTGTGCTTCATCGATTATCGATGAGAATGAAAAGTTTGCTTTTGGAGCTTCTATGTCATAGATGCTGTTTTGTGCTCCAGGTGTTCCGTTTATGTTTTCGCTTGCTGCCCAATCGTTTGAGATGAAATTTCGT
>JAYEIZ010000297.1:0-1700 GCA_034660355.1 Nanobdellota archaeon
GTGGAACATCAGGAACTCCTACAAGATTAGCAAA
Organism: Nanobdellota archaeon; assembly: GCA_034660355.1. GTDB lineage: Archaea > Nanobdellota > Nanobdellia > Woesearchaeales > JACPBV01 > JAYEIZ01. The sequence continues at coordinate 35 of JAYEIZ010000297.1, forward strand.
AGGAACAGCAAGTCAAGTTCTTACAATGAATACTGGGGCTACTGCTCCTGAATGACAAACTCCTAGTGGAGGTGGTGGAAGTATTAACGATTGAAGTGCAACAACAACTTATATAATTAATGATTTAGTTTCAAGGAGCGGTGCTATTTATAAGAGTGCTATTAACAATAATCTAGGAATAGACCCTGAAATTCCCATTGAAAGTGGAATAGATATATCTACAAGAACCACACAAAGTCTTCTTTATGATGGAACGAAGAGGTTTAGGGGTATTGCATTTAATGAAGATGGAACTGAGATAACTCAAACAACTTCTGTAGGTGGTAATGTTGTAGAAACATATTCTCTTTTAGTTCCTTATGAACCAACATCAAACAAAACTTTGATAAAAACAAACACATTAGTTAATAATACAGGAATATCATGAGCTGGAGATGTATTCGGAATGTTTTACAATGAAGATGGTACAAAAGCTTATATAGTATTCACTCAGGCATGAATCATTGAATACTCACTTTCAACACCATATGATTGAGATACACAGTCATGAGTCAGAGAATTTCAAATTATCATGCCTGTTCCAGCTGACTGAGCTATGTATTATGCAAGAGTATTTATTCCTAAACACACTAATCATTTATACTTAACTGTTGATGCAGTTTCTAGTAACGACCCTCATTTAGCTAAATTTGATTTTGGTACATCTGGAGATATTTCTACATTAACATTTAACTCAGTTTCTACATCAAAAATATCTACTCAAACGCTAACTACCCCACCCGCTTTTAACACTTGCGAGACAAGATTTTATACTGGTTATAATCAGAGTGGTTATGAGTTTGAATTATTAACAGCAGGTGATGTAGACACTGTTGTTCTTGCAGCTTCAGATTCTACAATTTGAATAGATGATGCAATAAATATCATACTCGCTGGTAATGCATTAATTCTAACAGATATAGACTATTATATAGAGAAGTGGGAGTTTTCTGGACTAAGAACAGACTGTAATAAGTGAGAAAAAATTACAAATTAATAAAATAAAAACATGACAATAGAACTAAAATATACAATACCAAAAATAAATGGTAAAGAAATTTCATACGATGAAGCTGCAATACTTATGGGATACACTTCACAAATAGAGAGTGAAAAAAAAGAAAAAACCTATAGGACAGAAGATGAAGTTATAGCAATAGCAAAAGCTTCACTAAAATCTAGGATAGACAGAGAGAATAAAAAAGTTCACTATACAGAACTTATTCTCAACCCTGAAAGCACAGAAGACTTCGTGGATAGAAAATTCCAAGAACTAGTAAGCGGGATAGTAATTGATTTGACAAGAAAAGCAGGGATAAATCAATTGGCAGATAATATTAATACCACTTTAGGCGAATAGATATGATAACAGCAGAAGGATTAATAATTGGGCTGTGAGGTGCTTCAATGCTCTATGTAGTTTATCTATTTATATGACACATTAAAGTATACTTTAAACCAAATCAAAAAGAGAAGATGAAAGAGCATATATTAGACCACTTATCTTTCATACCAGTATTGGCTACAGCAGAATTATTATCATTCTATGCTTGTACTAGTGCAGAGATGACAATAGAGGCTCAAAATTTATTACTAGCAAGTTTGATATTCTATGCTTTCTTTAACA
>JAYEIZ010000298.1:0-1698 GCA_034660355.1 Nanobdellota archaeon
TTTTACGGTATTGATACAAATAAATTTGCATTAGAGCTTGCTAAAATATCTTTGTCATTGGGAAAGAAAATAACATCTGATGAATTTGGATTTAATGATAAAGCGATTCCATTTGATGATCTTGATGATAATTTTGATGATAAAGATGCAATATTGGAAGCTGTGTGGCCAGAAGTAAATGCTCTTATTGGAAATCCCGAGATTGTCCCAGACATAGTTGAAACTGCTTGAAAGGCCCATAATCTCTAAGCTACCTTCCTTTCATAGTCAAGGTAATATTTGTTAATTTCACACATAATTGTTTTTATATGTTTAACTCCAAACATCTTGTGCCATCTGGTTTCTGCCTCTAAAAATGCAGTAGCCACTGCACGATGTATTTGTTTAGAGTCATACCACTTCTTATGCCTCTTGATTTTATCTTCTATGATGGAAAGACTAGACTCTATTATATTAGTAGTTTTAAGCGATCTTCTAAGAGTAGCAGGAACTTTTAGCTTGTGAAGAGTAAGGAGGTCATTAAAAGCTTCTTTAAGTGAATTTGCTGCACTTAAATTTATTCCAGCAAGCCATGCTTGAAGTTTTAGAAGTTCTTTCTTAGCTTCAGAGTATTCTGTCATAGATAAAGCTAGCTTTATTCTCCTTGAGCATTCTGCGTGATAACTCTTTGGAAGATGCTCTAAGAGATTAGCATCCTTATGTTTATAGCACCTCTGAAGAAGCACATGTTCTCCAAATGTTCTTTTGATTCCCTTTATTAAGCCTTTTCCTCCATCAGTTACAAATAGTAGGTGTGGGTTTAAATTACATAAACCTCTTTCTAAAAGACCTTCTAAAAATACTTTAGTTGCATCGCTGTTCTCTGTAGGAGCCTGATGTATCCCAAGAGCTACCTTCTGAGCATCTATTGTTACTCCTACTGCCGCTAGTATTCTTTGCCCGTTAATAACCTTTCCATCAATAAAGATCGCAAAGAAGGAATATTTTGATAAGTCTCTACTCATAAGCTCATCATATTTCCTTTGTGTGGCTTTTATTGTATTTCTTGATACAGAAGATTTAGACAAGCCGTAACCTTCAGCTATGGACTCACAAACTCGCTTGTAGTCACGACTACTTATCCCACATATAGCTTTTTCTAAAGCTTGATGCTCAAGGTTTTTAGGATCTGAAAAACCTTTATAGGTCTCAAGTTCAACTTCTTTGCCCTCTTTAGTTCTTAGGCGAGGTTTATCTATTTTAGCTTTGTAGCCATTTAAAACTATGCTTCCATCCTGGTAGCCCCAACGGTAAGCCTGACGATCGGGATTTTGACTGTACCTGGGACCAACTAAAGCTTCCACCTCCTTATCTAGCTGATCTTTAAAAAGCGTTACTCCTGTTAGTATGAGCTCAGGAAGCATCTCGTTAAAACATGAGAACTTCATGTTTTTAAGCTTATAAAATGAGCTTCCTTCAACTTTTTTGATTTTCTTTTTGCCAAATGGGTTTAATTTTAATACTCTCATCATGCGGGGCTCCTTTCTTTATTAAAGTTATTTTCCTTAATCTTATTAAAGACTTAGGAGCCTTTCTTGTCAAGTTTCAACTATACTCGGGACATGGTCCTGCGCCACAATCTAATACTGTTCTTTCTACATCAGCTTTTGAAGTATAGCCCAAAAACTTATATAAAGAACTTGGCCATATTAAATCTTT
>JAYEIZ010000299.1:0-1694 GCA_034660355.1 Nanobdellota archaeon
TTTGGATTGGGGGTCTTTCTATTAATTTCAACTCTTTTAGTAAACTTTTTTTCACCAGACACTATTAATACAGGAGCAGGAGTCGTGGCAACAACACAATCCATTTTTCATTTGCTTGCTACTTCTACACCAATATTAAAAGGATCTAAGCTTTTAACATTACTTGGCTGGGGAATAATTGTACCAGTGATTGAAACTTCTTTCTGGAACGGCAGATTGTTAGAAGGTCTGTCAACTTATGCTGAAGACATAATCGGCAAAAAAGTTTCATTAGAAAGAATGAGTTTCGCATTATGGATAGTGATCTTCGTCATAGCGTCACTTTTTACTTTGTTTCATATTACGGCGAAAGGTCTGCATTCAATCCCTCTTCTTATAACATTTTTGTTTTCAGTAATATCTTCTGTGCTTGTTATTAGGCATAGACAAACAAAAGGTGCGATTCTTATGCACTGTATTACTAATAGTGCCGCTGTGGCCTCTGTGTTGGGGTGGTTCTAAAATGAATAAAACAAATAATAAATATAAAGTCCAGATTCGAACTGGGGTGGTTCTAAAATGAAAAACATAAAAAAAATGGTAAGTATGAGCATATTAAGTCTTATGCTGATATCAATGCTCGCAATGTTTGCATCAGCAGCAACAACATTTGTGACGCCGGGAGCGTCAGCAACAATACAAGGAGACTATGTCATTAACATATCAACAGCTGACGTAGCAAACGCAACTAATTGTTCGGTTAATGGAAGTAGTACGCTTAGTGGAGATTCGTTCACAAACTTTTATGTCTATAATAGGACAGCGATTGGGGCAGGTACAGGATACCTTAATGGAACAATAACTTCATTAACATCTATCTATGAAGATGCATCAGATTGGGTTTTTTCTGCAGTATGTAGAAACACTACAAATTCTGTTTCAGCAACTTCTAGGACAGGAATAACAATTGATAATACTGTGCCTTCTGGAGCAACAGGCCTTACACCAGTAACTACAACCTCTAAAAGGAATATCGCGTTTTCATCAACAGTTAATGGATCTAAGACAACATCATGTACAGCAACATTTACATCAGCTATACACACTGAAACATTTACATTAACACATTCAGCGAACACTTGTTCATACACAATTCCTTTATTACCACCTTCTGAATATACAGTGACTGTTTTAGCTAGTGACGGACTAAATTCAACAACTAGCAATTCAACAACAATCACAGTTAAAGAGGGAGATCAAGGTGGAGCAGCAGCTAGCGGTTCAAATGCAGCTAGAGCAGCAGAAGCTTCTGATTCAAGCGACACTACAAATAAAACTGTATTTTTTGTTATTGCAGCAGCAGTTATAATTTATGCATTAGCAAACCAAGGCGGAAGTAGTGGAAGCACAAGGAAAAGACGAAAAAGAAGGAAGTGAATAACCATGGCAGGGAAGAAATCTAATGTCATGACCTTCACGATAGCCGCGCTAACAGTCGGCTTCGTTTTGTTTTCCATTATGCAATGGTTTGATGGATTTGAAGGTTTGATGCTGACAGGAATAATAGGAATAATCGGTGGCGCAATAGCTTACTACTCGATCTACCACTCCAGATTAGAGCACTACATAAAAAAAGGATTATTGTGGGCAGGAGCGCTTCTAGTGATTATTTCGCCTTTTTTCGGGTTTGATGATATACCAGATGACCTAAGACC
>JAYEIZ010000300.1:0-7655 GCA_034660355.1 Nanobdellota archaeon
TGCTTTTCGCAAACCTTATCAAAAATGTCGTTTTCGCTTTCATTTGGTGGATACCTCAATTATCCACCCCCAGTAAAGCCTAACGGCTTACTGGGTTATATATTTTACTAAGCATTTCTACGCCACCGATTATAAAAGAAAAAGCACCAACATTGGCGGAGACCTACCCGGAGTTGTCCCTTACGGGGTGGTCGGTAGGACAACGAAGTTGTCCGTCTCCCGCTTATATTGTTGGTGCTTTTTCCACTTTAGCTAAATAAAACATACAGTTGTTTGAGTCCATCGTTGTTGTTGAGTTATTAATTACTAAAAGATAAAATAATCAAGAGGAAAGATTTAAATAAACTATCCCCTAAATAAAAAATTATGCCAGAACAACAACAGATGACTGAAGAACAGATGAAGGAGATGCAAGAAAAGATAAAGAACATGTCTCCTGAAGAGCTGAAGGAATTTCAAAAAAAACAATGTATCTTCTGCCATATTATCGAAGGAAAGGTACAATCTAAGAAAGTCTACGAAGATGATCAATCCTTAGCTATATTAGATATAAACCCTGCAACACCAGGACACGTTCTACTATTACCCAAAGAGCATTATTCTATTATGCCTCAATTGTCAGAAGATGAGATAACTCATCTATTCAACATTGCAAAGATGATCTCTAATTCAGTTTTAAGGGCATTAGAGGTTCCAGGAACAAATATAATCGTACAAAACGGAATAGCAGCAGGGCAAAAAGCTCAGCATTTCATGATACATATCATACCAAGAGAAGAAAAAGACGGAATTAATTTCGAACTGCCTCAAAAAGAGATACCTGAAAAAGAATTAGAAGAGATAAGAAAAAAATTAACAGGTAAATTAGGCGGTGTAGAAGAAACTAAACAGCTGCCACCTCCCGAACCGGATAAAAAAACAGTTGAAGCAGAATTAAAAGAAGAAGGCCCCCTTAAAAAGAAAGAAGAAGAAAAACCAAAAAAAGCTCCAACTAAGAAAGAATCTAAAGAACCACCAAAAAAGAAACCCCCTACTAAAGAAAAAGAAGAGAAGAAACCAGAGAAGCCTAAAAACAATGATGATGTAAGTTTAGATGATATTGCTAAAATCATAGGTGTAAAATAATGGCAAAATGCATTATATGTGATATAATATCTGGAAGTGTTCCTACTAAAAAGATCTATGAAGATGATGAAATCTTAGCAATATTAGACTTTAACGGCGCTAATCCTGGCCATTCTTTTGTAATACCTAAGGAACACATACCGATACTAGAGCAGGTTCCCTCTAACCTAATGGGCAAATTATTCAACATAGCTAACAAAATCTCTTCTGCAATATTCGAAACACTGGGTGTGCAAGGAACTAATATATTTGTAACTAACGGAGTTAGTGCTGGACAAAAAGTAGCTCATTTCATGGTAAATATAATCCCAAGAAAAGAAAATGATGGAATAAACCTCCAATGGCAGCCTAGACAGCTTAATGAAGAAGAGATGTCTACAGTAGAGCTAAAGCTAAAAGATGAGATTTCTAAGATAGGTGTTAGCGAAGCCCCTAAAGAAGTAAAACACCAAAAAAAAGAGCCAGCTAAAAAGATAGATGGAAAGGAAAACTACTTAGTGAAACAACTAAGAAGAATACCTTGATTCTACTTAGTTAAAACACCAGATCTAAGCTCAATAATCTTATCTACTCCACCAGTAGTATTTCTAAGGTCACCAGATTCGTAAGGGATATAAAGTGGAACCTCTCCGCCAGTGATATAACCCCAAGTTTCATCTCCATTCTCAGCATCTATAAAAGTATCTTTATCAATAACATAAACAGTCTTACCTATCATCTTAGATTTATAGCCAACATAATTATCATCATCAATAAAGACTAAAGGAGCATTAAATCGAGCTGCAAATAAAGCTGCTATCAAAGCCCCATCATAATTAAACCTATGCACTAAGACTAAGCTATCATAAGCACTATGCCAATAAGAGAAATAATTATCATCATCCATTGTCTGTGTCTCAAAAGTATATTCTCCACTAGGCCCATATACTCCAACAACAATAGGTGGAGATTCTTCCTCATCGAAAAATATAACAGCTTTCGTTCTACCATGCTTATTAAGTCCATCTATAATCGCATTCTCAGTATCAAATACTGATAACCCTTCAGCTAAAACAACAAAAGGATAATAATGATCTCCATCCTTATCAACCCAACTTGTAAGAGGGATCAATTTTAGTATCTCCTTCCAATTTTCTGCTACAGCAAAAGAAGTTTTCTCCTTCTTAACTATAAAAAAAGCAGTCTCTCTATCATACTTAGTCATATTTTTTTGATTCTTAGGATAAACCCTCACAGTAACAACCACAGTACCTAACCCACCCAGATTATTAACAGCCTTAAGAGTTACCTTATAATCACCGGGCTCAAAATACGTAAAGGTATTTATCTCTTCCCTACTATCAACATATCCATCACCATCAAAATCCCAAAAATAAGCCACTATACGCGTTTTCTGGCCATAGAAAAAAGGCTCAAAAGTAACCTCTTCCTTAACCTCAATAAGCTGACCATCATAAGGCGACTTTATCTCTACCTGGGGCTTAGGAGCTCCAGCAACAAGCATCTCCTCTAACTTAGTAGAAGATTTATTAAACCCAGACCTCATAAAGAATAAACCTAAGATAATAAAAAGCAAAGCTAGGATGATTATCACAATAAATCTTACCGGCAAGTCTACTTCTCCTTTTTTATTACTCATATTCAACCTCCTCCGACTTAAGATCATACGCTATGATTGGATTATTAGCTCCCTGTAGTTTAATCCATTTACCATTATAACAAGTTCCTTGAACAAGCAGTTCATCCAACACCGTATTCGTTGAATGCTCCCATGTTTCATAATCACCATCATCTCCACAACATCTTCTTAAATTTGTATCCCAGCAATCAGTTTCTCCTTCAACATCACAAGGGCCAGAACTAGCCTCAGTACCAGATAAAAGATTACAATAATGGCTTGACTCGTCAGCATCATCAAGATAAACAACCATACCTAGTTCATCAGATATATAATCAGACCAGCAGCAGGCATTACTTGCAGTATCAAGCCAACACTCATCTACCCCATCATCCCCGCAACAAAAAGATTCATTTGTCTTATAATCCTTATGAGTGTACTCACTCCAACACTTAGTGTCATGCACCTCGCATTTTATTTTCAAAGGATCTCTAGTAAACTCATCTGCACATTTATCAGCATTAGAATCAGGGTCAGTAGCCAATGCTTCTGGATCAACAGATTCACAGCCATCCTCATCTAAACCATTGCCAGTTCCATTATCATCCATAAAAGGGTAAGCACATGAACAGTTTGATGTTGGATCACAAGTAGACCAATAAGCATCAACAGTATTAGATTTATTTCCATCATCCGAACACGTATTTTCACATGAACCAGCTAAATTCTGTTTAGTAGGATAATAACCTGCACAATAAGTTAAGTCAGCTTGTTCCCCAACTCCATTTGAGCAAATACCTACTGGAGTAGCAACACAAGTATCTATAGGGCACTCAGTAGGTATATCATTTCTTTTAAATAAAGTATTCTGAACACAATACCAATCGCAAGGATAATCTTCATTCCCACCGTTAGTTAAATCACAATCTGCTCCACACTTTCCTATCTGGCATGCATAACTACATTGCCCTGCAGGAACGCAGGAATTTTCTGCAATCCTAGCTGTAGCTCCAAAACACCCTGGACACCAATCACATCTAATATCATCACCACACCTTTGCTCTACATCATAACCAGAACAATCATTAGGCCTTACATCAATTGACATCAATTTATCTGGCTCAAACTGATAAGATTTATCCGGATTAATAGTGCATTTTGCATCCTTTATACCATCATTCCCCACACCACAATCAAATACTGCTGTATAGTCATCATTCTCCCAAGAGTTAAAAAGACAAGATGTAGTACCCACATAAGCATCAACAGAATTTATCCCGGGAATATCAACAGTACAATAAACACTTATAGTAGAATCCTCAAGAGGATTATCCTCAGAAACAGCTATCTCAGTAACCTGAATAGGGCAATCCACATCTCCATGTAACGCAGGTTCTCCTTGTGGAGCTAGAGTATCAAAGTCAGATTCACCATCACAATCATTATCCTGACCATCACCACAAATCTCTATAAGGCCTTCCTGGCACCTTCCTAATGAATCAACACAATCTGTCCCTTGGTTACAACAACTTACTCCACCACCAATTAAAGATTCGATATAAAACTGTCCTTCTTCTCTATTGCAACATTCATCTGCAGCTACTTCTCCCCCCATATCCCAATAGCCAATATCTTCCATACATTCACAGGTTTCCTTATTGGAATCAGGATCATCATAATAAATACAATCAGAGCTTATATACCCTAATTTCCCATAACAAGAACTAGCTAGTTCTTCATCAGTAATAGAAGGAGCACCACAATCTTCTTCACAAAGACCTTCACTATCCATTCCAGTTTCGAGATTACAGCTTCTGCAGCCTATGTCATCTTCAGGTCTGCTATCACATCTTCTATCTAAAGGCGTCCATCCTCCATCTCCAACATAATCACAATAATCTCCTCCATTCCCAAAGCAGATATCATATTCAGTGCTCCCAACCTGGCCCCGAGTTGGAATGCTTCCATCTGTTTGTTGGCTAGCTCCTGCCCAATTATCTATGCAGATTTCGTTGTTTGTGTTGCCGCAAACACCATCTACATCAAAATCTCCCTGATAATCTCCATCACACTGATCCCTATAATCACCTATAGCACAATCATCAACTAATTCCAAAGCCTGGCTAGCATCAATATCTGCTACCTCATTGGTATCACAATAATATACTGAGTTATTATGAACACAAACACCTGACTCTTCACTTGTATATGGAATTTCGTCATCTGAACATTTGCTGACAGATTGTGTATAACCTTCACAACTAGACCTGCATGCTCCATTGATGCATAACCCTGTTGAACATTCACTTCCTGTACCACAACCACATGCTCCTGACTTAGTTGTTTTCCAGTTATTATCATCATTACAATACTTGCCATCTACTGCAGTACAGGTTACGTCAAAATGGTCTGTATCAAATGTATATGTTGACTGTGAATTGCAGCTGTAGATTTGTCCATCACTTACTAAAAATGAGTTTACTGCATCTCTATGGGATATCTCCATCCCATCAATGCAAGCACTCCCACCTAAAGCATCTTGCTCAAAATCATCATTATTTAGATCATCCCCGCAACAATTTGCGTTTGTTCCGATTCCACTACTTAACCAAGACATCTCAAGAGTTGTACATGCTGTAGATGACGCATCAATATCTTCCCAAACTCCTTGACTATTACAATAAAAATTACCCTCATCTGATATTGAACCAGAAGGGTAACTTGCTGGAGCATATCCCGGAGGATCATGCACACATGAACTTGGATCTACAGCACAAAATCTTCCACCATCATAATCATCCCTGCAGCTATTGCTTTCGCAATCACTATCATCGATACAATCAGATCCTGCTCCTAAATCAGCAACACACTCGCCATTGCAATGGCCGTTAGCATCGCAATCATCATCGCTTGTGCAGCTAGAAGGGCACCCTTCACATAAACCAGAAGGCAAACAGGTGTTTACATCTTTATAATAATCACACGGGTTTTGGCATGATTCAGTATCCCAACTGCCTACATTGCAGATATAAGAATTACTATTATAACAAACACTAAAGCCAGTAATCTGTTCTTCACCATTGTAATTACAGCTTGTTACAGCTGTACATATGCTTATTCCACCTAACAGGTCAGGCTTACAACTCCCGCTAATACAATCAGAATCAAGTACACAAACACCATATATATCATAATTTATCCTTACACCAGATAAAGTCGGAGTGACTTGATTGTTTGTTGTTGAAAGATATGCCTTATACTGAACAAACCTAAATCTATTCTCAGTCTGCACAGGATCTTCACCACCAGCAGGATTAGTAAAATAAGTTCCAGTATTCCATCCTGGTCCAACAAAACTTGTCCAAGTTCCATCATTAGTATCTTCTGATTCGCCCATGCTTATCTGCAGTCTTATATCAGTTCCAGATGGAAGATCCTCTGTCCAAGTTATACTTGTAACAACAAACCCATAGCCTAAACTAATCGGCTCAGAAGTATACTCTCCACTTAAAGCATATGCGCTGCCGTCCCAATATAAAGTATAATCTTCTATCTCGCCTATAGCAAAAACACTAATGCTTACTATAAGTAGTACAAGAACTGAAAAATAACCTAGTATACCCCTCTTTTTCATTTTTTTCTACTAAAAATAATATCTATACGTCCCAAACGTTCTCTTAACACGTTCTCAATCTTTTCTATATATAAAGTTTTTGATTTTCATTTAATTATTTCATTGATTTTTTGTTTTCATTTTATGTATTGCAGCTGCATATAGAATGTGCTATAGATAATCTAGCACAGCCACCGATTCCAGGAGTGTCTATGCAGGAACTATAATGTTTTCCTCCAGAATACCAATTAGTCGGATTGAACAAAGGATCAAGACCATTCCAATTTGAAATATATTGGCATGTACCAAATTCAGTATCTGGGTCGAAGAAATGATCACATATGCTGCAACCATTTACAGCAGTCCTATATGGATAACATCCATTACTACAAGCGATACCACACCCTTCACCTAATCCCCCAGCATACCAACACTGATTAGAATTAAACCATCCAGAGCACTGTACACAACTACCACTATAACATCTTCTATCTGAGCCACTACACCCATAAGCAGCGCCTTGACCCCATTGTGTATCAAAAGGGGCACAAGCACCAGCACCATTACATGCCCTACAAGAACCTGAACAATCACCATAAGTATCTTGTCCAGCAGCAACATTTCCTAGACTAGGCGCAGTAGTTCCAGAACATCCAGAAGGAGTTTTACAAGTTGTTCTGCTCACTCCACTAGAACTCCCTTGTGGCTGGCTTGGACAAACAGATGAAGTTTGGCATGCACCACTCACACAAATATGCTCACTTGCAGAAACATCCTTTCTGCGATAACAAGTATTGCTTACCCACCCATAATAATAACTTGAACAAGAGATACCAGCACATTCACTGTGCGGGTCTGCTCCATTAATATTTCCAACATTACCATTACCATCACACGTTTTACATATACCAGGAGCATCTACCTCACTGCCAGGAAACAAATACCTATCTGTGTACCTATCTGCTTCACAAAGTGTATTAACAATATTAGCCTGAGCATTATTCAATGTTTTACTTCCAAGTTTACTAGGAGAATTAGTCTCAACATAAGTATCTGAACCAATTTTACTTCCAGAGAATGAATAAGTGATTGGAATGAAAATTAATAAAACTAAGGTAATGATTAAAAAAATGTTTTTATTTGTTTTTTTCATTGGATTTCTTCTATTCTATATATTCAACCTCCTCCGACTTAAGATCATACGCTATGATTGGATTATTAGCTCCCTGTAGTTTAATCCATTTACCATTATAACAAGTTCCTTGAACAAGCAGTTCATCCAACACCGTATTCGTTGAA
>JAYEIZ010000301.1:0-1678 GCA_034660355.1 Nanobdellota archaeon
GGTCTTTATTGATTTTTCAGTAGGATAAAATGAATCTGACTTAATTTCAATAACAACTTCTTCCTTTAGAGGTATTTCTTCCATTTCTGGTTCCTCTAGTATAATCTCCTCAACAACCTCTTTTGGCTCTTCTACCTGAATATCCTCTATAAACCCACCCTCTACATCAGTTTCTTCAACAACATCCTCGACAACTTCTTCTACTGATTGTTCTTCCACTATAGGAGCGCAAGCTGTAATCAAAACCAATAAGAATAATGTTATAAGATATTCTTTCATATTACTACTCTAGAATCTGCAAATATAAAAATCTTTTGGTACTATTTCCATTAATTTCAGCTTAAGAAAACGAACTCGGCAACAACAATAATGACAGCAGACGGACAACTTCGTTGCCCTACTCGCCACTCCGACGGAGCCAACCCTCGGCTCGTCTGCGCCATTGTTATTGCCTCGTCTTTGAACATCCAATATTATCTACTATAAACATCCCACATTGTTCTTATAATAGTATCAATATCAGAGTATTTAGTCTTCCATCCTAACTTTTCCAACGCTAATTTAGAGCTTGCTACACTCTCAGCAACATCTCCTGTTCTCCTCCCAACTATATCGAACTTAATATCTTTTCCAGTAATCTCTTTAGCCTTTTCAATAACTTCCAGAACAGAATATCCTTTTTCAGAAGATAGGTTAACTGTAAAGCTTTCTTCTCCTAAATGCTTCATAGCTAGTAAATGCGCTTCCGCGAGATCACTTACATGTATAAAATCCCTGATACAAGTGCCATCTTTGGTTTTATAATCATCACCATAAACTTCCATTCTCTCTCTAGATCCATTAGCAACCTCCATAATCACCGGTAATAAAGCAGAATCACTATACATTTTCTTGATATTACCATTAACATCATAGCCAGCAGCATTAAAATATCTTAGAATAGCATATCTTATCCCTTCTGACTCATACTCTTTAAGCATATTCTCCACATTCAATTTAGTAGTGCCATAATAGTTAGTTGGCTTAAGTGGATGATTTTCATCTATAGGTAAATATTCAGGAACACCATAAACAGCAGCAGAGCTTGAAAAAACAATCTTATTAATACCATACCTCTTCATTCTATTCAACACACCGATAGAGCCATGTATATTAGTTCTGACATACTTCCCAGGATTAGCCATAGACTCTGGAATAGACTTTAAAGCTGCTAAGTGAAAAACACATTCTACATCATTAGAAAACACATTATCCAGGTCACTGCCAAAAACATCTCCCTCAACAAACTCTGCTCTTGAATCAACATTCTCCCTTATCCCAGTACTCAAATCATCAAAAACAACAACATTATACCCTCCATCACATAGCTTCCTAACAACATGATTACCTATATAGCCTGCTCCCCCTGTAACTAATATTTTCCCCATATTAGAAAGTAAATTAGAAATAGTTTATATTTTTATTGCTTAAAGTTAATACAATTGCATATGCTTTAAGATCAAGTCAACAATAATTATTTTTTAAGTACATCTATGCTGTTTTCCTATGAAAAGCGATTCTGGGACAGGATTAAAGCCTGAATAGGTTATGCCATATTGCTCTGCAAAACAAAGCAGTATTGATCCTATCTTCTCTTTTTTGCCTGACATTCCCCCCAAACATCTTTTTATCTACACTC
>JAYEIZ010000302.1:0-1675 GCA_034660355.1 Nanobdellota archaeon
ATTTTATAGAAGTTCAAACTCATCCGTGTATGGTGGTAAATTTACAGTAGATAATTGTTACGTAAAAAGTATTACAAGTACTAGCGTAGCTAAAGGTATTCATATTAGCTTCAATAATTCTAGTAAGGCTGATTTACTTATTAACAATTGCCACGTTGAAGATATTACACCTGCTACTGATGGAGATGCTATACACATTTTATCAGGAAATTATACAAGTTCAGATATAGCAGATAGAGATTATGGTGCTACTATTAGTAACTGTTTTATTAAGTCAGCTGTCCCAATGAAGAGGGCAATTAAGATACAATATCATAACGCTAGAGTAATGAGCAATACTGTTATAGGCGATAATACACTGATAGGTTTTGACACATACGCAGATAACACCATTTTTAATGGTAATAGTTATGTGGAAGTGGTTTCAGGGGGTGAAGCTTATAACTTACATTATAAGAAAGGGCAAGTTATATCCAATGCTACGATTGTAATGAATAGTAGCCCCGCACAAGCCATTAGATTAGATGCTGCAATAGAAGCTAAATTATCAAATATAGATATTCAATATAAAGGCACTGCATCAGCTAATGAACTAGGTATGATATATCTACAAAATGATTCAAATGCAACAGCTGTAAATATTAATATAAAAGCTGATGTATCTGAAGGGTCTGGTATTGCTCTCACTGGGGCATCTTCAATAGTGCTATCAAATAGTGTACTTGAGGGTATGAAGTTCGGTATTTACTCTAATTATGGTAGTGGATTTGTAAAAGTATCTAATACTAAAATACTAAATGTGCTGCTTGGTACACATATTCTTGGCACCGGAGGGCTTGTTTTTGATTTAGATGGTGTAGTAATAGAAGCAAATGACACAGGTTTATACAATAAGTCTACCAATAATTATGCAACAACATTACTTAAAAACTCTACAATAACTACAGCTAATCACGGATTACTAGGGGGAGGCGCTGATAGAGTATTTAATAATACGTTTATAGGTACTAACTCCGCAGGTAGTATAGGGTTGCAGGGTGGTCGTGACGGTGGTTGGACTGCTCTGGGTAACATAGTTACAGGTTTTGAAATTGGTTACAGAATAAATTATGACTCATCTACTACTGCTGTAATGGCTCATAACCAGGCGATAACCTGTACTACCCCTTTTTCAAAAATCGATTCTACGTTGTTACTAGATGTAAATAATATGTCAAGGTAAAGAGAAATAAGGTATAAAAAATGAGCTGGTTTAGTGTAGTAGGAGATGTGCTAGGTGCAGTAGTTGCACCAGTGACTAAATGGGTTGAGGGCAATGAGGAGAGAAAAACTCTTCTCGTAGAGCAAGAAGATAAACAATTAGAAAGGCAACATCAGATAAACTTACGTAAGATAGATGTTGCACAGGAATTGGCTAAACAAGGTCAGAAGATTGAAGCTGATTGGGATACTAATGCACAGAACAATATGAAGCACACTTGGAAAGATGAGTGGTTTGTGATACTATTCAGTATACCTCTAATAGGTGCATTTGTACCTGCGCTACAAGAAGCTGTGCTGCAAGGGTTTAATGTACTAGAACAGACCCCAGAGTGGTATAGATGGTTGTTAGCCGGTATAGTGGTTGCTACATTCGGGTTACGATGGATGTTCAGTAAAATTAAATTTGGGAAAT
>JAYEIZ010000303.1:0-7608 GCA_034660355.1 Nanobdellota archaeon
ACCCATAGAAGGAGAATTAGAGCGTATTCTTATATTTTGTGGCTACAAATAAAGTTATACTTTACTGTATAGATAGTAACCTTAATTTCTTATGGAAACCACCATTTTATACATTATATACAATCAAAAAAACTCAATATAAATTATCAATAAATATGGATAAACAATATTTGGTTTTTTACCAATAATTTAATTCGTTAACTATTTTGAAGAGAATATTCTGATAAAGAATAAACTACTTTAACGTAAAGTTAATAAATTAATAGATTTTTATCAAAAAAATGAGATTGGCAGCACACGTTATTGTGTCTTTAATTTTGGTTTTAGCCCTATTTCCGTTTTTTGGATTTTATAGTCTGCTTGCTTTAGTTGGAGGTGTTCTTATAGATTTTGACCATGTCATCTATTATTGGATTAAATTTAAGAGTTTTGATTTTAAAAAGGGACATAAATATTTTAGAGACCTTGCATTAACAAAAGATAAATCGGTGACCAATGAATTGTTTATGTTATTTCACTCTGTTGAATTTATTATCCTAATAGGTATTCTATCTTTTTATTACTCTCCTTTTCTTGTATTGATTATTGGCACAATTGTACATATGATAATGGACTTCATATACGAGAGCTCAATATTTGGAAAGGTAATTAAACCTTTTTCGCTATTGGTTTTTTATTTTAAAAATGCTAAAAAACGAAAGTAATAACAAAAACTTATCAAGAGAAGTAGATATTTGTAGAAGTATTCTCTCCAAATCCTTAGGACTTATGTTTTCTAAAATTGGTAAGTCTTTAGTCTTTATTTTTGATAAAGAAAAAATAATTTCTTTGCATATGTTTTTTGTTTTTTATCCTATTGATGTTTTATTCTTAGATAGAAATAAGAAAATTGTAGAGATAAAAGAAAACTTTAAGCCATTTAAATTCTATCTCCCAAAGAAAAGAGCAAAGTTTGTTGTTGAGTTGCCTTATGGAATCGTTAAGAAAACAAGAACGCAAATAGGAGATATCATAAGTTTTAAATAAAGAATAAGAATTCTAAAGATGTCTTATGGGGACATAGTATAAACCTATTAGCATAGCTAAGAAGGGTACAGCCTGGCTAGTATAGTGGCCTCCAGTAATGGAGGGATGAGCAGAAATGCGATGATTAATCCCAACTGAAGACAGCCTCGGATCTGGGTTCAAATCCCAGTGTCCCCATTTCTTCTCATTTATTGTTATAGCATTGCGTCAGCCATTGGAGGTGTCTGGAACCGCTAGGTTCTGACGTGAGAATCCCAGTGTCCCCACTTTATATTTCTGACCGAGATATGTAGAATTTCTTGATAATTCTAATAAAAATATAAATAATAAAAGAAAGGAACAAAACATAGATTGATTGTTCTGGCCAAAGAAGGTCTATCCTATATGATTGCATAGAGAATGGAAAGAATAGTCTTGTTCCTGATGTAAAATGCCTCATTGTAATATCAGACAGAAAATGAGTCAATAAACCAATGTTTAGTATAAATATTGTCTTCAACCTATTGTACTTAAATAATGGCGCAATGAGTATACTTAAAAGAAAACACATTACGGGTGTATGAAAAGAACCGACACTAATGCCCTTGATGGAAAGGCCTAAGTAAAAGAATAGCAAAAAGAATTTTGCTATTAAGTCAGGCAATAATGCCCCTAATAAAACCAGGCTTTTTTTCCTTATATTAAATATGTCTACTATGATTAGTCCTATTAATATGTGGCTCATCCAATCAGGCATTTTGAAACACTTCCATTTTAGTTTTGCACCCCCAATATTCAATGTTGGGGTGGGATTCTTAAGTTAGTTCTGTACTAATGGGGAGGTTTAGATTGTTTATTGTCAAATAAACAATCTTTCCTAAATGTTAGTCTCCATTCTTTGAGTAATATAATCAGAAAAATAAGTATTGCTACAAATGAAATAAAATATAAAAAATAGTTATAGTCATAGTTATGGTAGTTAATCCCTTCAATAGTACCATCTTGCCTTATAATTATGTGAACTACTGTTTCACCATACTTTGCTTTTTTTACTTCAGAGATATTAGAAGATTCAATCCTAATATTTGAAGAACCAACATCAAGGTAAAAATGGTCTTCACTTATATTTATAATCTTGCCAAAATGTTGAGTCTTGATATCTGTACCTGATACTTTAGAAGTATACTCTTCAATCCAAACTCTATCGTAGAAAGATAAACCAATTATTAGAGCAAATAATAAGATGTACCAAATCTTTGTCAAAGCCCCCATAATTTAAGAAAAATCTTACAGTTTAAAATGATTTGTATAGGATAGATTATATATGCTAAAACCTATAAAAGAATGAATATTAGGTAATAATAGGCTAATTCATAATAGTTTTAGACTTCAAGAACCCTTGTTATAAAAATGTAGAATTAGTACAAGTATAACTAATATAGCCACCCCCACCAATATATATGGATAATATATAATGAAGAAATTCTTTATTTGATCAATAAAGCCATAATAGAATAAAGAGTATATAATTCCGCTTAAGACAATTAATCCGATAATCACCATTATAGTATTCCTAATAATCCCCTTAGTAGATTTCTTCATAAGTTTTTTCTTTGCTTTCTTTTCTGCCTTTAGTTTCTTCTCGACCTTTTTTCTTCGGACAGGCCTTTTTCTTATAATGGCTATTATGATTACTATTATAATTGCTAGGGCCAATAAGACAAAAAAACCAATGATAAAGTATGTTGCATTAGATCTTAAGAGGTCTTTTAACAAGGTAACTTTCTCTAAAGGCAATAGTTTATCAGAGAATTTATAGAAGGCGTATGAAACAATTGCTAAAACAAGCAATATAACTAGGGTAAGGTAAGTGTACTCAAGAAATTTAGTGGGTTTTTTTTCAATTGTTTTTTCTTTCTTTGTTACTTCCTTTTCTTCTTTCTTTTCTTCTTTCTTCTCAATTTTATTATTTTTTAACTTAGCTTTTATTTCTCTCCTTTTACTTAATAAGAGTAGGAATACGATAAAAAGAATAATGATTAAACCGATATAATACTTAAAGTAATTCAGATAAAATTTTATTTTCTCCAGAATAACGCTCTTGCTTTTTAGATTTACTGTAATTGATTCTTTATACTCTTCCCCAGTTGATATGGCGACAATATCAACGTTGTATTTTCCACCTACAACAGTCTCATCTGGGTGAATTGCTAAATTTACTGTTTTTTTCTGATCTTTTGTAAGAGTAATCTCTTTTTCACTTAAGACATACCAATCAATGCCATCTACCCTTAAAGAATATGCAACATCTTTTGTCCCCTTATTTTGTATTGTAACAGGGATACTTTTGCCCAAATAATCTATTCTTACGTTATTGGCGCTGATTAAGGTATTATAGCATTCTTTCTTAGGTGAGACTTCTAGCTCTAATGTTGATTGTGCCTCTTTATGTCCGTTTTCGGGGGTAGCTTTTACGCTAATATCAAAGAATCCTTTAATCTCGCATGGAAGGTTTACGTTCAATTCAATCTCTTTTCTTTGCCCGTCTACTAATGTAATAACTGTTTCATTAATTGAAGGCAGGCTGACCCATTCTGGAGCATCAAAGCTTAGAGTAAATACATCTCTAAATTTCCCAGTATTCTCAAGTATTAAGTTATAGGTTGATTCATCGCAACCGCAGAGGCTGTCTTGTTCTTTATTAAACTCTAGATTTAAAGAGTAGCATTCTTGTATGTTTGCATTAATTACAACACTTCTTTTTAGGCCTTCTGTTCTTGTGATTACATCTAACATTAAAGTAGCATTTTCCTCCAAATCTACTGGAAGATTCAGCTCTAAAGGTAAGATAGCGGTTTTACCTGCACTTAATTGTGTGCTTCTTACTGAGGTTGAGGCGTATTCTTTATCAATACTGAATTCAAATACGTCTGAGAATGCGTTCTTATTCTTTATCAGTATGGGTATTATGATGTTATCTCCTGAGCATAGCTCATAATCGCCCACATAAGGGGTGAATTCTATCTCAGAAAGATATTCTATATTGGCATAATGGGTGCCTAATTGTATCTTAACTTGCGCTAATGTAGCAGGTAAGACCAACAAAAACAGTATAAATAGGATTAAAAGCTTATTATTCATTGATACCCCTCCCAGAGAGATTCTCTAAAAATAGACAATAAAAGAAAAAATAGTAAAAAAATAAAGAAGATTTAGTAATAGGTCTTGTCTTCTCCTTTTTCCTCTTCTTCTTCCTCACTGCCTTTAAGCTTGTTAAAGCCAATGATTAAGCCAAGGATAACTAGTAAGACAACCAAGATTACTAAGCCAACTTCTAATGCTTTTTTAAGCTTGCTTGTAGCTGCAGCAGCAGCACCGCCTAAGATGTTTGCTCTTAAAGGTACTTGCTTTAATACTGTTTCTCCGCTCTTTATTGTTACTGAGAAGACTTGTAAGCCTGAAGCTGCTTCACCAGCATCAACTGAAACATAAGCTGCTTTTGATTCAGATGGTCCAACTACTAGAACGTTTGAAGGAGTTACACTGAATTCAGCCCAATTAGCTGAGTCTACGCTTATTGAGTATACCTTTGATTCTGCTCCTTGGTTAGCAATAGTAACTGGGTACATTGCTGATCCGCCCTTTGCAAGATCTTGTGTTTCAGGACCAATTGTGATTATTGTTTTTCCTGCTGATGGGGTTGTTGCTGTTATAGCGCATGTATCGCTCTCAACAACATTTATCTTTGTTGTTTCAGTCACTTCTTCGTCACCATCATCATACTCAACTGATATTCTAACTGTATATTCTCCAGGTTCTGCACAATCAGGAATTCTTAGATATAATTCTTCTGATGTTACTGAATCATCACAGTCATCAGTTGTGCAATCTTCTTCATCTATTTCATCAATATAGTCTGAAGCGCTTAATCCTAATGCAGGGATAGATACTTTTACTTTAACATCTTCTTCTTCTTGTGTTCCTCTGTTTTTAATCCTAGCATTAACAAGCAAAGCTCTTCCTGCTTTTACTTCATTTTCTGGACTTATAACAATGTCTTTTATCTGAAGAGCATGTTCAGCTGCAGAAATGTCTAATGTTCCAGTTACAATTATATAATCATATTTATTTGAGATAGTAACTCTTATTTGATAGGTTCTATCCTGATCCATTCTTTGAGGCAAATCAAGCTCTAGATCTTTTGTATATGTGGTTCCAGCATGAATATCAAATTCGTCTGTTGAATCACTAACCTTATCTTTCTTACCATCCCCGCTTAATTCAACTTCAACCTCGATATCTGTAAGGTCGGAATTTGCTGTAAATTCAACCTCCACTTCAATTGAATCGTCTTTTTCTAGACCAGCAGTAACAAAAAGTGCAGCTAATGGACTTGTTGGATTTATGTAGACTTCTTTGCCATCTACCTCAACAGACTCAACAGTAACATCTAACACTGCACTTACACCTGTGCAAACTAAAATACCTAACAGAAACACCAAAAACACTCCTTTCATATTATATTTCATTTTTTTACCCCCAAACTGTCCTTTTATTTTAAATTGAGACCTTAAATCTCGAGTATATAAATATTTATTTGTGATAAAACATAACTTATATTTAAATATTTCGGTGATTTAGTATATAAGAGTAGTTACTTTGATATACCATTTTTAAGTTAATAATTTACTACTTGAGTAGGTAAATAGGGGGTTATTTATAAGGTTATGGTATATTGAGTATTATAGACCCTAAATTGGCTTAAATTGGTGAAAATCCTTTAAAAATGGGTTTAAATAATGAACAATATATAGATTCAATTATAGTGTCTATTTATTCTAAGAAATCAAGCCACCCCACGCATGGCGGCTGTCGTCGCTTCGCTCCTCGTCGGCCACCCCGTAAGGGACATCCCCCTGCCGACCAGCGCCATGGGTGGCTTGATTTTCCCCCACTTAAGGGAACCTGGAGGGCAGAAAGTAAGTATTAAATAATAATATTAACTCCCCTCTATTCATGATATCTATAATAGGGGGCGGGCCTGCTGGCTGTTATTTAGGGTATTTATTGGCAAAAGACGGGAGAGATGTGAAGATATTCGAGGAGCATCGCAAGATAGGCCGACCAATTCAATGTACTGGCCTGGTTACTTCATCTATTAATAATATATTGAGATTAAGGAAAGATGTTGTTGTTAATGAGATTAATAAGGTGAAGATATTCTCTAAAGATGACTTTCTAGAGCTTAGGTTAAAGAAAAAGAATCTAATTTTAGATAGGGAGAAATTTGATAATTCCTTAGCTGATATGGCTATAGATAAGGGCGCTAAGATGTTTCTAAATCATAAGTTTATTGACAACAAAAGAGAATCAATAAGATTTAATCATGACGGCAAGAAGAAGGTATTGAAGACGGATTGTTTAGTGGGAGCTGACGGCCCATTAAGCAAAGTTGCTAAATCTAACAATATTTTTGGAAAAAGAAGGTTTATGACTGGTGTGCAGGCAATTGTTAGATTAAAGAATGATAATTATATTGAGTTTTATCCCTCTATTGGCACTTTTGCGTGGGTTGTTCCGGAGAATGATGAGATTTGTAAAGTTGGTGTTGCTTCTTATAGTAATATTAGTAGCGACTTTGATAACTTTCTGAGGCTAAAGGGAATTAATGAAAAAGATATAATTGAGAACCAAGGTGGATTAATACCATTATATAACCCTAATATAAGAACGCAGAAAGGTAATATATACCTATTAGGGGATGCTGCATGTCAGGTTAAAGCAACAACCGGGGGAGGTATTATTCAAGGACTTACAGCAGCAGGATGTTTAAAGGAATCTATTGTTAATAAGACAGATTATGGTATGATGTGGAAGAAAGAACTAGGCAGAGAATTATGGCTGCATATAAAAATAAGGAATGTACTAGATAGGTTTAAAGAGAATGATTGGAATTTCTTGGTTGATTTATTTAACAAAGAAAGAAACAGGAAAATTATAGAGGGTTTTGATAGAGATAATCTATCTAAGTTCTTCCTAAGATTATTATTTAGTGAGCCTCGTTTTCTATATTTTGCCAAATATATTTTGTAAATAGAAAGCTTTTTATTTGATGTATAATTTTCCACAGCTGCCTAGGTGGTTTTATGAGTTATGATGATGATAAAGAGGATGAAGAGATAAGTGTAGATTTCTCTAAGATAAAGAGCTTTTTCAAGAAGAAGACAGAAAAGGATAGTGTAAAGAGTGTAGAAAAAGAAGCAGAAGTTGTTTCAATATTACCACTAAATTTTTTCACTATTGAAGAAGCAGCTAAAATTTTAAAAAAAGAACCAAAAGAAACTCAAGAAATACTAGATGGATTAGCAGATAAAGGTCTAATGTTAGACACAATCAAAAAAAACCCGGAGGGCCATAGACCCGCCGGGCTTTTCTGTTAGATTTCCTTAATAAATAAGAAGGCGAAATTTCTAATCCGGTTACATCGGTACGATCAGCTTTTCCGACTCCTCATTCCAGGTTACAATGACATACCAGAGGGCCATCACAAAAAAGATAAGGGCCAGAGTGCCTCCGTAACCAAGCCAGGTTTCCGGCATATAT
>JAYEIZ010000304.1:0-7595 GCA_034660355.1 Nanobdellota archaeon
CTGGAGTGTAGATAAAAAGATGTTTGGGGGGAATGTCAGGCAAAAAAGAGAAGATAGGATCAATACTGCTTTGTTTTGCAGAGCAATATGGCATAACCTATTCAGGCTTTAATCCTGTCCCAGAATCAATTTTTCAATTAAATTTATATATGTTCATCAGTTCCTTTAATAAAAAAGAGGCAAATAACAGCCTCTAGGCTGTTTCTGTGGGGGATAAAAAATGTCAGGGAAAGAATTATCATTAGAACAAGAAGAGATGTCTTTAACACCAACAGCAGTACCAATTTTTGAAACAGAATATAGAAGGATAAAAACAGAAATACCTCATCAAGATTCTTTAGATATTTTATTGGCATTAAGAGATAATGAACCAAGGTCCATGCGTGGTCAAGCACCTGTTTTGTGGGATAATACAGAGGACATTTATATTAGAGATAGATTTGGAAATCAATGGGTAGATCTTAGCTCAGGCGTTTTAATAGCAAATGTGGGCCATAATCATCCACAGATAATAGGGGCAATACAACAACATACGGAATCCGGAAAGCCTTTAGCAACATATGGTTTTTCAAATGAAACTAGAGCAAACTTAGTGAATAAATTAATTGAGATTACTCCTGATGAACTTGACAGGGTTTTCTTGCTTACAACAGGTTCTGAGACTACAGAAGCAGCAATGAAAATAGCAAGAACCAATGGCTTAGGTATAGACAATAGAAAAGGATATATAATAAGTTTTGGAAACTCTTTTCATGGAAGAACCTTAGCAGCACAGCTTGCAGGAGGCGCTCTAGGTGGAGGAAAATGGGCTGAGGGATTAGATCCTAACAACTATTTTACACAAGTTTCATATCCATCAGAACCTGGAAGAGAAGATCTTGATTTTAGTATGTTTCGTAGAGCTTTAGAAGGTAAAAATATCAAACCATTACATGTTGCTGGAGTAATAACTGAAACATTCCCTGGAAGAAGTGCAACCTTAATGCCAAAAAGCTATATCCAGGATTTAAGGCAATGGTGCTATGACCATGGTGCTCTTTTAATATTAGACGAAGTTCAATCTGGATTTGGAAGAACAGGAAGGTTTTTTGGTTTTGAGCATTATGATGTTGTTCCAGACATTGCTTGCTTTGGAAAAGGCATTTCAAGTTCTTTACCTTTATCAGCAGTAATTGGCAGAAAAAAATATATGGATTTGTACGGCCCTCATGAAATGACAAGTACTCATGGTGGTAGCCCATTACCCTGTGCTGCAGCCCTAGCAAATATTGATGTTTTATTAGAAAATGATATGGGGCTTATTAGAAATGCAGAACAACAAGGTGCTTACTTAAGTGAAGAGTTACAAAAAATGACTGAGCTATATGGTGGAAGAGTCCTTACTAACGGTATAGGATTAGTTCATGCCATCCAGTTTTATGACGAAAACGGCAACCCAGATGCTAAAAAAGCAAAAAGAATGTGGGAAGAATGCATATATAGTGGAATCATGCTTTTTGCACCTGTTGGAATAGGTGGCGCAACAATAAAGATTTGCCCCCCATTGACTATAACTAATAACGCATTATCTGACGTAATGTATGGTACTCATGGATTCAAAGAAAAACTAGATAAAGTAATGAGATAATAATTTTTATTCTTCTTTTTCGTCTTCTTTATCTCGTCTTATAACCTTAACTGCATCCATCCTTAATGTAATTGGGATAGGTACAGCAGCTTCAAGCAATTCAACAACAACATCTTCTTTTTGTTTGTCTATTCTTGTTACTTTTGCATTCTCTCTTTTAAAAGGTCCAGAAATAATCTCAACAATATCATTCTTTTGAATATTAACTTCTTTCTTGACATGTTCTATCATATGCTCAATATCGTTATAACTTATGGTCTTTGGAAGAACACCTCTAGCATAGGGTATATTAAAAGCAGCTTGCTCTGCATCTGTTCTAGAAGCAGCCTCTAAAAATATGTACCCTCTCATACCATGCGGCATAGTAACAGAATATACTTCTAGCTTCTTTCTTTTAGCGTTAGATGTAACAAAATCCATAACCTGCTCTTCTCTGTTTGCAGTTACCCTCAAGGCATATATTATTTCGTTTTCTTCACTCATGTTTAAAAATTCCCCTGGAATTTTTGACATACAAAAAAATCATTTATTATTTTTTTGCTATCTGAAAAACAACACATTTGCCATCTGTATGATAAATCCTATCAGACCTATTATCAAAATTCCTAATCCTGAAACCTTCACTATTGTTGTGAACTCCTGCTTATCCGGTTTTTTCGTAACTCTGAGTACTCTTATGCACTCATTAATAAAGCTTTTGAATCTAACCTTCATAGAACTCAAATTCATTTTAGTCTATAAAATCTATTCCTAGTTCCCTCTCAATCTCTTTTTTTTTCTTATTAGATATCTTTACCTCTCCACCAAATATCTGTGATGATTTAACACCAGTTACAATGAGCATAGTTTTTATTGTTTTTTGAAGATCTTTATATATCTGAGCTCCCCATATTATCCTTGCATCTTCACTTAGTCTTTCTGAAACAGTTTCTACAACCTTTCTTGCTTCTTCTAATGTCATGTCTTCTCCGCCAGCAACATTTATAAGAGCACCATTAGCTCCAGTAATATCAACATCTAATAGAGGATTATTGATTGCTTTTTCAACAGCCTCTACTGCTCGATTTTCTGAATCGCTCTCTCCAACTCCAATTAAAGCAACCCCGCCTTCTTTCATAACTGTCCTTATATCTGCAAAGTCCAGATTAACAAGTCCTGCTTTTGTAACGAGTTCAGCAATTCCTTTAACAGCATTTGTCAAGATCTCATCCGCTACTCTAAAAGCAGTATGTAATGGTAAGTCAGGAGCTAATTCTAAAAGTTTATCATTAGGTATTACAATTAAAGTATCAACAATCTGCTCTAGTTTCTCTAGGCCCATAACAGCATTTTCGTACCTTGTATGCCCTTCCATTGCAAATGGTATTGTTACAATACCTACTGTCAATGCCCCTACTTTCTTTGCAATCTCTGCTAATATTGGTGCAGAACCAGTACCTGTCCCCCCACCTAAGCCGCAAGTTACAAAAATCATATCTGCATGCTCTAATGCCTTCTTTATCTCGCCTTCTTGCTCTTTAGCTGCTTCTTCACCTAACTTTGGATTAGAGCCAGCACCCAGTCCTCTAGTTACATCTCTTCCTATCAGGATCTTCTTATCAGCAGTAGTATAAAGTAAATCCTGGGCATCTGTATTAATAGCTATTGTTTCAGCTCCTTTTATGCCCACTTCTGTAATCCTATTGATTGTATTATTGCCCCCCCCTCCAGTTCCAATAACCTTGATAGTTGCTTTTTGTTTTGCTAAGAATTCCTCTAACTCAGCATCAACATCGCTTGGCAGTTTATTCTCAGCAGGTTCAGGAAACTGTTGACTTTGTTCAGAGAATTGATTATCTTGCTGCTCAGAAACTTGATCGTTAGATATATCTGTTGCTTCTTTAATGAATGTTTCCACTTTCCCCACCTTTGCCATTAGTAGCAGGTTTACTTATATTTAAATCTTCGCCTTTTTTTTCTAATTTTCCAATGGTAATTTCTTCTAAACCCGGTAGTAATTCTTTTATCTTTTTATTAATCATTTCCTGCACTTCTTTTGGCATTTCCTGCTCTAAGTTTATTGTTGCTTTCTTTTGCTCAACCTTAACTTCAGCATCCTTTATGCCTAAATTAACCTTTAATATTGATTGTATCTTTTCTTTATCATCATCTACAATCTTATTTACTTTAATATCATAAACAAGATTCTTACCAGCTAATGGGTGATTAAAGTCTACTAGTGTTCTTCCACCAGATACTGTTTTTATTAAGCCCATTGTACCATCAATATTCACCTGTAGGCCAGGCATTGGCTGTATCTGTTGCTGTTTGAATTTTGCAGTTGATATTAATTGTATAAGCTTAGCATCCTTCTTTCCATAAGCATCTTCTGCAGAAATATCTACTGTATATTGCTTAGCCACTTCCTTGCCAACTAAAGCATCATCTAAACCTTTGATAACTTGCCCTTGCCCAACAGATATAACTATGGGAGAATATTCTGTTTTCTCATCAAATAAGTTATTATCCTTAGCTACTTTCTCATCTGTAGTATCAAAGATAAAGTCATCTTCTTTGGTTTTTCCAGTGTACTCCAGTTCAACAAAGTCTTTTTCTTTTATTTCTGCCATTTTGGATTCTATTTCTACCCCAAATAAAATTTGAGAGAAATAATACTTTTTGGGATACGCAGATTATTTATAAATTTATCTGTTTTATTATCTTAATTATATCTTCCACAATCTTTCTAGGCAGTATATTTGTCGTATCAATCAATATATCATAATTCTTTCGATCTTTGTAATCAACACCATAATAATCCTTATATCTTTTTTCTTCTGAACTTATCCTTGTTTCAATCTTTTCTATAGAATCCTTAACATGTTTATACTTCTCATGTTCCCGTTTATCTTTTAAGATCCTTTTTGCAGCTTCCTCTAGCTCAACATCCAGAAATATCTTTATTGAATCGGGTATGAAATGCCACCCTAATCTTGAATCAATCACAAAATTATCTTCTTTCTTTCCTAGTTCTATCTGTCTTTTGTCAAGCTCTTTATCTATGCTTTTGTCTTTTTCTGCATTTTTACTTAGTTCAAGCAGGCTAAGCCCTTTACTTTTTGCCATCTCCCTCATAAAATCTCCTGTAGAATAATGCTTATACTTTAGCTTCTTAGCAAGTAGTTTTGCAACTGTTGATTTTCCGCTTCCAGCTATACCTGCTATTGTTATTATCATTATACCATTGCCCTTAGATTAATACTATTTAATATTTTCCCAAACAACACTCAAATCCCGTAAACTTTTTAAATAACCTATTTAGAACTACTTCACTTATGACTGAAAAGGTTTGCTGGGAAATATGTAAGGAATGTAATGGTAAGAGAGAGACTTGCTGTACTCTGGGTGTTCCAGTTACAATTGAAGATATAAAAGTAATAGAATCCCAAGGTTATAAGTTAGATGACTTTGCAGTTGCTGGCGAGTGGGATGAGGATGAGATAGATGGTAATGAAGAATGGTGGAAGAAAAACCTAATCACAGTTGATGGAAAACACTTTAAGATTCACTTAAGAGAAAAAGAGAATTCACATTGTTTCTTCCTTAAAGATAAAGAAGGATGCACATTGGGTGATAAGAGGCCAGCTCTATGTAAGTTATATCCTTTCTGGGTTGATGATGAAAAAAACGAGATAGAATATGATGATCCTGAGGAAAAATTCTGCCATTTTCATGGAAAAGATATCCCATTAGAAGAAGGGATGAAACTTTTTGGAGAGACAGAAGAATCAATAAGATCTCATTTCTCAAAAATAAAAGAAGATTGTGATAATAATCACGAAAAACATAAAGAGATAATTCTTAGGTTAATAAAAGAAGATAAGATTCAATGAAAAGATTTATTAAAAAGATAAAACTATTTTCTCCTATATGAAACAATCCTTGCTTGAACAAGTATGTATCTTTCTCCTAAAAAAAGGATTTACCATTAAATCACTAACCAGAACAGCATTTGATATCTTAGCAAGAAAAGAAGAGTTTATTCTTTTAATTAAGGTTCTTAATGATGCAAACGCAGTTAGCGAGACATACGCAAAAGAGATGGATAGGATAAGTTCTTATATCATGGGAAGCCCATTAGTGATCTCAGAAAAAGCAGGCGACAAGCTGCAGGACAATATTGTCTATTCCCGCTTTGGCATTTACACTTTGAATCTTAATACATTCAAGAATTCAATAGACAACAAACTTCCCTTCGTAAAGCGCGACCATAGCGGCATAAAGGCACAAGTTATTGGAGATAAGTTAAAGGAGATTCGTGAGAAAGAAGGAATTTCCCTAAATGAGATTGCACGCAAGGTTGGTGTTAGTAAACGTATGATACAAAAATACGAATCTGGTGAATCAGAAGTCTCTGTCAACAAAGCACTAAGAATTTATCAGGTCTTTGGCCATAATGTCTTTGACAAGATAAATGTTTTTGAACACTCCCACCAATTAATCCAGGATATTAAAGGAGATATCTCAAAAAAATATTCTTCATTAGGTTTTTCAGCATCAGAAGCTCATAAAGCACCTTTTGATGTGATGGCAAAAAAAGAGAAAGAGTTGATATTGACTAGAGTTGGCGACAAACCCCGGCCTGAACTGGATTCATTATCTAAACTAGTGGATGCAGATAAATTGGTAATATTCAAGAACAAAAAACCTAAAGATTTACCTTCAATAACTAAAAAAGAATTCATGGAGTTTGAGAAAGCTCGAGAGTTGATAAAGTTTTTGAAGGAATTTGAAGACTAAGCTGCCTTACACCTGTATATCTCTCATACAAATATAAAAGCGCCTTTCCCACTAATCTTCTATCGCCTTCTATATGTGCCTCTATCAGTTCATTCTCTGTAATTGTCTCCAGACATCTTGGAGTATATTCTTCTGAAGAGAAAGCTTTTTCATATATCTCTTTTAGCCCCTTCATGTCTTGTTCTTGTTCTTCTAAAATTACTTTTCTTCTCTTAAATGCTGCTTCATTGATGGTACCTTCCATAGTATATCTTTCCTTACCCAAGAATTCCCATCTTAACTTGACACTGAACAAAAGGTAGATCAGGTTAGAAAACCCGCTATAATTCCTGCCATTAAAAATAGCAAACTCATTCCCCTTACTTAGGTCATAATGCAATGACCCACTTCCATGTGCAAATCTGTATTCCATTAAATCTCAGCAGAAACTTGAAATGTTTTATAAAATTACCATTTACTTCTTATTCATCTTGATGAAATTAAATATTGCAAGTGCTGCTCCCAATACTATCATAACACCATAAACATTATACCAAATAGTTCCTTTGACTGCACTTATAAATAACATACCAAAGAGTACAACGAAGAAGCCTAGCATCATTAACTTCTTTGGTTCTGTTTTTTTCATTAATATTGTTTAAAACAATTAATCTATAAAAACTTTGCCATCTATTTTAAAGATTTCTCAGATAAATTTATATTAATCA
Organism: Nanobdellota archaeon; assembly: GCA_034660355.1. Lineage (GTDB taxonomy): Archaea > Nanobdellota > Nanobdellia > Woesearchaeales > JACPBV01 > JAYEIZ01. Next base: position 7,114 of record JAYEIZ010000304.1, read on the forward strand.
ATAATTTAAGCTATACTATGGATCCCCATAATATGATCAGGGCAGGAATCTTTTTTGTAGCAGGCTTTCTTATGATTTTTCATACAGATAAAGTATGGAAATTCTCAGCTTACTGGCTGGATAAGATTCATGTTAAATATTGAAATTCTAAACATTCTCTGGTTATCTTTGGCTATGTATCTTGGGTTATTTCAGTGATATTGTTTGTTTATGCAATTATTAATTAACAACAAAACCTAGACGACCTTGTTTTATTGCTAAGTACAGTAAAGCAATGAGTAATATAGTAATTATAATAACATAATATCCTGTTAGTTTGAGTTTAACTGTTTTGAGTGGTTTCATTTTTTCTTTTTTGTAAAGAACCACCGTTCAGAGAACGGTGGCATTACGGCTTAGGCTGCGAAGCTACTTAGTGTTTTTTGTCCATTTCCTACACTTAATGAACCATACTTCTGTTTCTTGATATAATTAATTGTACT
>JAYEIZ010000305.1:0-1663 GCA_034660355.1 Nanobdellota archaeon
GTCTAGCAGGGCGCTCCCTTCTATACTCAACAAATGGATACATACAGTGTGCATAATTTAATAGCTCATGCTTTTCAATAGGAATTTCCTTGAATGAGCCTATCTTATGTTCAAGCAATAATTTAAGAGATGCTTCTTTTGAATAGCCTGTTTTGACTGCAAGATTCCATAGGTCTTTGCTTTGTTTAGCATCAATAAAATCTGTGTCGTCAATAGCTGTAACTCCTTGTAGTTCCTTAGTTTCTTCTACCTCACCAAGCCATTCAAGTAATATACTTGCAAATTCTTTGCCTGGTTTACTGAATGTTTCATTTTGTAGAGGAGAGCATCTTGTTTTAGTTATGATGAGGTCGTTATCTAAGGTCATATCAGCGAACACATCAAATTCAAAATCAATTCCATCTCTTTGTATGGGAGCTAATCCTACTTTTTTAGGTGCCATTTTTCCTTTGCTGTTAGTTGTCATTATGTATTCTGTCTTGGTTCTCATTGTAACTATCACGTGGCATTTTACACTAAGGATAGTATTAATGAGTTCATTTTGTAGTGGAGTAACTTCTTTCCACGCAGTATAACTGTTGGGAGTTTTCATTCTTGATGCTACTTTTTCTACTGCATCTAATGCACCACCTACCCCAAACCATGCGTGAGATAAGCTATCAACAATTAGCACATCATAGCCTTCTTTTTCTGCCAATTTAATTGCCTCTATGTATGTAGTTAGTTTATAGTTTTCAAGCTCCATTACATCGAAGTCAAACTTATCTGCATATTTACTTAAACTACCACGTTCAGTGTCAATAGCCGCCACTTTTTTACCAAGAAATCTACCGACCTCTAATGATGTATAACTCTTACCGCTTCCTGCAGGACCAGCTAATGCCATCCTTAAAAACGAACCCTTCTTATCTGCTTTCTTAAATTTCATAAAAAACCTTTCATTGTATTTAAAAATTTGTGATTAATATAATCATCAACATATAGCACGTGAATAGTCATGTCTATATCAAGATATTTCTTTTTGTATTTGATTGCGAAAACTAAGTCATTGTGTTTAAACAATCTTATCTCATCATCTTTGTTTACATCCACCCCTCTTTCGTTAAATATTTTTTTGATGCCTACTGAACTTATTGCAATAGATAAACGTGGCATCTTAAATGTTTCTATAAATTCTCTTGCTGTAAATACTTTATCTGTCATTTTTTTAACCTTGCTTCCTCCTTTTCATATTCCCTTTTCCATGCAGTATGTTGTTTGTTCCCTAAATACATATCAACAGCTTTGAATCCTATTAGAAAGATAACAAATAGAACTGACATTACTGCCAATATATCACCGAAAATATCACTTGGGTTTTGCATCTTATTGCTCCTTGTTTAATTCTTTAATGAGTGAGTTAGTTTCATCTACTAATTCTTTCTGCTTCTGCAAGACAAGATTAATAAACCCTACATCTTTTCCACGATAAATACGGTGGTAAAATTTGTTGTTAAACTTGTGCCATGTTTTGCAATTGTCACCGACCTCGTGATTTTCTAAAAACCATTCCTTAACTTTTCTATCTATGATTGGGAACTTTTTTGTGTCAATAATTCTGCCGTCTATAACGCTTTCTCTTTCTTTCATAATGTCTCCTGTATAATTTTTAAATAAAGTTTAA
>JAYEIZ010000306.1:0-7586 GCA_034660355.1 Nanobdellota archaeon
CTTGTGCTGACGCTTCAAAGCCTTTACCTGTTAACAAAGCACCAGCTCCTTCCTGAACGCTTCCAAATAACCTAGAAAGAGGTTTTGTGGCAGTGCTAACTACAGAAGCTATCTTTTGAATATCTTCTCCTGTCATTTCGGGGATAAGACTAGATAAAGGCATGGCAGATGGATTCGTAATAAGAATTATATATTTTCCCACCATCTTAGCTAAACTTAACATTCTATCTGGCGTATTTAACATTTCATTTAGATGTTCCTTGCTAAATTCTTCAGTCTCTATTAAAGACATGTCTCCAGTCAATATCCCAACCATCTTATCTCCAAAAGAAGAAGACAAAAATTTCTGAGCAAAGGTAAGTTCATCCAGCCTTCCAGTAGTAGCTACTTCAGCCGCTTCAGCATTCTTTACATCGAATATATTGAAAATATTAACTACTTCATCTAATCTGCCTTGAGTTGGAGCTTTAGCCTCTAAATCCTTTATCTTAGCATCTAAATCAAACCCTTGTTTCTCCATTAACTTTTCTTTATTCTGAGGATTTTGTTTGTCGAATATCCCAATTACTTCACGCAAAGTTGTATCTGGACTTAGTCCTTCAACCTGAGTCTGCAAGTTTAAATATCTAGACCATTGTTTGTTAATTGCTTTATTGCGAGATTCTTCGCTCTTGACATAATAAAAATTCTTCCTATTGCTAGGAGCATCTGTATGAGCTTGCCAATCTATTTCTTCGCCAAGAACTGTATTTTTAAACCTTGAAGTATCTCTTCCTCCAACAGATAGCTTTGTATCTCTTATCGGAGTCTGATTTGGTAAAAGACCTTCAGTATCAACAGTTATAGCAGTAAGTGCTTCCGCTATTGTCTTTTTAGACTTATTATTTATCTGATCCGACATCTTTTGATTTCTCGCTTTTTGGCTTGTTTATTATCTCCACTATTGGCATTCCGTCATCATCTATACCTGTTACCTTAATAGAACCTATAGCTGAACCATAGGACTTGCCTATCTCCCAATTATTATATTGAGGATAAGCTTCTTTTTTCTTTATATCTATTAAATCTGTGCTGATCTTAATAGGATTTGCATTGTCCTTAGTTGATTCAAGAAGAAATTGTCTCAACATCCCAACAGTTTCATCAGTAGACTTGTTTGTTTTGCCTGCCCATGCTTTAAGGGTTTTCCACCCATTGATAAAAATATTCCCTGTTGTTTGATTCCATTGCATATCTTTTAAATGTTTAACAACCTTTGTCATAGACTCAGACTCTTCTTTACTGATGACCCCGTCACCATAAGCCTCAATAATTAATTCTCTAGCCATCGCTAAATCAGTAGACTTAGTCAATATTTTATCAGTAATCTTTATATATTCTTCAGCCTCAGGATTATTTTCCATAATATATTCTAGCGATTTCTTTTGAGAAGAAAGCAACGTATTTCTTCTTGTAACTAATTCCTTCTTTTGAACTCCGCCATCTTCTACAGGTATTTTAGAAGCTGTTTCAATATCAGAGATTTCAAGAGTCTCTTTAAATAATTTCTGATCTAATTGATCTAAAGTATTTTTCCTAATAGCATCAACCTTAGCTTTTCTCTCCGCTTTTATTTGTTTCCTTTTCTGCTCTATTATCCTTAGCCAATTAGCTTTTTCATCAGGAGTAAACTCTCCAAAATCTCCATTAACAATCATCTGTTCAGCAAGGTCAGGATCTTTATTAAGAATAGCTTGTACCTGATTTGTCTGCCACTTTTTTTCCCAAGCTTCTTTCACTCGAGTACGTCTTGCCATACCTTGTACTGGACTATAAATTCCATTCTTTACATTTTCATCTATTGTCCTTAAAACCCCTTCTTGTAAAATCTTTTTTTCAACAAGATCTGTAGTTGCTACAAACGAAGCTTCTGACACCTCTAATTTTCTATCTGATTCATAAAACTGTGCTTCAATACTCTGCTTACGCTTAGTTGCCTGAATCTTAGAAATAGTATTAAATCCCGCCAACTGTGCCTGCTGACTAAACCGTGCCTTAGCCGCCCTATCAGATATCACATTAGAATATTTAGAAACAATTTTATCTCGCTGGGTTACATAATAGTTAAAGTTATCCGGATCTTTATCATTGGTCGCCTGAACCTCAAGATTAGTAAGTTCCATATTAAGATCATTTGAGGCCTTTGTTGACTCTCTCTGAACCTTCAAATTATAAAACTTCTGAGCTATAGCCTCTAACTTCTTACCTTGCTCAGCCATATTCTTTCCACCGGCTGTAAATAAATCTGAACTAATCTGATTTCCGCTAGGAGCAGCTGGCGTCACTCTAGATGTATATTCTGGTATCTTCATCAACTTCCTCCTATCAAACCAGAAGAATAAGCCGAGGTAGCCATATTAAGCACTCCCTCACCATACTTCTGGACAGCTCTAGTTCGCGCAATACCTGCCTGAATCTTCTTATTTAATCCTGCAAATCCAAGCCTATTTGCTTCTTGAACATAATTAAGTCGTGTTAATAAAATATCATGTCTAATATTCTTTTCTGACTCCGCATAGACTAACATCGGAGAACCCTCAAAGGTCACTCCACTCTTGGCATATAAAGCCATCTGAGTTCCAGAAACTTTTTTGCCCTGCTCTTCCATTCTCTTAGTAACAATATCCGAAGTAACAAGAACCTGTTCGGCTTGTAATCCAAGATAATCCGCCTGATAATCTAAGGAAGTAGCCATTCCCTGATATTCCTGCGCCTCGCCAAATGAACTCATTCCTTTAGAAAACGCAAGTAAAGCGCCAAATCCATCTCCGCCGCCTCCAGAACTTTGAATCTTGCTGGCGTCAAAAGATCCTACGCCGGAAGAAATATTAGTGTTTCCATCCATACTATAAACGGACATAATGTCTCCTATTCCGACACTAACATTCTAGGAAATAGACCAAGAACGTGAAGTGGTAATGGTTGTGTTTGTTCAACATATATATATTTATTCTTAACATGTTCACTAGGGAACATAACTTCTTTATCTCCTGTAAATAACGAAGGGGCTTGATCCATAGAATCGCCCCATTTCCTAAATACAATAGTATCCATAACTGTTCCGTTTCCTACAGTACAACCCAAGCTCTCATTAAACCTAACAAAAACTTTAGATATCTGAGTAACTTTATCCTGCGAAGAACCTGACACAGACCCTGAGTTTAAATCCATAGTCTTTAGAGTGGACGTATAACCTATTCCGGCATGAACAATCGCGGAAGAATAAGAAATAGTAATAGAACCAGAGGATACAGTAACATCAGGTAAAACTGCTCCGTCTGCTAAAACTTTTAATGTCTCGCCCTCTAAATGGTCAAATCCTGAAATAGTCGTAACACACTTTCTTACTTCCCCACCAGAAGTGTAAGTTGTATAGCTTGTCCCAACAATATCATCTCCATCAGAATCAACAAGCTCAAATGTTGTTGAAGTCGAATTAGCAACATAATAATAGTTATCATTAAGTTCTGTCATCCCTCCTACATCAACAATCCTTACCTTATCATCATTAGAAAAGCCATGCCCAGCCGCCGTCACAGTAATTGTTCCGCCTGATGCAGCTACAGAAACATCTGTAATAGTAACAGCCTCATCATAAGTCAATCCACTCTGAATAAAGAAAGCATCTTGCTGATCTCCAAAGTCATGGGGCATAACATACTCTATATATCTTGTTGTTGATCCGTTAATTGTTCTTTTAATAATTAGCCAGACTTGATCTTCTACGCCATTAGGAATAACGCCAACATTCTCCGCCTCAGTATCTGTGCCGCCAAAAACCTGCCTAGACCAGCCTTTTATCTGATTTTTCGCCTGACGAGTTAATGTAGAAATAACCCCATCCGTTCTCACGCACCAGAGAATATTATAAGGATATCTCTGTAATGCCATATCAGATACTCCATTACCTAAAATGTGATCCGAGAGATAAGTCATATCATCAGTTTCAAATACATCATAATCCAAACTATACGCAAGTTCCCCGAGAATCTTGCCTGATCTTTCCACATAATACAAAAAAGACCCGATACGAACAGGTGACACGCTGGAAGCACCATCTTCGTTGCCTTGTTTAGCATTAACGTTGGTAGGTGTCACTGGAGAAGTAGAGGAACCGGAGGAGAAAGTGAACGGGCCACCTGCTGTACCGAGATCTAATGTGCTTGTGGGATACATCCAAAGTATTCTATCAACCTGATTTGAGCCAATAGTAAAAGAAAGTCCGTCATCATCAGCCGTTGTTTCTCCGGAAGCAGGAATCCAAAAATCATCATAAGCGCCCGGAACCGAACCCCAAACAGTTAAAGGTTTTTTTGTTGTTGCCGAACAATAAAGTCTTTGCTCATAAAATTTAACATCACTAGGATATCCCTGATAAGCAGACCATGCGCCCTCATACCAATTATCAGTCGCGCTTGTTCCGCCTAATGTGCTCTTTACTGTTGCATAAACATGAGTTGAATCAATATATCCAGTAACTAAAGCATATCCATCCGGCTTTGTACCTATATGAACTCTGTAATATGCCCCAACGTGATCTGCATCAAATATAGCCGTAGATGCCGTCAAAGTTATAGCGCCAGTCGTTCCTGAGGGTGTAATTGTCGTTGCTGAAGTATTTATAGATAAGAATGGAGGAAAATCAACATCATCATATGTTATATTGGCAAAAGTCCACGTTGTTGAAGCAAATCTCGAGAGCTTCTTTAATGGATAGTCTTGATGAGTAATATACATAACATCTGCTTGTTGAGCAAACTTTAGGTCATCTAAATCTGTAGAAGCATAAGTTGTTGTAATCTCGTGTATCTTTTCTGTAGTTCCGCTAGAAGTATAAGTTGTATATCCTGAAGAATCAATATCCACTCCATCTTCATCTTGAAGTTCAAATGTGTTAGAAGTTACACTTGCTACTAAATATCTTTTATTATTTAACTCTGTCATTCCGCCTACGGATTCTATGTCTACAGCATCTCCATTAGAATATCCGTGGGCTGTGGCAGTAGTAACTACGCAAGGATCGGCTTTTGTAGCACCCGAGATATTCACGGCAGTTTCTACAATAGAACCTCCACCTTGAAATATCCTTATATAGTTGTGTCCAAACTCAAGCATATATGAATCGCCGGTCGAGAATATAAAGGGAATCAATCTCGTGGCCTTGCTCATATCTTTAGTTCTAGCAACATACTTTGTTCCGGGTGTTTTTAGAACCGACCCATAATGAGTGACTAGAAGATTCTCTACTGTTTCCGCCACAGCGTCATATTGAGAAACGTCTGATCTTCCTCTTAATGAAGGACTCGCCTCGCCGCCAGCCCAATTTTGAACTCCTTTAGTAGAGAACCCCATTATTGACCTCTTTCATCTATAAATGAAGAACCTATAGGCACATTTCCTTGTCCTTGCTGAGCATCTGTCCACTTTGCTTCTTTTAAAGCTATCTGTGCTTTGGCTTCCATAGCCTTTGACAAGGTTGCATTCTGTGTAATGCCATAAGCTAAATCTGCCGCAAGACGTGTTGCAAGAGCGATAACAAAACCTTTAGAGAATAATACAGGATTTGTTGTTTTGGCAACATAGCGAATTACAGCCGTTGAATCATTAGAATAAAGTTTATCTCCTATAACCGCATAAGGATAATCATCATACTGATAAACAATAGTGATACAGTCTGTGGGTAACTGATAAATATAAGACCAATCCTCAACAGTTGGAGTATCGCCTGTTGAAGCTAGAGATGCTTCTTTTAAAGCAAAATTCCAATAATGTTGCGACAATAAATTATCTCGCGTCATCTCATATATAGCATTACATTTTCTAGCGTTCTCAGAATCTTCTGTCAACGATGATATTCGAGACGTAGAAAGCATTGTTAATGCAAGGTTATTTATACCTACTTCATCATAATTAGACATAAGAACTCCTTATCCATTCTTTATCAGGAGCGCCAAACACATCTTTTGTTCTTCCTGACATACTTTTTAATTGTTCTCCAAACTTATTTTTCATTTTATCAATTTCTTCCCGCCTATATTTATCATCAAATGTTGCATTAAAAGTTGGTTTATAAAAATAACCTGACCCATCCATCGAAACTCCGCAAAGAATAAATTTCCTATAGCCTAATAACCACCCTAATACAACTGCCATAAACCCGCTTGTGCTTGCCATCATAGCAGGATACCAAGTATAATCTATGCCTTCCCACTCTCTAATACCATGAACCAGAATCTTTTTCTCGCCGGCATATTCTACATCTCGAAACTTTTTAATATAGGTAATTTGCTTAAAATGTAATGAGAATAAATGCGTTAAACCCATAATAAAAAGTCCTGCAATATTTACCGCCATAATATCATAATGCTTCCCATCTAACAAAGAACGAGCCTGCGCCAAATCTTCCCACATACTTTTACCGCCGCCGCAAATAACTAAAGTTCCTTTATACGTTCCCGCAATCTCAGGTATAAAAGTCTTACAGTAGAGGTATTGCTCCTCATCTGTAGAGTTCCTATAGCCCTGAGGTTTTGAGGGAGGAACTTTTTGAGCTCCCCCCTCCACTAACTTAGACAGCGTATTCTACTCCAACCTTGATAGTACCTGTAACTGCTGAGGTATTAACAAGAAGTTTTAATTGGTTAGAAGATGTTGAAGCTGTTCCTGTATCAACAATCTCATAACCATAGTTAGCAATACTAGCTGCTGCTGCGGCTTCCGGATAGACATAAGTTGTTGCCTGTCCAGAAATATCAACCGCTGCGCCATATCGGTCATCATCTAAAGCATCACCAATATCAATTGTAGCCGAACCTCCAAGATTATCAGTTAAAATTGTAATCTTAGTGACCACCGCACCCCTAGGGATAAGGTCGCAAACTTCAATAAGAGAAGCTGCAGCTAACGAACTTGCTTCATAGGAATCATACATATAGCAAACTTGGCCTTTGTTAACGCCAGAGTTAACTAAGTTTTCTCCTATAGCATTTTTATACTTAGTTTTATTTACACCATAAACTGTAGCCATGGTTCTATCTCCTTTATGTTAAATGGTTAATTAAGCACTTTCATTACATGCAATCTCAACAACCTTATCCTCTTCAAGACGGCTTGCGCCCATGCTCATAGAGAAATATAATTGTTTAGTGAAATGCAACGTGCTCTCTTCTGTGATTCTACTGATAACATCTTTACCAACAGCAAGTCCTACACCAGACTTAGTAAAGAGTAATGCTTTACGAGTAGATGCACCACCGGCTAATCTCTCACTTCTAATAAACTTCATTCCTAAGAATGTATCAACGTCACCTTGAACAAGAGCTTTTACACTATTGTAATCGGCTGATTTGATTTCAGTTGTATTAAGAAGAGATGTAAGCATACCAGAACTAATGACGATATATTTAGGATCGCTAGGATCGATATCGTTACCATTAAGAATCTCTAGACCGCTTAACAATTTTGTAAGAGTTAAGTTTGTAGAACCAACAACTACTTTTTGTGCTGAAGGTAAAGTCGTAGATGTTCCACCTACTTTACCTGTATAA
>JAYEIZ010000307.1:0-3973 GCA_034660355.1 Nanobdellota archaeon
TGGAGATGGTTCTGTTCACGATACTTGCCAACTTGGTAATGCTTTAATGGATTGTGGTAATGAGTGGGAAATCATCGGCAATATACACGAGGAGGTGTTTTGAAGAACAAGAGAGGTCGGCCTAACAGGAAAGTTTATAAATCGGGTGATAAGGTAACAATTTATTATGATCCATTTAATAATTATGGAGTTGAAGGAGAAGCAACATTAATATCGTTATTTAAGAAGAGAAAAAAGACAGATCTCTGGTTTGTCTGTTTCGCTGATGGATTTAGATGTAAACGAGCAATAAGGCATGAGTTAGAACCAATTAAAAACTTGGAGGTCAAGATGAATAAAAGAAATTGGAATAGCTTAACTAAAAAACAAAAACGTGAATTAATTGAATTAGGTGATAGATTGTATATTCCGCCAAACTTTGTTCAATATATGTATGAAAACAATCAAATTGAAATACCGTCAAGTTGCACATAACGGCGTTCTGCCACGTTAGCGATAGCGTTGTGGAGATGCCTGTTATGGGAAACAAAAAGGGGGTAGTAATGAGTAAAGATAAGTTTCAGAAGATTAAGATTAATGCTAAGAAGAAGTATCTTGTGCATTATCGTGTTCCGGTTGCAGCTGGTTTAGCCTGGATATATGAGTATGGAAAAGATATTAAACTTATTAGGGGCAAATATCTTAAATTGAAAAAGTGGATGTTCAAAAAGATCCATCACAGGCATATAATACAAATTTTGGAGGTGTAAAATGAAAGATCTTGAAATACCAAAAGAAAGAACGTCAAAATTTACTGATGAAGAAAAAATGTGGTGCAATCATTTATTCCGCTTTCTCTATGGGAATAAAGATGTGAGAAGAAAGAATACTGTTTTAATGATTGATGTTTGGCTTTTAACTGATAAATTAGAGCTTGCAAAGAAGCCTATAATTAGAAAAGTCATTCACTTTCTAAGAAATGATATAATTGTAAACAATGCAGAAAAAGTTGTTAATTGTGAGGATCTGAAACATCTACCTGAGAGCTATAAAAAAGGCTGCTTCTGGGTTGATGCAACAAATCATGGATATAAAGCAACTTCTAAAATTGAAGATATAGATAAGCATATTAAGACACTTACAAGCAGAGTAAAACAGATCGGAGAGGATATTAATTCGGCTCGTTTAGTTAAGAAAGCATTAAAAAGAATGGAGGGAGAAAGTGATAAACAATGAGAACAAGAAAATGATCAAAGAGATCAATAAAGGACTGAGAAAGAATATCGGCTGTGAGATATTCGAACTTGAATTTGACTATCGTAAGAAGGATATTAAGATTAAAATGGTTAAAGATACCGGAATACTAACTAAGGACGGTAATAGAAAGTTTGTACCTATCCAGGAGATATATGTTTTCGATATCGCAAATGAAAATGAACCTATCACCAACGCAGAGATTTACCTCTATCTGGCAGGAATGTTGGAGATAATTAATATGATCATAACTTTCACTAAGCAGATACAGATGAAGATGCTGGGAAAATCAGGTGGTAAAAATAAGAAAGAAAAGGTACATTAGGGAGGTAATTTAATGGCAGTTAGAATGGAACCTATCAGAGATCCCCGAAAAATAAGAGAGCTGATTCAATATGTGCTTGATAATGGATACAAAAGAGATGCAATTTTGATATTGTTTTCTCTTAATACTCTGCTTAGAATCTCAGATATGCTGGATATTAAGTACGAAGATATATTTGATCAAAATGGTAAGGTAAGGGATTATTTCGATGTGATCGAAAAAAAGAGTGTAAATAAGCTCGAAAAACCAACTGTAAGGAGTAGAAAAAAAACTCGAAGGATAAAACTACCCAGAGATTTTGCTGAAGAACTAACAAAATATGCAGAAGAACTTGAGATGGCTCCAGGTGATTATTTCTTTTATTCTACCATTGATCCTTCTCAGCCTATGCACCGCAAAACTGCATGGAGAAGAATGAAGAAATATGGTGAGCAGCTTAATATCGATCATCTTGGATGTCACGGATTAAGAAAGACAGGTGGTTATCAAATGTGGAAAAAAGGTGTCCCGATCAGGGTTATCTCAGAACTTTATGGACACACTAACACTACTCAAACTATGGTTTACATTAGTATTAACCAGGATGAAGTTGATGGAGCATTAGAGAAAATGAATTTTAGTTTCACTCGTATCTTAAGGGAATATTAACATCTTGCAAAAGAAAAGCCCTCTTTATTGAGGGCTATTTTTATGTCCATAACAGCCAACCTTTCACTACGTAAAAGCGTTCAGCCGTTATACGCATTAGTCATAAAGTTTATTATTTAAACTTTTTATTGGTTTTAATTCTTCAAGTAACACCCTTGCTCTTTTTTTCTCTAATCTCCTACACTTTTTAGTTTGTTTAAATGTATTAGGTCTTTGATCATAATCAGATGACCCACAATGATATACAGTTCTTGGTGTATTTGATTCTATTTCTATCGACTCACATCTCGGACATAATTCCATTTTTTATTCCTCCTTAATTTATGCGTATAACAAGGCAACCCACAGTGAGCAAAGCAAGATGAGTTCCTTCGTGGCGTTGCCCCACATTATCTCACATGAACTTTCACCTTTTTCTTAAATATATCAAGCTGTTCGTCCGGAATAGGTTCTGCTGATTCAATATAAATCTCTGCCCTGGGATTATGTTTATCGTAAAACACCCTTGAGCCATCGGTACTAACAACGCATTTACTGTCATCATCTACAATGATGCCATCCTTTACTAAAATGTCGCAGGTTGCCTCAAGTAAATTAACTAAGTCTATTTTTCTCTTAGTTTCCCGATAATACAACACCCTGAGATTGATCCTTTCAAAAGGTTTCTTGTAGTATGGGATATGAATCAATGCTTGCTTTTGATATTTAGTGAATATAGCTGAAGGAATAATTAAAATCCTATAGCCCTTCTCCATATGCTTAAAGAACTGTTTCCACGGATTCTTCTTATCCCTGTAAATAATTGGAATAGGATTGTTTTTTTTAGGCTTTGGATCTCCTGGTATTATAAAACCTTTTAATATCTGTCGTTTGGCATTCATGATTATTTTCTTTTCTTTGCTGCTGCACAAACTCTACACATACCGTCATTGTGCTTTGCTTGGAAATTAGAGATCATCCTTCCACATCTATTTTTACACTTTATTCTGGGATCATTTTCCTGAATCTTTTTCCATCCATCTGCAAATTTTTTTGAATATCCAGTGCGTAATTTGTCTTTGTGTGTCATAATTTCTCCCTTTTTAATCCGCATCTGCTGGTGGTAAAGCCTGAACTGGTAAATGGTGATGATGGTCAACTCTCTTCCTTTGCGTTGGCATACCACCTATAATTGCCAGCTTATTTACCACTTTATCTACTATCCTAATGAGATTCTCGGTTTTTTCCTTATCTCCGTTATAATCCAGCCTGTTTTTTATCAATGTTGTAGCCTTTAAAAGAACTAAGGACAGCTCATAAAGAACTATGTTCTGAATTTCACTAACAACTGATGTAGAACTACCTATGATCTCAGCTCTCTGTGACCACCAAGCCTTAAGGGTTTTACTATTAATGCCTGTCAGCCTTTCTACCCCTAAAATATTAGGTACAAGTTTACCGTTATTATCAAAAGAGAATGCCCTCATAATCAATACAGCTCTAACTTTATCAGAGAAATCATAACTTGAATTTTTCGTTTTACGATTTTTCCCAAACTGAAATACCGGAGTGTTATCCAAATCATCAGGATCTATATTATTAATGAGATCCTCAACAACCTGCATTTCACCGCCAGGAAGTTTGATTCTTTCCCTCTCCTTCGGCTTAGGTTTTGGTTTGGGCTTTTCTTTAGGCTCAGGCTCTATCTCAACAGCAACCTCAACCATTATCTCTTCCTCAACCACTTCAACAGGCTCTACCTTTTTAGGTTTAGGCTTTGGTTTAGGC
>JAYEIZ010000307.1:4073-7542 GCA_034660355.1 Nanobdellota archaeon
CGGCTTAGGTTTTGGTTTGGGCTTTTCTTTAGGCTCAGGCTCTATCTCAACAGCAACCTCAACCATTATCTCTTCCTCAACCACTTCAACAGGCTCTACCTTTTTAGGTTTAGGCTTTGGTTTAGGCCTAGGCTTAGCTTTTACTTTCTTAGGTTTTGGCTTTGGCTTTGGCTTTGGCTTTGGCTTTGGCTTTGGTTTGACCCTAACCCTTTCTCTAACCACTCTTTTATTCGGGACTTTTCTCTCACTCTTCTTTCTTGCTTTAGTAATATTCATTTAACCTCACTAAAAATATGACAGAGAAATGTACCATTAAGTTTAACTGTACTCCCATCATCTAACCCACTGCCGGTTCTTTTTCGGGGATTCTCTGCCAATCATAATTATTTATCCAATGCAGCAAGCTCACGCTGTAATTGTATAGAACGATCCTTAGTTTCACATCGCACAATATCCCGCATACGATCTTTAGCATCTTCAGGAGATACCTTCACATCTTCCTCTAAGTTATTAAGATATCCGATCATCATCACCTTACTATCAAATAAAGATGCTCCATCCATATCACTAATGGCATCAAGTTCTTTCTTAAGACCAGCTTTATCATCTTTCCCTAATCGCTCGAAAGTCTTAAATTTATCATTTAGCTTTTTCTTAGCAACTTCCCACTCTTCTTCTTTAGGTTCAGGTTCAGGCTTAGATTTACGCTCTGCAACTCGCTCCTTTACCTTTTCTGTTTTAGGCTCAGGCTCTTTTTCATCAACTTCAACAGCCATATCTACCTCTTCATCAGGGGTTATTTCTACCTGCTTCTGCTCTATTAGCTCTGAATCCTCGATCTGTCCTGAAGATCTATGGAAAGAACCAACAATAAGATCATAGTCATTCGAAGTATTGATAAAGTACTTTGCAGCACGATTTATAACAGTTCGCTTAACCATTTGATCAGGAAACTCTTTTTGAACAGCTTGGGTTTTAGCTTTAGACCACGCCATTTTGATCTGTTTAGCTGTCATTATTTCAGTATGAACTAAACCACTCTTTAACTTTATAATGCAGTAAGCAGCCACAAATGAGCCATCTAACGACTCCAGAGTGGTTGTATGTTTATCTACTACATATTCGCCACCCTCAATGTGGAAATCAAAAGTGTCTCCCTTGTAAACAACTGTAGCAACAATAGACTCTATGTCTGCCAATCTTTTAGCAACCGCCATTGTTCCGAAATATGATCTCATAAATTTCAGCTTCTGACCATAAGCTATAAAATAACCTTGATTTTTAGCCGGAGATAACCCCTGAATTACCATATCCAAAAGTGAATTTTGAATACTCTCCTTACTGCAGGCACTTAATACCGGTGATTTATCCCTTGTTTTTGTGCCCTTTAGAATTAGCATTGCACTGATCAGGGCATTTTGTGGGCTATACCCATCTGGAATTTGAATCCCTTCATTTTTCTGAAGCTCATTGATCCTTGTCTGAACAGATTGAACTATAGGATCGTTACTCGTTACTGTCATTTCTTTTGTGCTCATCGTTTTCCTCCTGGTTATTACTACACATTGTATGAAACATTTTAATTTGACACCCTGATTTTGACATAAATTTATCAAGCTCTTTACCACCTGTTTTATCTATCCTGTCTGCATATTCTCTTAATGCAGAGCTTGTTTTACTTGAAAAGGTATCTTTCTCATCTAATATAGCTTCAACTGAGAACATAAGTAGTCTCAATACCATATGATCACTATCTATCATCTCCATCCTCCTCTTCTTTATATTGGAAATCCATCTGATAATCTTCTGGTTTCATATCCTCTATTTTGATAACATTGCCATTTGCCTTGTCTCTCCATAATCTTTTGCCTTTATCATAATCAAGGTAAAGCTCACAAAGAATATCTCTGAACTCAAAGCCATTAATAATAGCACTTCCGAGATCATCTACTACCTTTTGCTGTTCATCAATCAGATCTTTGAATTTCTTCTTCTCTCTTTTCAAATCTTGATTGAATTGGAAAATTTTATGCTCTGCCTCTGCCATTCTAAAACCATAATCGATCTTATCATCATTCTCAAGATTGAATTTACCATCTTTGAACTCATCAGGAACAGTAGAAAGAACAACGCCGGATTTCTTTTTGAGGTTATCATAGGTTTTGTCCTCAACATCTTCAACTTTATCGGGAGATGTTTTATCCTTTGCAACTCCAATTTCCTGAGATCCTTCTTCTACATCCTCAATATGTTCATCAACCTGTTTATCGGAGTTTTCTACAACCTCTTCATGCTCAGAAACCTCTTCTTCAACTTCAATCTCTTCAGTAGTTATCGGTTCTTCTTCAATAACAACACCATCATCGTCATGTTTAACTACAAACTCATATTCCCCTTCAAATAACCGTACAAACTCATCTTGCACTTTAATCCAAGTATCAAGATTGTATTCCTTTTTATGTGAATCAGGGCACTCAACTACGGTATGCTCTGTTCCTTTCTTTGCGGTGAAATCGCCAAGAACTATATCAGCTTTTAGAACAATTTTTAAGCCAATATTTTTGTTTTCGATCGTTGCCTTTGTTTTTTTGCCTTCTTCTGCATTACTACAGTTTTCGATGGCATCTTTATTACCCTTCTTAATTAAGATAGTATCAGTATCAGGTCTCACCCAGCCTATTATCCCGCAAGATTCACAAACATATTTATGCTCTCCCTGCCTGTTTCTCCTCTTTGACGCTTGCTTAAAATTGTGCAAATCGTTGGGAAACTTCAATTCTACATTATTCATCTTTACCTTCCTTCTCAATTTCTTTATTAAACTCGTTTCCAATTAAGCAAGATATTATTATCTCTGCATTGATACCAAAGTTATTCGCTTTTTCATTAACCTTAAATTGTATAGAGCTTGCAATATCTTCGGCAAGACTATCTATTTCTACGGCTAAAAAATTAATAACCTGTGTTTTGATTTTTTCTTTGAACTCTCGGTGAAATTCACGCTTTGCAATCTCAACCAATCTTGCCCGATTTAACTGACTACCACGATCATTCATTTTTACCCTCCTTAGTTATTCTTTTCAAATGAGAATATCCTGTCTCACCCAGAATATCATTAATTTGTAAGACAACTTGATTATCTGTATTAAGCATCTTATTCACCTGTGATAATGTGATTGCAAGCTTGTCAGCTTTCTGATTTATCACATAAAGCTTAATCTGAAATGCTGAATAAAATGTTACCGCCATTAGAAATATAAACAACATTACTATAACGAAATCTTTAGTTTTCATTTTTCCTCCACATTTATCTTTGCTTGTTTCCAGTTTGATTTTAACCAGTTCATAATTACATTTGAGAACCATATTAGGAAGATACATGGATATATCAAAAACGATATTGATACATACGTTACAAATAAAGTATTCCCACTTGAAGACAATACATAAACTAATATGAAGATAAACG
>JAYEIZ010000308.1:0-1641 GCA_034660355.1 Nanobdellota archaeon
TTAACACAGTTAATGGTGTCCCTTTAACTAACCCTTTCAGACAAAGCCATAAGTTATGCAGACCAACAGCATAACAAAAGTAAAAATACCTGACAACTCCCTTAACACAGGTTGTTTTTGGCAAAAAAGACTTGTCCTTCAGGAGATTTTAGAGTAGGTAATGTTTATAATCTAGGATTTGATGATGAATATTTTGATGTTAAAGCACCAGCAGGACCTGTTCTTGAGGCAACAACAAAATCTATATCCTATGTACGACCACATGGAGTTATAACTGCAACCTCTAGATAATTTAGAACTTTAACTTCCTAATCCTACTTGCAGCTTCTTTTACTTCTGCTATTGTTGGAACTAGGGCGAACCTTACGTAGCCATCTCCTGGATTTAGATTATCTACTTCGTTAGATATCCAGTTTCCAGGTGTTGTTACGATTGCAACGTCTTTATCTAGTAGCTTTTTTGCAAAATCAACAGAACTCATTGAAGAAGGAACCTTCTGCCATATATACATAGCAGCCTTAGGAGAACAATTCTCTAATCCAACTGAAGTTAAAGCACTAACCATCATATCTCTCTTCTGCTTATAATCCTGCCTAAACTGCTCAACATGTGTTTCATCAAGTAAGGCAGCACTCGCAGCGTCCTGTATAAATGTTGGCGTTCCAGAATCGACATTAGTCTTTACTTTTTTAAAAATATCGACAATTCTTGAATCACCTGCAACCCACCCTACCCTATAAGTAGTCATTGCAGATCTTTTTGATAAGCTCTGTATAACAAAAACATTCTCCTTACTAATCTCGAGTATAGATATTGGCTTTTTATCAAAATAAATCTCTGTATAACACTCATCAGATCCAATTATAATATCATTATCAGCTCCAAAATCAACTACCTCTTTCAACTTCTCTTTTGAAATAAGAGCGCCGGTAGGATTATTAGGATAATTGATCCACATCAATTTAGCCTTTTTCCTTATATCAGAAGGAATCTTCTCTAAATCTGGCAAAAAACCATTCTCTTTAAGTAATGGATAAAAATAAGGTTTGCCTTCTGCAAATAATGTACCTCGCTCATAAGGCGGATAGCCAGGATTAGGCATTATTACAATATCACCAGGATTAACGAAACCTTCAGGAAAATTAAAAACGCCCTCTTTTGCACCGACTGTCGAGGTAATTTCATTAGATGGATCTAACTCGACATTAAATCTTTCCTTTGTCCATTTTGCTATAGTTTCCCTATAATCTAGATCACCAACATAGCTAGGGTACCCAGATTCCTTTCTTTTATCAACAGACCTTTTTAGATAGTTCCTTATTATCCCAGGTGTAGGGCTTTTTGGATCGCCAACTCCAAAGTCAATAGGAGTTATGCCAACCTTCTTCAATTTAGCAACTTCATTATCTACATCTGCAAAAGCATAACTTCCGATTGATTTTACCCTATTTGAAGCTTCTATTTTCATGGAAGAAAGAAATGGATAAATGCTTTATAAATCTTTTGTCATTAACCAGTATCTCCGAATGTAGTCGTGAGACTACAAGCAAAAATCTTTGCTTTTTGGCTTTGATTCGCCCCAGTAAACTATTGTGCCCTTAATCAACCAAATTAGCTCGATTCAATCTCCTTACCAACCCC
>JAYEIZ010000309.1:0-1639 GCA_034660355.1 Nanobdellota archaeon
ATAAATTAATAACAGAATACTTTGATGATGTTCCCTATACTCTATCATCACAGGAGCTAATTGATCTAGGTTATTGCGTTCCACCTGAATTAAAAATATTAGACGTTAATCCATTGGATAAAGAGGATCTATACGCATCTATCCTAGCTTCATATAATCAGAATCATAAAGGACAGAAAGCAATTATATTCCTGAAAACCATAGAAGAGTGTAAGGATGTAGCTCAATTATTTGATATGTCAGGAATAAATTCCATAGCTATTACATCAGAATATACAGGCAAGAGCAGGGATAAAACTTTGAATGAGTTTAGGTCAAACAAAAAAGGATCTCCCATGGTTCTAACTACAGTCAACGTCTTAACAGCAGGCTTTGATTCTCCTAATGTTGAAGTGATATACATGCCCTATCCTATTGATTCAGTTGTTAGCTACGTTCAGAGGGTAGGTAGAGGGCTTAGAATATGCCCTGAAATAAATAAAACCAAGTGTATTGTCTATGC
The DNA here is from genome assembly GCA_034660355.1 of Nanobdellota archaeon. Classification (GTDB taxonomy): domain Archaea; phylum Nanobdellota; class Nanobdellia; order Woesearchaeales; family JACPBV01; genus JAYEIZ01. Next base: position 503 of record JAYEIZ010000309.1, read on the forward strand.
TGCTTCTAAAACACCAAAACTAGAAGAGGGTAAATGGATTAAGATGAACAATACTCTCCTTGGTGCAAATAGAAAGAAGAGTAATGATGATTATATGAGTGACCTTGATTATAGTTTACTAACAGAAGTTAAGAGAAGATGGACATTAGATGTTGTCAACATGGCAAAGGAAATAGAACGTAAAGGATTAACTAACCTATCTTCTATGGTAATTAATAAGCAATTCCCAGAAGACTTACTGGACGTTATGAAGGATATGCCTATATGTAAACCATATAAGTATAGTAAGGCAAAAGCTACGCCTGCTCAAATCAAGGTTCTAAAGAGATATGAAATTAATTCCAATGTTACCAAACAGGAAGCATCTATTTTAATTGATGGAATAGCTAAAAAAGAACGATGGAAAATACCTGAATGGAAAGTAGTACAGACAGGTACGCATAAAGGTAAGCTATGGAAGAATATCTCTTATATGTATATCAAAGCATTACCTTGGGGAAATGAAACAAAGAGAGAGTGGAATCTATATAGGGCAAAGTTAAAGGAGGTATCTGGAAAATGAGTTTAGAACAATTACAAAGAGAGTCACAGACTAGAAATGCAATGCTTACAGAGTTAGAGATTAAAGTATTAGAAGCAAAGGCAGATAATGATTTACTTTTATCATTGATATTATGTACTCATCCAACATTAGAGAAAGAAGAGTTGCCTGATTTCAATAAAAAAATGTTCCATATCTATATGAATGAGTCAACTATTAGGGGGAAGAAATGAAAATGATTAAACCAGAAACATTTAGAACAGAGCAATTCCAACAAGGATACAATATACTTCTTGCAGAAGGCAGATTACCTGTTGCAATTAAACAAAAGCTGTATGAAAATTATATTATAATGGAAGGTGGGAATGATGCCGTTTCCGTTTCCGTCCATGAGATTGATATGAAAGTTTTGCTACCCTATGTAAGTGTAGCGGTTCTATTGGCGATAAGGCCTATACTAACAGGAGTTTAAAATGACAGAAGTTAATGGTGTAACAGGGAATGAAGTTGACGAGAAAAAAGAAATTGCAGAACTAATTGCTGCTATTCAACCTATCGCTATAACAGGCGTTAAGATTGCTAAAGATGGTAAGATT
>JAYEIZ010000310.1:0-7471 GCA_034660355.1 Nanobdellota archaeon
GTGAGATTGGTACAGACAAAGCAGTTAGAAATAACGTTAACTGGGTAACCAAAAAAATACGGCAAGGTTATGTATTTGAAGATTTGGGTCCAGATCCAGGTCTAACTCATAGACCCTATTATCCTGCAGAAAGAGCTGCTATCAAAAGAGCATTTCAATCAGGAAAAGAAGTCCCATACAAAAGAGTATTAGCTAATGAAGGGTGAATTTCATGGAAAATAAGAAAACCAAAGTAAATGTAGAAGAGCAGTTTGTTAAATACGTGAAAAAATATTTTAATTTTTTAATAACTGAATATGAAAGTAAGTTAATAAAAATTAAAGAAGATGTATTTGGCACCTACATCTATTACCAAAATAATGAGATAGGTATTAGTATAAACTTCACGCCCGGAGGAATTTGGGTTGAGATACATGAATTAAAGAATAATTCAATACCCTTGATATCAGGAGAAACAGGCGTAACATATGGTTTAAACTATATTATTCAAGCAAAGAATCCTTCTCATGAAGAATATTCCCCAGATGGAAAAGAGTTAATAAAAGATCATCATCTAGTTGAAAAAGTGGTTGTATATCTAGCCAATAATCTCAAGAAATATGCTACGGACATTCTTCAAGGTAATTCCCCAGTATTCAAAGCAGCTAATCAACTAAGACTGAAAAAGATAAAATCAATAGATAATAAATTTTTAAAAGATTTAAAAACAAAATGAATAAAACACCAATTCAAAAAACATTAACCATTCTCTTAGTATTCTTAATAACATTAACTCCACTAGCTTTTGCACAAACACCAACAGCAATCTCAGATCACAACATGGTAAAAGACTTATCAAGTAACTTGATGAATCAATACACCTCAAGCGGAGCATTTGCAGCAGACCTATTTACTGGTTCTGCATCTTATGGCTACCCTATTGCTGTTCCACCTGGTGTAAATGGTTTAGTCCCAAGCATCGCATTAAGCTACAACCATCAACAAACCGCATTGATAGGTATCTTGGGAACTGCATGGAGTCTAAACAACAACTATATCTACAGAGACGTAAAAGGAACTCTATCAAATACTGCTGATGACGTATTTAAACTTCATTTTAATGGTGTAGATGTGAAACTTATCTATTCTAATGGTAAGTATCATACAGAAGTAGAACAATACTTGAGAATAGAAAAGAAAACTGGTGCCAATAATCAAAACAATGAATATTGGACAGTAAAGACAAAAGAGGGAACAACCTATCGTTTCGGTTATAACCAAAATTCTGAACTAGCAGCTAATCAAGGCATATTCTTAGATTGGGAAAGTTTCACAAGCATGTGGAATCTTGATTCCATTACAGACACATACGGAAACTCCATAATATACGATTATATCGAAAATCCCTCGGAAGATAATTATCCATACTTAACAAAGATTTCCTACAACCAGGGAATAAGTGAAATTAAATTTAACTATACTTATGACGCATTTAATGGGTTTAACGGATATAGCTATGGGACAAAGATCAAACAAAACGGTCTGCTAAATAGGATTGAGATAGAAAACAATGGCAATTTAGTAAGAAAATATGAATTGGAGTATCAGACAATAAACAATAAGAAATTCCTTCAAAGAATTAGATTATTTGGCACTGACGGCTCATCCCAACTACCAGTAACAGAATTCTCCTACAATATACCTGAAAAAGGATGGGAAACAACCAGTGATTATCTTGTTCCTTCTGAAGCCTATTTCGGACAATATAAAGACGAAGGTGTAAGGCTTATTGACCTTAACGGAGATGGTTTTGACGATGTAATCAAGATGGCAGATACTAATAACATGGATTACTGGTTAAACAATAAGAACAATGGATGGCAAAGCAAACAAACATATTCAAACCTCTTAGAAGGCGGCATTGTAAATGACTGGGGTCAGGATCTGGGAGTTAGATTCTTTGATATTGACAGAGATTCTAAGTTAGATATAATAAAATTAGTCAAAGACGAATCCATAGTTAAGAAAATATTGACTAGAGAAGAAGACAACTGGGTTGAAAAAGTAGTAAGCATCCCTGAAGAGGTTGCTTTCATAAGAAAGCTAGAAGCAACAACATCTTGCGAACCTCCTTCTTGCCCTGACGATTTCACAGCAGGGCCTGTAAGCTGCGCCAATGGAAACTGCAACAGAACATGTATCATAGAAGCATGCACTGAATCGGAAACTGTAGTAAAAGATAGCTATAGCACCACAGAACCAGAATGGTATGATGATAATCATGTAGAATCAGATAATGGTGAGGATTTCACTCCCTCTCAACAAAATAAATGCTATAAATTTGAGTTTACTGGTAGTGAAAAAGAGGATGATGATGGTTCTGATTGTTATAATCTCGAAACTGATGATTATTATGGCAATCCAGGAATGAGCTGTCATTACGGTGACCTTGATGCATATGCAGGAATAGGATTCATCGGAAGTAAAACCGATGATACTTGGTTAAATACCATTCCCCCTACAGAAAACAGTTTCTACTTAGGTGGCTCAAGCGATCGCAAGACCATAAGCTATGATTGGAAATACAGATATATATCAGAATATGAAAAAGACGAAACTCCTGACAGCGATGGAGAGTGGAGTTCTTTTAACAGTATGCTCTGTAGCAAAACCCATAGTATCTATTGTACACCAAGCGAATCAGCCTGCTCCTTATGGGGGAAAGACAGTTGCGGTTATGGATGTAGTGATGAAACTACTTATCCATTCATAACATTGGGAATTTATGAAAGTTATAACAATAATGTTTGGGATGCGCTATATGATAACTGGGATTGTAAGAGTAGCGAAATCATGAATGATAATGATTATGAGGGTAAACAAAACCACTACAAGGTAACTGAATACAGTACAACTACTCATTATGAATACATGCAATGTAGATACGCAGCTGATGAATATATTGACACAGGAATAAGGTTAGCAGACGTAAATTCTGATGGAAGAACAGATGTCTTAAAATCAACCAATCAGGAAAGAAAAGTCTGGATTAACACTGATAAGGGTTTTATGCTAACAGATAACTGGAAAATCCCAGATGAAGCAATATTCCTAAACCCTTACGAGAAAAAAGATCAAGGTACGAGAGTAGCAGATATAAACGGCGATGGGCTTCCAGATCTAATAAAAGGAAAAGATGCTACAATTAAGATATGGGTTAACACAGGTAAGGGGTGGGCACTTGATTACACCTGGACCTTACCACAAGACGCAGTATTTATTGTAAATCATGGAGACAGAGGAGTTGTTTTCTTAGATGTTGATGCAGACGGGCTAATAGATATTGTTAGGGCAGATTCTTTAATGAGAAAAGTTTGGATCAACACTGGAAGTGGATGGGTAGAAGACACTAGCTGGAGTGTTCCAAGTTCTATGAGTATTGTTGGTCCTTCATCTACAATTGCAGATATAAATGGAGATGGCCTCTCTGATCTATTATTAGCAGAATCACCTACAAACAGAAATGTATGGAAAAACAAAGCATCTAAGGGATACTTACTAAGCAAGATAAAAAACATGTACGGTGGAACTACAACAATCAACTATAAGCAAATGACATTATTAGACAATACTGGCGATGACAACATCAATGATCTTCCATTTCCAGGCTGGGTTGTTAGTTCAATAACAAAAAACAATGGGTTATCAGGAAGCCACCAGGTTATCTCAACAATAAATTATAATCATTCTGGAGGACTTTATGATTCAGATGATAAAGAATTCAGAGGATTCAGGTATGTAAGTGAGATACTGCCCTCTGGTTCAGTTATAAAACATACATTCAATCAAGATAAATCAAGAAAGGGATTAGAGCAAGAGACAAGAATTCTCGATTCAAATAACAATCTATTCAAAAGGACTGATTATAGGTGGCTGACAGAACTTAAGCCCGCAGGATATTATGTAATTTACCTAAAAGAAGTTGTAGATTATACTTATGATGGGGCAGAATGAAAACTAAGCTAAATAAACTTTGGATGTTGGCAGCAATTTTGGTTTTTGTTAGTCTCTTATCTATCTCAGTTAGTGCTTTATGGTGTGAACAAGAAACAGCGACAACAGCAACAGAATGTGGGGGTTTAAGTGGAGGGAGTTATTTATGTGAAGGATATTGGATAATAGATACAAATCCTTGCACCAATGTTTACGATGGTGATTGGTCTACAGGAGCAGCAGCTCATTTTGGACTTTTGACTATCAAGTATCAAAAACCACCTGATGCTGTCTCAGCCAGATGGAAGGTAAAAGGAGGCTTAGCCGAAGAAGAAGAAGAAATTCCAGAAGCATGTTGGAATCAAAATCCTCTCCAATTTCAACTAGAATCTCGAATAATACAAGGAACCAGAGGAGTATGGTCGTGTTGGAATGGTACTGAATACCAAGCTTTATGGTGGGCTGGTGGGCCTGGACTAATCGAAGAATCAATATTATGGAATATCTTAGATGTATCTTGTATAGATGTTGCATGTAATGACCAATGTGATGGAACGACTAGACAATATAACGGAACTTGCATAGCTGGAGAATGTGCTTATCAAGAAGAACAATGTCCTGAATCTTGCTCAAGTGGCATGTGTATAGAGAACTGTGACCCAGATTGCTCTCAAGCCCCTTACACATGCACAGGTTATGTGTGTTCTGATGGATGCGGTGGAACCTGTGAAGGGACAAAACAACCAGATTGTTCCTGTGCTTCAAACACCTGCATAGGAGATACATGCAATGACGGCTGCGGAGGGGATTGTAAAGGAACTAAAGATTGTTGTTCTGGAGTTTCATGCAATGATTATTGTAAGGGCAACACAAGATACTACAACGGCCAATGTGATGCTGGGGGTTGTCTACATGAATCAGAAGTTTGTGATTATGGCTGTTCAAATGGGATTTGTACATATAGTGGAACGCCAAAGATAACTAAGACCACTTTTGAATATGATGAGTATGGAAATGTCATAAAAACAATCTACCATGGAGACACCACAAAAAACGGAGACGAAAAATATCTGCATACTGAATATCTTTACAATACAGATGGTTGGATTATCAGCAGGCCCAAACACAGCTATTTATTAGATTATGATTCAAGTAAATTAAGTGAAAAATGGTTCAGGTACGATGACGGAAATTACAATCAAATTCCGACAAAAGGAAGTCTTACTTACCTGGAAAATTGGCTGGATACAGGCACAAACCCAATAGAAAGATACAATTACAATTCTTATGGTAACCTAATAACACACACCAATCCTAGAGGATATACAAGCAATTACAACTATGACCCTACAAACACTTTTGTAATTAAGACTACTAATGCAAAAAACCAACAAACAAGCTACAATTATGATCCCATAACAGGAAAACTATTATCTACAACAGATCCGAATGGTTTTGTAACAGAATACAGATATGATGCGTTTGGAAGAAAAACAAAAGAGATTCAGAGTTATGATACTGAAAACTATCCTACAAGTGAAATCCAATATAATATAGATGGTACAGCGCCGAAATGGATAAAAGTGATGCAAAGAGAAAACAGTGAAACACCTCAAACTTATGACTCCTATACTTACTATGATGGTTTTGGAAATGTTGTTCAGACTAAATCAGAGTCAGAAAGTTCTCAATTAATAACTAAAGATAAAAAATATGACTCTATGTTCAGAGTAATAGAAGAAACAAATCCTTATTACTCAGATGAAGGTTACACCTCTCCCTCAACTTCTGCCAATAGAAGAATATACACATATGATGCACTAAATAGGATTACTCAAACAACAAACCCAGATAACACTCAAATAATTATAAATTATGGTCTTTGGACTACTACGACATATAATGCAAACAATAAGCGAAGAGACGCCACAGTTGACGCATACGGCAGAATAATATCTATAAAAGAATATAATGGTGAAGAAATTTATGAAACAACTTACACTTATGATGCAAGCAACGGATTAAAGGAAATAACAGATAATGATAACAACAAAATCAGATACGCTTATGATTCATTAGGTAGAAAAACTCAGCTCATAGATCCTGATCTAGGTACTTGGAGTTATAACTATGATGTAAACAGTAATTTATTAAGTCAGACGGATGCTAAAGGAAATTCTATATCATTCCAGTACGATGAGCTAAACAGGCCTACTAAAAAAAGCACATCTGACATAACCGCCAACTATTACTATGATTCTGGAACTGTAGGAACATTATATAGAGTAACTGACTCAAACCTGGATACAACATTCCAATATGATAATAGGTTTAGATTAATTGATGAACAAAAGATAATTGATGGGATAACATTCAACATAGCTTACACATATGATTCTATGGACAGGTTAACCTCAAAAACATTACCAGACGGCTCCACCATTAGTTATTCGTTCAACAATAGAGGGTTAGTTGATTCTATAGATACTATTCTAAGCAACATCAACTACAACGAGATAGGCCAACCAACTCAAAAGACATATGCTAATGGTTTATCGACAAACTTACAATATGATCCTAATAATCTTAGGTTAACTAGACTAACAACAAGCAATAAACAAGACCTATCTTATAGTTATGACAATGTTGGAAACATTATCGGAATAACTGATTCAATTAAAGGAAAGGCCAGCTCATTCCAATATGATGATTTAGACAGATTAACTCATGCCCAACGCGCTTCTGATTTTGATGTTACTTATAGTTACGACAGTATTGGAAATATGCTAAGTGCAAATTCAGATAATATGAGCATAGCGTTCTCGTATGGAAGCTCACCAGCACACTCACCAGTAAACGTTCAATATGAAGATAGGTGTGATCTTGATAGCGATTCTTACAAAAGTATCTCCTGTAATGGAAATGATTGTGATGACAACAACGCAGATATACATCCTGGCGCAATAGAAATCTGTGATGGAATAGACAATGATTGTGATGGAAACATTGAAGACCCTAATAATTGCGGTTGTTTAAGTGATAATGGCTGTCAAGAACAACAATTCTGTGAATTCGAAAACTGTCTAAAAGATTCTCCTGGACAGTGTGTAAGAATAAGTGATATGTGCACAGCAGTACTTGCGCCAGTATGTGGGTGTGATGGTAAAACATACACAAACGATTGCTTTAGGACAATAAATAAAGTTACAAAAGAGTATGATGGAGAATGTAATTCCTGCACTCCAAACTGGATCCTAAACGACACTTGGTCTGAGTGTGACACAACAAACCGCCAGTATAAGTATTATTATGATGCTAATAACTGCGAAGAAGAACTGATTTTAAACGATGGATTATGCTACCAAGAAACTGCAAATGTTGCAACATCCTGCGGAGGATTAGCAACAGGAAGTTATGGCGAAACAACTAATTGGATGATTGAACCAGCTGCCAATACCTGGGATGGAGATTTTACGACTTACGGTTTAGCTCCTGGCGG
>JAYEIZ010000311.1:0-1632 GCA_034660355.1 Nanobdellota archaeon
TAGTAATAAATATATCTATTAACAGCAATTAATGTATTGGAGAGAGGACTGGGACACTAATTGGATACCAAAATAAGCCTTATTAGTATAAGGAAATTCCGGGGACACGTACCTAATTAATTACATTCTTGACGTAACTAGATAAATCCGTTTTCTAAAAATATATAATTTAGTGAAAGATTTGATATGAGCTTCTTAAAGATAAGATGCCAATCAAGAAGATTACTTTTCGCTCATTTTCTATGAACTGCGAATCAAAAGTGTTTAAATAAAAACAGAAGAAGAGAAGCTTTTTTGCTTAAATGATATGAAAAGGGCCACCCGAGAAGAGTGGCCCTTATTGCATAATACATTTAATGTTTTATTTTTTAAGCTGCAGCTAATTCTGCTAATTGATCAGGAGTAACAATTGATCCTTTAGAAGATTTTAGCTTTTCAAGTCTTTCCTTTTTCTTGTTTTGAGTCTCAAAATAGATTTCAGGAACATTGACTTCTTTTTTGTAAGCTTCAATCTGCATATCAATCCTTGCAATAATATTATCAATATAAAGAGAGAATTGCTTATTGTATAACTCTTTTGAATATTCTTTGCCAGGGATTAATTCGCTAAAGATTTCTGTGATTTCTTTAAAGGTAGGAATGATGCCTAAGGCAGTTTTTATTCCAGCAACCTCATTGTTGGCTAATCTAGCTAGCCATGCCAACCATACCTTAACATCTCGTTTTTCACCGATAAGCTTGTTTGTGTTACCGCCACGAGCGGCATCGGATAAAAAGTAGTTTAAAGAAGCTAAGATAGGTTGCGTTTTAAGCTTTGGATTTGTAAAGAACTTAAATTGCCCATCCATATAGTCGCCTAATGCACCTAAGAAGAATGGGGCATTAGCCCAAGGAGATCTTTTAACTTCGCCTTTAGATCCAACTTCTGTTGCTGTTGTTTGTGAGGCAATATCAGCACCGAAAGTAACACCTTCTTCAGCATTTAATGCTGCTACAACAGGAGGCATAGTGTCGGCATCTCTGCCACTATAAGTAAATACTTGTGTTTCCACGCCTTTTGGATCATCAGCGGCTTCTACGCTGTAGTTGCTTAATTCAGAGCTTCTGATTGTGCAGCGTGAATTTGGATGGGAGATAGGAATTAGTTTTCCATTTGCATCTACTTTTCCTTCTTCCCATTGCCCTTGAAAGTTTTTTCCGTTTTTTGGTATTTCTTCATTGCTACCTTCCCAATAAGGAACACCTTTGTCATCAACAAGAACATTGACCCAGATGATTTCTGATCCAGGATTTCTTAGTCTTTCCATCAGCATAGGATCACCTTCGTGGTTTACATCTTTTACAATACCAAAAATACCTATTTCAGGGTTTGTTGATCGTATGGTTCCAGCAGCATCAATCCAAACTTGCGCAAGATCATCACCAATAAAAGTATCTCCGGCCATGGCTGTTGTAGTTTTTCCACAGCCACTTGGAGCCGCGCCGCCAATCCAAGAGATTGATCCGTCTTTTAGCTTAACGCCTGTGATAAACATGTGTTCAGAAAGTCTTTCTCCTCGATGATTGTAGATCGCGTCATCATTGGCTAATCTGTGATGGCCTTTTTTGATAAGAGCACAATTTCCAAGATAA
>JAYEIZ010000312.1:0-7433 GCA_034660355.1 Nanobdellota archaeon
ACAACACCATACCCGCACCCCAAATCAAGAATATCAGAATTTTCATTGATTATACATTCATCAATCAACAATTCAGTTCCTTTATCAACCTTACCGATAGCAAAAACACCAGAACCAGTATGCAACTTAAGGATATTTCCCCTTAACCTTACCTCAATCTCAGTTATTCTTAGTTCAGAAGTCTGGTTTTTAGAATAATAATGTTCAGGCATTTTATTCCATTATACCATAGAGAGTTAATAACATCTTATCTGTTGCTTTAACTACATCCATACCTACACCCTTGACAATTATGCAGTTATCTTCATACACAACTTCAAGAGGCGTCTCTTGCTGGAAATAAATCAGTGGTAAGTTAGTGTTATCACACCTTAATATTGGTACTTCCTCACATGCTTTTGTCTCATTCTCAGCACAAGCTGCTTTAGGTATCTTATTAAACGCAGCTATCATATTTCTTACAAATTCTCCAGCAGCCACAGTAACATACTTAAGTTCGGATTCTAATGGATTAAAGGTATAATAGATGAATTTAGAAGAATCAAATAGTTTAGCATCAAGATACCCCTCTGAAGGAACCTCTTCAAGCTCTTTTGGAGCATAATGTAGGGCAATGTAAAAGAGATTATCTCCTTTTTTGACCTGAGTGTGCCAAAGACCATCATTATAAACAAAGCTATATCCATTATATATGTATCCTTGATCTGGCTTAAGTTTTCCTTCAAGATTTAATGCGTGCAGATCATCTATTGTCTTAGGAGTTTCTTCTTGGATTAATTTAAAACCTATAATTCCAGCTAATATTAAAATTATTATGCCAATCGCTCCAAAAAGAATCCAATCTGAAGTTTTCTTATCGTCTTCAGTCACTTCCTTCTTTAAATCTTTAATATCTTTCAAACAAGCTCACCCAATTATTCCAATCATAGAATAAAGCAATCTATCCTTGATTCTTAATACATCGTTGCTATTACTTGCCTCTACAATTACACAACTATCCTCTAAGGTAATATTTGTTTGATTTGATCTTTTAAAGTAAATAACAGGAACAGCCATACTTGAATCTTCACATGTAATTATAGGAAGGTCAAATGAGTTATTTGTATCAAAGCCCATTCTAACATAGACATTAAGATTATTTAATACTAAGTTCATATTGTATTGTGCTAACGCAATATCCTCTAAGAACAAATCTTCAGTATTAGATGTCAGGTCTACCTCTGGTTTATTAGCTAAAAGCATAGTTATAGCAGGATCCATTTCTATATACTCTAAATCACCGGGAAAATAATCAAAAGTTACTCTTTTGTTATTTACTGATGTTTGCCAACCATCAACAGTTCTTATAAACTTAATATCACCATATTTGAATTGATTTGTTTCACCACCATATAAAAAACCAATAACCGAGCTTATCATAACAAGTGCTATAAAAGCCACTAAAAATATTCCCCATTTAGATTGTTTTTCCTTCTTACGCATAGTTCTAAGTTTTTTTATTTTATATTTAAAGCTTTTTAAAATTATACAACTAAGAAAAACTAGTATATATAATTCTATATTTAATATAATATGTACTAAAATAGAAATATTTATATATAAGTATATGTATTTGTATATTTAATGTCTAATCAATCTATTCTCCAATTTCCAAATAAGAAGCAATTCATCATAACCCTTCCCAAAGGACTAGTCTTAGCTAAGGGATGGGAGCAAGGAGATAAGCTAGAGTTTATAATTGACAATAATGGAGACATAGTAATCAAGAGGCCAAAATGACAAATGATAATGTAATAAAATTAGACAATGTGTGGAAGATATACAAGATGGGAGAAGTAGAAGTCCCTGCTTTAAGAGGAATAAATCTAGCTGTAGAGAGAGGAGAATTCCTGGCTATTATGGGCGCTTCAGGAAGTGGGAAGAGTACTGCTATGAATATGATCGGATGCTTGGATGTTCCTACAAAAGGGAGGATATCTTTAGAAGGACAAGATATTTCGAAGTTACAGGAATCTGACTTAGCCCAAATAAGGGGCAAGAAAATAGGATTTATTTTCCAGCAGTTTAATCTAATCTCTACTATCAGCGCATTAGAGAATGTTGCTTTACCAATGATATTTCAGAATATGCCCAGAGAAGAGAGAGTTGATAGAGCGAAACACCTATTAGAAATGGTAGAATTAGGGGACAGAGTTGACCATAAACCCACAGAGTTAAGTGGAGGTCAACAACAAAGAGTTGCTATAGCTAGGTCATTAGTAAACAATCCAGAGGTTATTTTAGCAGATGAACCTACTGGCAACCTAGATTCAAAATCAGGTCACAATGTAATTGATTTTTTAAAAGACCTTCATAAAAAAGAGAAAAAGACAATTATCATGGTCACTCATGACGAACATGTGGCTAAAGAAGCCGAGAGAATAGAATACTTACATGATGGGCAGATTGTAAAAACAAAAAAACATTTTTAAAAAAATGAAACGTGAGGTAAATAAAATGAAGAAAAATATAATCTTTTGTTTGTTTGTTTTGAGTTTATTAGTTGGAAGCACAAGCGTTTTTGCTGCAACAACTAGTCTAGTTGGAAATGCTATGCTTAATTTCTATAGTATAGATGTTACTATGGTAAATCATGAGCCATCTCCTGCCGAAGCAGGACAGTACGTCACAGTAAGGTTTAAAGTTGAGAATTCTGGCAGAGAAAATGCAGAAGATTTGGTATTAGAGCTTTTACCTAAGTACCCATTCTCATTAGACCCTGGAGAAAGCACTATTCAGAAGATTGGTTCGGTTCATGGGAAACAAGTTGGAGATATTGGAGTTATTGTTGATTATAGATTAAGGGTAGATTCAGATGCAATAGACGGAGATAATGAATTAGAATTAAGGTATAGTATAGGCGGCGACGCTTGGATAAAGTTAGAGCCCTTCTATATTAACATAGTACCACACGATGTTCTTCTGAGCATAGAGAGCGTTAGCACAACAGAGATGATAAAACCTGGAGAAACCAACGAAGTAAGTATAAATCTAAAGAACCTTGCAGTGACTTTAATAAAAGACATAAAAGTAACTTTAAACTTAGATGGGAGTCCTTTTGCTACAATCGGCTCAACCAATAGAAAAATAATAAGAAACATGGAAGCACTCTCAAATGCTGAAGTAACTTTTAACCTAATGGCAGAGCCAGATACAGAATCTAAACTGTATAAAGTTCCTATTGAAGTAGGATTCTTAGACCGGCTAGGTACAGAATACACAAAGAACGAAACAGTCGGTTTAATAGTCGGAGCAGAACCTGACTTGAGTGTAATTATTGATAGTTCTGATATTTATAGCAGCGGAGGAACATACGATATCCCGGTAAAGTTTGTGAATAAAGGCGTTACTGACGTAAAGTTCCTGAATGTCATCTTGAAGGGAAGCAGCAACTACAAAATATTGTCTCCAAGTGAAGTTTACGTAGGTAATATTGATTCTGATGACTATGAAACAGCAGAATTCAAGATTTCTATAAATAAAGTTAAGGCATCAGAAGTAAAGTTAAATTTGGAAGTAGATTATAAAGACGCCAACAACAATGATTACAGAGTTAAAACAAATCTACCTTTAAAGCTTTATTCTGCAGGAGAAGCTAAAGATCTTGATGGAAAAAAGAGCAACAGCTTTGTTGGAGTAATTATAATAGTAGTGATTGTTGCAGCAGGATTCTTCTTTTACAGAAGATGGAAAAAAAAGAAAGGAAAAAAGTAGATTTTTGAAATGATAAAAGATTACTTTTTATTTTCTTTTAATAATTTGAAATCAAAGAGGTTGAGAAGCTATCTTACTATGCTCGGAATATTTATAGGTATAGCTTCTGTTGTTGCTTTAATCGGTCTAGGGGAGGGCCTAAGGATTGCAATAACAGCTCAATTTGGTTTTCTCGGTTCTGATGTGTTAAGTGTGCAAGCATCCGGTATGGGTCTAGCAGGGTCTCCGGGAACAGGGGTTACTGAACCATTAACTGATGATTTAGCAGATAAAATAGAGAAGGTTAACGGTGTTGAGGCAGCTGTTAATAGATATATCAAGACAGGAACTCTGGAGTTTAACAATGTTCAAGGCATAGGTATGGCTATGTCTATGCCTGACGGGGAAGATAGGAAGGTTGTTGAAGATATGTTGAATGTAAAAACTGAACACGGAAGATTACTCAAAGATGGAGATAATAGGAAAGCGCTTTTAGGTAATAGCTTTACAAATAAAGACAATTGGGGGGGAAAAGGGATAAAATCAGGAGACAGAGTTTTGATTAGCGGACTTACTTATGAAGTTATAGGCATAATGAAAAAGAAAGGAAGTTTTCTTTTGGATAATATTATTTTGATAAACGAGGACGCTTTGCTAAATGATTTCGGTGATGATGGCGAAGTGGATATTATAGGTGTAAAAGTTAAGGATGAGAAGATTATAGGTGATATAAAAGAAGATATAGAAAAATTGATGAGAAAAGAGAGGGGAGTAAAAGAAGGAGAGGAAAATTTTGCAGTAGACAGCCCGCAAGCGACCTTAGACTCGCTAAATTCTACTTTGTTTGCAGTTAATCTTTTTGTAATCTTAATAGCAGCAATATCCTTAATTGTCGGAGGCATTGGAATAATGAATACTATGTATACCTCTGTACTTGAAAGAACAAAGGAAATTGGAATTATGAAATCAATTGGTGCTAGAAACTCAGGCATATTCACTTTATTTTTTATTGAATCAGGTTTATTAGGGATAGTAGGTGGAATTATTGGTATAATTATTGGATTAATACTTGCTTATGGGTTAGCAGCAGTTGGTAGAGCTGCATTAGGTGGCGGCTTAATACAAGCACACGTTTCGTTTGGATGGATCATCACAGCACTACTTTTTTCATTTGGAGTTGGATTATTTGCAGGGCTTACCCCTGCTTTGCAAGCTGCACATAAAAATCCTGTTGACGCATTGAGGTTTTCAAAGTGATAATAAATTACTTTGAATCCATAAAATTTCAAAGAAATTTGAGGTTCAGTAAATAAAATGAATATAAGCGAAATAAAGTATTCATTAAACAATCTTATAAGCAGAAAGCTTAGAAGTTTTCTTACAGTTCTATCTATCTTAATAGGGGTAATGGCAATCTTTGCAATAGTAAGTTTTGGATTAGGTATTAGAAACTATATGGACGTTATAGCTGAGGAAGCAGGAACAGATAAATTATTCATTCAGTCAAGAGGGGTAGGTGCGCCAGGCACAGATGATACCTTCTCATTTAGTAAAGATGAAGTTGACTTTGTTGGTAAGATTAACGGTGTTGATAGGATATCAGGGATGTATATGAAAGTAGGAGAAATCGAATTCCACAAACAAAAAAAATTCTTCTTTGCCACAGGATTGGACATGGACGAAATTGATTTTTTATTGGAAGTATTCACTGTAGATATAATGAAAGGAAGGCAGCTAAAAAAAGGAGAAACAGGCAAGGTTGCTTTAGGTTACTCATATCAGTTTCCAAATAAACTTTTTAAGAAGGCTATGAAACTTGGAGATAAGATAGAACTTAATGGTGAGAAGGTAGAAGTTGTTGGGTTCTATGAACAAGTCGGAAATCCTCAAGATGATTCAAATATCTATCTTACCTCCGAGGGATTTGAATCATTATATCCTGATTCTAAGGATAAATTCGGGTGGGCAATGATAAAATCAGATAGGAATGTTGATCCCGAACAATTAGCAGATAAGATTGAAGATAAATTAAGAAAATACAAAGGAGAAGAAAAAGGAAAAGAGACCTTTTTTGTTCAGACCTTTGCAGACGCTTTAGAAACATTTGGAACAATTATCAATATCTTAAACGGAATCTTATTCTTAATTGCTTTAGTATCTGTTATTGTAGCATCTGTAAATATTATGAACACCATGTACACTGCTGTACTTGAAAGAACCCAAGAAATTGGAATAATGAAATCAATTGGCGCTCGCAACTCAGATATACTTCTTATCTTCATCTTTGAATCTGGTTTCTTAGGTATGGTTGGAGGACTTATGGGCATTATATTTGGGTTTATTATAGCTAAATCTGGGGGCGCAGTAGCTGCTGCTTCAGGATTTACAATACTACAACCAAGCTTTCCCTGGTATTTAACTGTAGGATGTTTGTTCTTTGCCTTTTTAGTTGGAGCAGCTTCTGGAATCTTGCCTGCTATACAGGCATCTAAATTAAAACCTGTAGACTCATTACGTTATGAGTAAAACGATTAACGCTAAAGTCAAGGAACGAAGTGACAGGCATTACGTTACGAATGAAATGTTAGAATAGATAATTTTAGAGATTTTCACTATAGGGGGCTTCATTTTAGTACTGGAGAATGTTAACTCACGAAAGGTTTTTATTTGGAGCTGGATTAACAGACTTTTATAATGGATGATTCTATTATTGAGGAGAAGATTGGGCTGGAGAAGGAACTTAAGTTATTAGAGGAAAGTCTAGAATCAGAGGTTATTAGTGAAGAAGAATATAAAAAAAGAAAAGAGAATATAGGAATTAGATTAGATCATATAGTTAAAATAGAGAAAGAGGCAAAGGAGAAGCCAAGAGAAACAGAAGAGCAGGAAAAGGGACAGCATATAAAAACAGAAGAGCAGGAAAAACCTAACAAATACCAACTCATCTTAATTCCATTAATAATCATATTATTTACAATGTCTTTAAGTGTTTATTTGAGAATACAACCAGCTTTTTTGCCGGTAACGGATGATTGGGCAACCGATTATGTGCATGATTCTGTCATATCTCAAATAAGAGAAAAGATAAACCAACAATATTTTGATTTATCTGAAACTGAAAAGAACAATATGATTGAGAAGGAGTTTCAAAGAGCATTAATTCAGCAAAAATCTCGGATTGAAAAAGAGATAGAACTAAGATCTAATTATTATAAATCTCATCTACAAAATGATAAAGGTCAAACATATTTGTTGGCGAGCGATCCATACTTCTGGATGAGAAAAGTAGAAAACATTATTGATCATGGGCATCCTGGAGATTACATAAAGAAGAAAGGCGAGCCTCACCCAGTGTTTACTCTACCATCGTTAGAAACAGATCAACAATGGAACGACCATATGCTTGCACCACATGGAAGAGAACTTGCACATGATACGTTTCATGCTTACTTCTCAGCATATCTTTACAAGTTCCTACATCTTTTTAATAGAAATCTAGATTTAATGGCATCCCTTCTCTATTAGAGTCTGGAAATCTTTATTCCCACTTAGTTTCTCATATGCTCTGTATAGCTCAATAGCCAACTCATTATTTTCCATAAGGTTTGTACTTGGTTTGTCTTTATTCAAAGGACCTTCTCCAGTTATCTTATTTCGTAGCTTTTACAGTCATCACGCTTCTTGGACATCTTAACGGCATT
>JAYEIZ010000313.1:0-1621 GCA_034660355.1 Nanobdellota archaeon
AAACTTATTCAATCCTAAGAAGAATGTGTAATTCTTTTGAAAAAGATCTAATGATTTCTCCTGTGAAATTCCTTCTTTCACACTATATTCATAAGATGGATCAAACACATCCCCCCATTCTTTCTTGGATTCTATGCCAAATTTGTCCATATCCTGTTCTATTCTAGAATCTTTTGTTAACCTAAACAATCCAGTGAACTGTATATCAATATATTCCTTATTCATCTTTAACCATTCAATTGTTTGGTTATACTCTTCTTCTTTTTCTGTTGGAAACCCGCCAAAAGCATAAACAGCATTCTTTATCCCTGATTCATTGCTCCATCTCAATATATTCCCTATCTCATCTATATTTGTCCCTTTATCTATCAGATTAAGAATCCTTTGGCACGCAGACTCAACACCCCACATTATAGTTTTACAACCAGATTTATTCATCTTTTTTAATAACTCTAGGTTAAAATCTTTTGGCCTTGCCTGAGTATAATACTTTATCTTAAGATCATCTCCCAATAATTTTTCACTCATTTTATTAAACATCGCCGGAGAGACCATCTCATCTGCAAAATAGAAATTATTTGTATTGTATTCTTCTTTCAAAAACCTTAATTCTTCTATCAGTCTATCAACCTCTTTAGTCCTATATTGCATTGCTGTAGTGCCATAATCTGCACAAAAAGTACATTTCTTCCAGTAACAGCCTCTTGAAGTTAAATTAGGTATAACCGTTTCTGGACAGAAATAATCATCTAATTCAAAATCTGAAAAATCAGGAGCAGGAATCTTGTTTATATCTACATTCTCTTCTTGGTTTTTTATTATCTTACTATCTTTCTTGTATAAAACATTCTTTATCTCTCCAATATTCTTACCATCTAACAATTCTTTAAGAGCTATTTCACCATCTCCATTTATAACAAAGTCTACAAAATCATATTTTAGGAATCTTTCAGGAAACAGCCTTGCAGTAGCCCCACCTATTATTATCTTAGCATCAGTATCCTGCTTTAGTTTTTTCGCTAAAGCTAATGAATAATAGATCTGTTCTGTTGTTAAAACAGAAAATCCAACAAGCTCTGGTTTTTCTTTAGTAATCTCTTTTGTAAATGGCAAGAGCGCTTCACCCATGCTCTCTTCACCATCAATAAAACCATTCAATAATGGCTTATTTCCATTAAATACATTCTCAAATAGATAAAGAAATTCATTTGCGCATGGATTATAAACTTCAGGATTGAAAAAATCTTCACTCTTTTTTTTAAAGATTTCAATTGATTTCTTTATTAATTCCATTGAATGTTCATTCTTCTCTTCATCATTATATAAGGCAAATTTCCCCTCTAGAAAATTATCTATAACATTATTATGGAAATAAAGGTTAAGATCAATATTCTTTACCTTCTCTTTAAGCTTAGCTTCTACATAACCTTTCAATGATGCTATTCCTAATGGTGCAGAAGTAGGTATTATCTGAGGTGGAAAAACCAAGCAAGTTTTCATAGTACTATAGAATTCTGTTATTTATTTAAACTTACTGTCTTTTTCTAACATAAACCAAGAACAATGACAGTACTATTGCGATTAGGGCTATTGCAGCTATCGAAGCACCCATAGTATTCCC
>JAYEIZ010000314.1:0-1608 GCA_034660355.1 Nanobdellota archaeon
TTTTTCATTAAAATAACTTGGTTCTCTGCTTCTATATATAGATAGTATTGTTCTTCCCCATCTGCAAGCCCTTCCGGCCTCATAGCAAAATGAAGCGATAGTTCAATATATGTTTCACCAAGAACAGGATCTTCAACATCTGTAAGCCCCATTTGCGCCATTTTTTTGTTCTTCTCAATCATCATCTTTTCATTATCTTTAACCTTAACAATACCTTTTTTTTCTTCAAGATAATCTTTAAGCTTAGCAATTTCATCCTTATCATAATCAGGATTAGATTCTATTTGACTAAGAGGAACAAATATATGAGTATGGATTAAAAATCTGGCTGAATCTAAGTCATGCGGATCAGTGAAGCGGTCAATTAAAATATCCTGGGGATCCTGAACTGTAAATACAACCTTCCCATTAATTATCTGCATCTGCATAAATGACCGGCCAAAAAGAAACACTTGCTTTTTATCAACAATATCCTGTTCTTCAAGATTGTTCTGCTCTACTACTACTTTCCAATATTCATTCTGAAATACCTCAGAGTCCTTTTCATTATCCAGATTTTCAAAATATAGAACTGGCATATCATCAACATCTTTAAGAAGAGTTCTTACTGATTGTTTCATCAGGGGAATATTAACTGATTGCCTTTGAGTAAGACGGTTAATAACAACTTTATCCCTATAAAGAGTATAGTTTTCAAGCCAATCTTCCTGCCGGCGCTTTCTATAATTATAGCCTGACTCTTTATTTAGCTTGAGCATTACTAGCTCTTGATTTTCTTCAGCTGTATTGTCTACTTCACTTACCATAGTTAAAGATTAAAACATTTTACTAACTAAAGGCAACTATCCCGGCATTCCTTCATAATATGGTTTAATTCCACCTGGATCACTAAGTGTCCATTTTACTTGTTTACCACTCGTTAAAGCGTATCTAATAGCATCCATGTGATGATTCCAAATTGGTGATGGTACATTTATTATAGTACCATCTTTATCAGTCAACCATAAATAGTTTCTATATTCTTTTAAAATATTTCTACTTCTTTTAGTAACAAATATCTTTTGCGCCTGCACAAACTGAATCCCACTATTAACTGAATCTTTACCCTTAACGCTTGGAATGATCGTTATGCCATAACTTTTAATTTCATCTATACTTTTTGGCTCGGCTGAATCAGCCACAACAAGAGCTTTACTTTCACTTAACAGTATTTCTGAAATTTGTTTATTGCTCAATCCCTTTTGATGGATAATTTCGTCAAAAACAAAAGCATCATTCCATTTATAAATCGCATCTATAGCCGTAGGATCGTTAGAATAGCCAAAGTCTAAACCATACTTTTCCAACCTTGCTTCTTCCGGAATTTCATCAAGCACATTCCACTCTCTATAGATTTTACCTTCCAAATCTCCTAGCTGGCCTAAGCCGTACACCTGCCACCATGCCTTTATATGTTTATGCGATTCAATTTCTTTAATAGTAGCTTCATCCAATGCTTCATTATCTTTATATGTAAGAGTAATAAAATCAATATCATCCCTTAATCCCAATACATCTGTGTAAAACCAAAACTCGCTTGTTGGATTCCAGTCAAGCCAGATTATTTCA
>JAYEIZ010000315.1:0-1602 GCA_034660355.1 Nanobdellota archaeon
CTACTGAGTTATATATTTCGTCAAGTTTCTCGCCAGCTTCGGCTATTTCGTTATTTGCTAAGTTGTCTTTGATTTCGTTTATGGATTTATTGAGTTTTGTTATTGTATTGTCAAAGCGTTGTTCTTGTGATATTTCGCCTTCTTGTGCTTCGATTCCTTCTACTAAGACTGGTTCGGTTGGTTGTTCGGTTGGTTGTTCGGTTGGTTGTTTTTGCTTTGTTGTTGGCTTTAATGGTAATTCTGTTTTCGGCATTACCTCTTTACCTGTTTTTGGGTCTATCTTAGGTGCTTTAGCAGTCATTATCTTGCTTGTAAATTTATCTAAGGTTGCTTTATCTTTTGCAGATAATCCATTATATGCTTTATCGTGTAGCGTTGTGCTGTTTTCAGTTGTCCATTTATTCATATCGTCTTGCCAGAATCTTTGTGCTTGCTGAACTTTAGCAGTTTGTCCGTTTTCTTTCCATTTTGCTAATGCTCTTTGGAAAAACTTATCATTTCGATAATTAGTTCGCAAAGGCTTTTTAGACAGATATTCACTATATGGTTTGTATTTTGTTTTTCTCAGAGTAGGTTTTGACTTTAATCCATATTTAAAACTTTTTGCAATATACTTTTCAAATACTTTCTTTTCAGCAGATGTAACAATAACACCTCTTTTCTCAGCCATTAAAGAAAGCCCATCCACCATAAGTTTCTGTTTTAATTTCAGGTTTTTAAGGTTAGCAATTCTTGACGAAGCACCTAATAAATGAAATGCTGACATCATTGCACCAGTAGAAATGGCACTTGAAATATTCACTTCTTCACCTTTTGCTAAATCGCCAACTACTTCTAATCCAGTTGCACCAGTTCCAATTCCAATAGTTCCAATAATTTCAGGAATTGCAGGTGACGCTTTCCATCCGTGTTTATTTAATAATTTCAAAGCAAGATCATTTTGCCCACCTTTTACAAATTTGAATAGTTGCCCCAATATTCCAGATTTAGCTAAGTCTATTGCAAAGTCTTTTGGTGTGATTTCTTTTTCCATTAGTGGTGCTAATTCTTCAATAGCTGTACTTAACATAAACAATGCTGACCCAGAAAGCTTAGTTACTCCACCTAATAACATAAGAGAAGCTAATCCACCAGATATGCCACCAACAGTTGATTGTATAGGTTTTATTTGTTGTTGAACCTTATCAACAAACTTTCTTCTCTCTCGATCGGTTTTTATGAAAGATTCTGGGAATGCTGTGGCTATACCTGCTTCTGCTAATTGGAACGGTGATGTTATTTGTTTAGAAAATGCGTCTAAGAATGGAATGTTTTCGTAAGCTAATCCAGAATCACTTAATCCTTTTTTAATTTCAGCAACTTTTTGAGCATTTCTCTGTTCTAAATAATTTCTTTCTTCAATGGTTAATTCTTTACCAAATTCAGTTTCAGGTGAGAATAATCCCTCTATCTTTCTTCCCTGAACTATAAGTGGGATATTCTTGTTTTCAACATCTTTAATCTTTGTGTTAAATGTATTTACTAAGTTATTATAATCATCAACCTGTTTTTGAGTAGTTAATTTGTCTGTATCTATTTTACCTAATTCTGATTCTATTCTAT
>JAYEIZ010000316.1:0-7288 GCA_034660355.1 Nanobdellota archaeon
AGCTAAACAAAAAGGGAATGGTGCAGCAGAAAGTAATTCTTTATTTAGGCAATATTAAGCGTATCAGTGAAGTATTCAGTTTCTATAAGAAGCAGCATAAAGATTAGTTAATCCTGTCCCAAAATCTTTAGAACCCAAAACTTTTTAAATGGACTAGCGTTTCTATTGATAAACAGCCCGAGTTCGACTGAGCGCTTTAGGGTAGGAAGTTAGAATTCTAGGCTGTATATTAAAATGGAAGAAAACAAGGATTTTAAACACATTATAAGAATAGCAAACACAGACTTAGATGGACTTAAGCATATAGGTATTTCTTTGAGGAAGGTTAAGGGAATTGATTTCATGTGGTCTAATTTAATTTGTAAATTAGCTAAGATTGATAAGAAAAAAAGAACAGGCGACTTAGCTGACGAAGAATTGAATAGGATAAATGATGTGCTAAGTGACCCTTTGAAACATGGCGTACCTAGATGGATGCTTAATAGAAGAAATGATGTGGAGAGCGGAGAAGATAAACATCTTTTTACAGTTGATTTAACGTTCACTCGTGATAATGATATTAAGACAATGAAGAAGATAAAAACCTATAGGGGAGTTAGGCATATATTAAGACAGCCAGTTAGAGGACAGAAAACAAAAGGTAATTTTAGAGAGAATAAGGGTAAATCTAATTTAGGCGTAAAGAAGAGAGCAGGAGCAAAGGCAGGTAAGTAAGAAAATGGGACATAAAAAATCAGAGATTTTTGAGCCCCAGTTTTTTATGTGATAAAAAATGGGACATCCTAAACTAAGAAAAAAAACATATAGAAAGCCAACACATCCTTGGCAGAAAGAGCGTATAGATGAAGAAAGAGCGCTTCTTACAGAGTTTGGTCTAAAAAATAAGAAAGAAGTATGGCGTGTTGCTTCTTTGTTGAGAAAATATACTAAACAAGCAAAAAAGCTGATTACACTTACAACTCCTCAAGCTGAGAAGGAGAAAGAACAGTTATTGACAAAATTGACAAGTTTAGGTTTAATAGAAGAAACCTCTAAGATAGAGGATGTTCTGTCAATTACGTTAAAAGATATCCTTAACAGACGTTTACAAACCATAGTTCATAAGGCTAAATTAGCAAAATCAGTGAGGCAAGCAAGACAGCTTATAACTCATAATCATATTGTTATTGGTGAAAAGAAGATGACTCTTCCATCTTATTTAGTTTCAGAGCAAGAACAAAACTTAATCAACTTTGCTACTGACTCTGCATTGTTTAGCCAGGATCATCCTGAAAGAGTTATTGAGGTAGAGAAAGCACCTGCCCTAAAAAAAGAAACTCCAAAAGATAAGCCTAAGAAAGAAGATAAGAAAGAGAAGGCAAAGGAAGAAAAGCCTAAAGATGAGAAAAAAGAAGAACCGAAAAAGAAAGAAGATAAGAAAGAGGTTGAAAAGAAAGAATGAAACCAGGCAGTTCAAGATGGGGTGTAGCGCATATTTATTCTAGTTACAATAATACAATAATCCATATTACAGATTTTTCTGGAACAGAAACATTGGCAATCGCATCTGGCGGACAGGTCGTTAAGTCAGATAGAATGGAATCATCACCTACCACTGCAATGATAGCTGCAAAAAAAGCAGCAGAGATTGCAATGGATAAGGGAATTAATAGTATACATGTTAAGATAAAGGCACCAGGCGGACACAATGGTCCAACAAATCCAGGCCCAGGTGCCCAAGCTGCTGTAAGAGCCCTTTCAAGGATGGGTTTAAAGATAGGAATAATTGAAGAAGTAACACCTATACCTCATGATGGGTGTAGGAAAAAGGGCGGTAAAAGAGGTAGAAGAGTATGATTGAAATTAGACAATTAGAATCGGACAAAGAAAACAATAAATCTTCTTTTGTTTTGATGAATTCAACACCATCTTTTGCAAATACTATAAGAAGAACAATAATAGAAGAAGTACCTACAATGGCAATTGAAGATGTTGAGTTTAGAAAGAATAACTCAATATTATATGATGAGATTATTGCCCATAGATTAGGCTTATTACCATTAACTACTGATTTAAAGTCGTATAATTTACCAAGTGATTGTAAGTGCGAAGGTAAAGGGTGTGCAAGATGCCAATTAAAATTAACCTTAAAATCTAAAGGTCCTTGTACAGTTTATGCTTCAGATATCCATACAAGGGATGCTGCAGTTAAACCAGTATTTGCGAAAACACCTATTGTTAAATTACTAAAGAATCAAAGTTTGGAGCTAGAAGCAACAGCTGTTTTAGGCCAAGGCAAGGAGCATGTTAAATGGGCACCCGGCCATGTTTATTACAAAGACAAACCAGTAATAGAAATTGATGTAAAAAAATGTGATGGGTGTGGGAAATGCGTTGAACAATGCCCTACAAAGACCCTTGAGATAGAAAACAACAAAGCAGTTGTTTCAAAGGATCATTTGTTAGATTGTCATCTTTGCAATGCTTGCGTTGATTCATGCCCTTTAGATGCAGTAAAAGTAAATGCGTCTGGTGATTTTGTTTTTTATATTGAATCGTGGGGGCAGCTTGATTGCAAAAAGATGTTGATAGAAGCATCAAAATTACTTGATAAGAAATTAGATTTATTTTTAGATAACCTCAAAGAGGCCAAACTCTCGCAATAATTTTAACATTCGCGAGGGTGCCGGAGTGGTCAAACGGGCAAGGTTGAGGGCCTTGTGGCTTAGTGCCTGCGCGAGTTCAAACCTCGTCCTTCGCATCTAATACTTAAAAGTTAAACTTGAATATAATTAAAATGAAACGAACAGGACCAATAAATCCTTTATTGAGAGAATTGATTGAAGAATTAAAGAAGAAATCAATAGAGCAAAAAGTAAACATTTGGGATAAGATCGCTTCAGACTTAGAAAAACCTACTAGAAGAAGAAGAGTTGTTAACTTATCTAAGATCAGTAGTTTTACTAAGGAGAACGAAACGATTGTTGTTCCAGGTAAGGTATTGGGTTCTGGAGTTCTAGATCATAAGTTAACAATATCTGCGTATCAGTTTTCAGATGGCGCTATGGAAAAGATAGCTAAAGCAGGCGCAAAGATAGTATCACTAAATGAATTAATACAAGAAAGCCCTAAGGGAAAAAGAATTAGGATAATAGGTTAAAGATGATAATAGACGCTACAAACTTAATATTGGGAAGAATTGCAAGTTTTGCTGCAAAGAACGCTTTATTAGGTAAGGATATACAGATAATAAATTGTGAAAATGCAGTTGTTACTGGTAATAAAAAAACTACATTAAAACATTATACTGAACGGTTAGCTAGGGGTTCTAGGACAAGAGGCCCATTTACTCTTAAAAGACCTGATATGTTTGTCAAAAGAACTATTAGGGGAATGTTGGATAAAAGAACTGAAAATGGAAAAAGGGCTTTAAAGAAAATAAGATGTTATATCAGTGTTCCATCTAATCTACAAGACAAAAAATCAGAAAAAATGCAAGGTATGGATATTTCAAAACTTGAAATTGTGAAATATATAAAAGTTAATGAGATTTGTAAGCAGTTAGGGGGGAGAATATGAAGCCTATAACCACATCTGGAAAAAGAAAAAGGGCAATTGCAAGAGCGACTTTGAAAGAAGGTACAGGCAAAATCCGGATT
Organism: Nanobdellota archaeon; assembly: GCA_034660355.1. Lineage (GTDB taxonomy): Archaea > Nanobdellota > Nanobdellia > Woesearchaeales > JACPBV01 > JAYEIZ01. Next base: position 3,639 of record JAYEIZ010000316.1, read on the forward strand.
AATAAGACGTTAATTGATTTCTATCAACCAAAAGTATACAGACTGAGGTTAAGGGAGCCACTAATCTTGGCTGGAGATATAGCAGGTAATGTCAATATCGCGGTTAATGTTTTTGGTGGAGGAATTGCTTCACAGGCAGAAGCTTCAAGATTAGCTATTGCTAGGGCATTAGCAGAATACTCAAAAAGCGAAAGATTAAAAGAAAGATTCTTAAAATATGACAGGCAGTTGTTAGTTGCAGATGTAAGAAGAAAAGAAGCTTCTAAGCCTAATAGGCAAGGCCAGGCTAGAGCAAAAAAGCAAAAATCGTATAGGTGATCAAGGATGATAATACCAGTGAGATGTTTTTCGTGCGGCAAACCAGTAGGACATTTATGGGAAGCATTTAATGAAAGAGTTAACAAAGGCGAAACAAAAAAAGAAATTATGGATGATTTGGGCCTAAAAAGATATTGCTGCAGAGCTTTGTTTTTAGGACATGTTGACTTAATAGATATTGCTGCACAGTTTAAGAAGGTTTGAGAATAAAATGCGACAAGACCCTCTAGTGTGGAAAGTTCACAAGGGAGTTATCGAACCAGGTTCTTTTATTTCTGATTATTTAGATTTTATCGCCCCTTATCTGGATAGTGTGGCACAGAAGGTGGCACGTTTAGTTGAACAAAACACCCCTTCAAGAATGGATGTTGATTATGGTGGTCCAGCTGACCCTAGTAAGTTTAATTTGGAATTTTTCTTGATTAAGTATGGGGAAAAAATCCAAATGACTTTTAGACAAAGAATAGATAACCAAACATACATACTCGCTGAAAGGCCAGTACAGTTATAAAACAATAATTTTTATAAACTCTTTCTCAAACTCCATCTATAATGGTAGACTTTAATACAATTGCAAGGAAGTGGCAAGGTGAATGGGAGAAGGCTCAAATATTTGAGGTAGTTGAGAACTCAAAGAAGAAAAAATGGTATACTCTTGAGATGTACCCTTATCCAAGCAGTTCATCACTTCATATGGGGCATGCCAGAAACTATTGTATCGGTGATGCACTTGCTCGTTTTAAGAGGATGCAGGGTTTTAATGTTCTTTATCCTATGGGATATGATTCTTTTGGATTACCTGCAGAGAATGCCGCAATTAAATCTAAGTCTCATCCTAAGATCTTTATAGATGAAGCAATAAAGGGATTTATCAAACAACAAAAAGCATTAGGCCTTAGTTATGATTGGTCAAGAATGATAAGATCAGACGACCCTAATTACTACAAATGGGATCAATGGATTTTCTTAAAGATGTATGAGAAAGGATTAGTGTATAAGAAAAAATCATTTGTCAATTGGTGCCCTAAATGCAATACAGTCTTAGCGAATGAACAGGTTCATGATGGAAAATGCTGGAGACATACAGATACAGAAGTTGAAGCTAAGGAACTGAGCCAATGGTTTCTAAAGATTACGAATTATGCTGATGAATTATTAGATGATATTGATAAATTGAAAGGGTGGTCTGAAGATGTTAAGACTATGCAGAATAATTGGATAGGTAAAAGTGAAGGAGTTGAAATTTTCTTTAAGTTAGATGGTAGCGATAAAGTTCTTCCAACATATACTACTAGGTGCGATACAATTTTTAGTGTAACCTATATAGTTATTGCTCCTGAACACCCACTTGCTGGAGAATTAGTGAAAGGAACTTCACAAGAAGAAGAATTCAATAAAGCTGTAAAAATAATCAGCAAACAATCAATTATTGAACGAACAACACCTGAAGGAAAAGACAAGATAGGGTGTTTTTTAGGAAAATTTGCTATAAATCCAGCTAATAATGAGAAGATACCTGTGTATATTGCAAATTTTGTATTAGGGGAGTATGGTACTGGGATAGTGATGGCTGATGCTCATGACCAAAGGGATTTTGAGTTTGCAAAAAAATACAATATACCTTTAAAATTCGTAATATCTCATGACGGGAGCCCTATAAATCCCGATAAAGCTGCGCGTGCTTATCTTTCAGATGGTGTTCTTTATGATTCAGGTGAGTTTTCTGGGATGTATAACAGGGAAGCACTTCCTTTAATGGCAGATTGGCTTGAAAAAAATAAGTGGGGCAAGAAAACCTTTAATTATAAACTGAAGGATTGGCTTATTTCTCGACAAAGGTTTTGGGGATGCCCGATTCCTATGGTGAAATGTGAGAAATGTGGTATTGTTCCTGTTCCTGAAGCAGATTTACCTGTAAAACTTCCAGAAGATTATAAATTCACAGCAGGGAAAGGAAACCCATTGGACCATTGTAATGATTTTGTGAATACAACATGCCCTAAATGTAATGGGGGTGCTAGAAGAGAAACAGATACAATGGATACATTTGTTGATTCTTCGTGGTACTTCTTAAGATATTGTGACCCTAAGAATGATGAATTGCCTTTTAGTCCTAAGAAAGTAGATTACTGGATGCCTATTGATAGATATATTGGCGGGAGAGAGCATGCAACAATGCATCTTATTTATTTTAGGTTTTTTACAAAATTCTTGAGAGATATTGGCCTTTTGAAGATTGATGAGCCTACTCTAAACTTGTTTAATCAAGGAATGCTTCATAAAGGCGGTTTTGTTATGAGTAAAAGTAGAGGTAATGTAGTTACGCAGGAAGAGATTGCAAAAAAATATGGAATAGATACTGCAAGATTGTTTTTACTATTTGTCGCATCTCCGGATAAAGATATGGAATGGAGTGATGAAGGGATTGAAGGAAGTTTTAGGTTCTTGAATAAGTTCTATAATCTTATTACTGGAAAGAAAATTAAGAAGGACATAGATGAAAAAGAAGAGAGTAAGCTGAATAAAACTCTTAAGGAAGTGACCGAGTATGTTGAGAATTTGATTCTTAATAAAGCTATTATCTCATTAATGCAGTTTACTAATTGGTTTAGCAATAGAGATTCTATTTCAAATATCTCTGCTGAGAAATTAGTTCTTATGATGAGTGCATTCACACCTCATATTTGTGAAGAGTTATGGTCTAAATTAGGAAATAAACCTTTTTGTTCTCTTGCAAAGTGGCCTGATTATGATGAGAACAAGATTGATGTAAAACTAGAAGCAGCTGAAGAAGTTGTTAATCAGACTGTTTCCGATGTTAATAATGTTCTGAAATTGATAAAGATAGAGAAACCAAAGAAGATTACCTTAATTATAGCTCCAAAATGGAAATACTCTTTTATTGAACTCTTTAAGAGAGAGATTGAAAAAACAAGAGATGTCAAGGCTCTAATGTCTGTTTGTATGGGTGGTGAGCTGAAAAAATATGGTAAGGATATATCCCGGCTAATCCCTGCTTTACTTAAGGATGCTTCAAAGATCCCAACAGAGGTTTTAACTCAGGAAATGGAGTTTGAGAATCTTATTGAGAGCAAAGAGTTTATATCTAAGGAATTTAATTGTGAAGTTATAGTTGAGAAAGCTGAAGAAAGCAAAGAGGATAAAGCTAAGAATGCTTCTCCTTCTAAGCCCGCTATCTTAATAGAGTAGAAACAGTATCTCCGATTAGAAAATGACCCCCCCTAAGTGCTCAGAAAAAAGCACATAGGAGAAGCGCATAGTTTAATTTGTGGATTAAACTATGAAGCAAATAACATCTTATCTACAAAAAA
>JAYEIZ010000317.1:0-7273 GCA_034660355.1 Nanobdellota archaeon
ATGATGCTCCTAAAGTGCATGTTATAAGTGCAACATCAGGTGCAGGAGGTTCATTGACTGGCTGTGAGGTTATTCAAGGTTCTAAAACTGTTACTTATACTGGAGGTACTCTTCCAACTGTTGGTAATGTTTATGTTTTTGATGGTGTTACAGGAACTCCTTATAGAGATGAGCTTACTAGCATTTATCAAGCTGTTTCTGTTGATACAGTTAATGGTACTATTACACTTGATAGAGAGTATCAAAATGCTGACCAAACAGGACTGTCTGTAGCTATTATAGCTGATACTTCATTACATGCTTACGGTCTTATGATAGAAGGTACATTGCAGAGCTTTACTCTCGGAAGAGGTGGAGATTTAAAAATGGACTTCTATACAGGACTTAAGAATTTTGGAGATACTACTTTGACTGATTCTGGAACAGGATTTGATATGATATTTAGTAATGGTAGATATGAGAAGGTGGCTGTTGATGAATGGATGTATCAAGGCAATGCTGGAAGAAACTCAGACCAATCAAGGGAGTTTCAAAACGCATCAAAAGCATCTATTGTTGACCATGGTTATGGTAGTATAGAGATAGAAAGTGAGACTTCGGAAAGAATAAGTACTGTTGAATCTAATGGACAGCCTATTAATACTACTATCTATTTAGATAGAAGTACCTATCAGGATATTGAAGATGATGCGGTTGGATGTCAGTTTGGAGATAATATCATAACAGGTACAGGAGCTGATACGGTAGATAGTACAGGAGTTGGTAGTGTTGTTAATGTTCTTAATGCCTTTATGGTAGCTCATGGAATTATAGCTACAGGATTGAATGCTACTGCCAATGAGGGTTGTTCTCTTGCTGGTGATGGTGATTTCACTGCTGGCGTAGACTTTTAAATTAAGGAGGCTCTTGAAGCCTCTTTTTTTTGATACTTATGGAATTTACAGTAAAAGTATTAGATGACTATAAAATAATGCTTATAGATAATACAAGAGCTACTTATGATGATATACCAGATACTATTTATGCTTTGAAATTAGATATAATAAGTTCTAAGATACCGGGAGGAATTGTAAGTGAGATTGATATAATGAAGTATTTAAGAAGTAATAGGATTGAAAACGAACTTTATTTGGTTGATAGCTTTGCATTAGGTTTTGAAGCTGTCGCTGTAATACCGGACGGTGTCTATACTTTTGTATTAAAGGTAAATAATAATCATACAGTAGAAGAAAAAATAGTTGTCTTAAATAATATAAGAAAAGAGATTGTAGAATTGGGCGATAGCCTTGATTATGACGAAGCAGTTAATGATATAATGTTTGATGAAAGTACCGTTCTTCAAGACTATTATAAGTATAATTATGTTATTGCCTTGTATTATAATCTAATTGTTAATACTTCGGGTAATTATGACGAAGATAAGATAAATGATTTACTTGATAGGCTTAATAGAGTTTTAAAAATAATATAATGATTGAAAATATTTCAAAGGAATATTTTGACAAAGGTGTTTTTGTATTTGAGAATGGTAAGTATTTATATATAGAGGAGATACAATATTCCTCTGACGGTACTTATTGGGAAGATACATTTATACCAAGTAGTCATGTAGACCCTAGAGATTTAACCAGTACATTAGCAGGTCATAAATATAGAAGAGTAAGGCATGCGGGAGATACGTACTTTCAAAAACCTGAATATATTGTAGCTGAGGATGGTAAGACTCCAGTGTTTAGAGTTTTAGATGAGATGCTTCAAGTTAAGTATTTAGATGAAAGTGATGATTCTTATACTGACTTGTATGATATTTCAGCTTTAAAGGGGGCTAAGGGAGATGATGGAAATATAGGAAGAAGTTTAGAGATTACTACTGCTGGATGGTATTATGAAATGACTGCATGTTGTGGTGTTTCAACTGTTCCTAGTTGTCCTAGTTGTTCGGATTCTTCTGGAAGTTCTTCAAGTTCTTCTTTGACTACTTTTTTGTCTTTAGGGGATGGACTTCATGAAATAACATCGACAGACATAGGACTTTATAGAAGTAGTGATAGTGTTACATGGGTTGAAATTACAGCTTCTGACGTTGGTTCTTTTTATAGGTATTTTAGTGATAGTGCAACAGGAGTTCCATTCAAAGACTTTAGAGATGTTGACTTTGCTAACACACGAGGCAAAGTATATGCATGTACTGAAGATGGTTGGAAAGAAATAAGTTCTATAGCTACTCCTTATTATAAGTTAGCTCCGACAGAAGCATACTTTGTAGCTTCTACGAATGGGTTCTATATGGAAGATTATGTAGGTGAGGCTTATATAAGTTCCCCTGATGATGGTCATACCGTATATATGGACAGTGTTTTTGACCTTAGAATTAAGGAAAATAGTATAGAACCTAAGCATCTTAAGGACGGTATATTTAGTGATGGTCTATATGAAGGTACAGTTGGACCGGAAGGATATAAGTCTTCTAATATAAGAGTAGAAAGTGGTGATTTTTCAGGGTTTGGTCTTAAAAGTTATGTATCAGACATGGATGCGTATTCGGATATGCAGGTTGATGTTACTGACCTCTTAGGGGATGGTTTAATAGTTTATGATGATAATTCTAATGCAGTAGATGGTGAGGATAGAAGACTTGCTTCTGTAAATCTTTCGGACTTAGTTGATACTTCTTTAAGTGGTTTAACTACTTTTGAGAATACGGACGGGTTTGACGATTTAATAGTAAAGACTTATAACGGACTGGAGATAACTACTGACGGATTAGGAGTTAGTGCTGATGAATTATCCGTAACGGTGTTAGATACAAATAATGAAGTAAAGATTAAGACCTATGCTTCTGGTAATGATGGTGTACTGCCAATTCACTTAAATCCAACAGTTGCTGGAGATGGATTGATGCAGGATGCTATAACCAAAGCATTGTATGTATATCCAGACCAAATAGATAATACTATACAAGTAAGTAATACTAGAGGAGTATATGTACCAGATAATGGTATCGAGGTTCAGCATTTAAATGATAACATCTTAAATGAGTTGGATAATAATGCTGGAATAGGGAGTGGTTTGAGATTTACCCATGATGATGGGGTATCTGTTAAGTTAAAAGCTTCTGGAGGTATACTTAAGGATGGTGATGGATTATATTTAGATGATGCAGATTTGCTTACAGGTAATTGTGTATTATCCTTAAATTCACAGGTAGATGATGTTACTATAACTGCAAGTGAGAATGTTACTCCTTCTACAAGTGGATTTGACTTAACTGCTACTACTACTTCTGGTAATGTAGATATTGAACTTAATTTAGATAAGAATAAGGTAAAAAAATGGTTAGATATTTCTTCTTATACTGGCGGAGTTACTAATGATATAGACGCCTCTTGGGGTACTACAAGTGAAATAAAGACATACATAGATACTCAGGATGCTTTAGATGCTAAACTTGATATTGTCTATGGTAGTAATTTTAAGATTAATGCTGCTAATGGATTATTATTGAAAGCTCCTGATGGTACATGGAGAAAGTTAATAATAGCTGATGACTATGGTAATTTAGCTACAACAGCAATATAATGAGTAGTAATAGAAGTAACTTAATAGCTCCGCAAGTACATCTACTTGAAAAATTACTTGAGGATGATATAAAGGCGGAGATGACATTATTAATAACGAATAAACAGGGATTTAAGTATAGTACAACAGTAGGTTCTTTTATATCTAAAATAACTAGTATGTTTAAGTCAAAAGATAACTTAGATTTAATAGTTAAGGGATTTGTTTCGTTATTTGCTAAGGATAATAAAAGGATTCCTGTTAGTATTGATTATGTTAAATTCTTTGAGGAGCTTAGTAAGAATGAAGTTATTAATCTAGGCTCTGTTATTGATATAACAGGAACTAAAACAATAGAGAGAAAAATAAAACGTCCGGGAAGTATTTATTTTGATGGAAAGGATGTTAGAATATGTACTAAGGATGGTTGGAAAAGTTTAAAATATAAGGAATGAGTTTTATAGACGGCTATCCATTCAATATAGAGACTGCTCAGAAACTTATAATTATGTGGAGTCCAGATATTGAGTTTGATTTTAGTGCTGGGTATCCAGCTCATGATAATAGTAAGTTTACGTGGTCTACTAACTTTACTCCTGTAGTTTATGAAGATTTAGAGTATACTCCATATCATGTGTGGATGAAGTATAAAGTAGGAGATAAAGGTACGTGGTCTCCTCCTACTAGGATAAATTATCCAGAAACTGTAAAAGGAGAGCAGGGAATACAAGGAGTACAGGGAGATACAGGAGCTAGAGGATTGGAAGGAGATAAAGGAGCTAGTATCTATATTAAGTATGGAGATTCTCTTCAAAATGAAGTATCAGGTACTTCTCCCGATGTAACATATGTAGCCTTTAGAACTGATGGAGGACAATGGTCTGAATGGTTTAGAATGGTTGGACTTGATGGTGTCGGTACAGGAGGTACAGGTCTTCCTGGTGGAGGATTAGATGGGCAAACATTGCAGATTGTAGGTGTAGACCCTGAATGGGTTGATGTTGTTAGTTATGGACTTCCTCCGATAGATGTTATTGGAGGCGTTGTTAGTCATAGGGATGACCTTGGTTATAGGCATGTTATATCCGGAGGAACTGATGGTTATTCACTAACTAGGAATGCAACTGTAAAAGCAGGATATGAATGGATAAGACATTTACGTTATGATAGTTTAGACGATAAAATGGGGATTGGAGATATTTATAACGTGTACAGTGCGGATAAGATAATGAGATTAATGAATGCGGCTTCTACTGGTTTTTATACAGTAGGAACTGGAGGACATTATGATACTGTTTTAGAAGCAATACAGGACGGTAAGTTTTACCTGGAGATATTGAATGATATTGTAGAACCTATAGGTTGGGGTTATCAGGTTCATGGTATTAAACTCTTTCTATATTCAAAAAATAGGTCTACGATAAGTATGTCGGTACCGGATGCTTATATAGGTACTACAATGTCAAATATATATGCTAATAATATAAAGTTTGGCATAAATGGGACTAATTTGGTATTTGGTCATTATACTAGATTATTTTTAGATGATTGTGATATTATAGGAGACAATTCAAATAATACATTTTTGCTTGGTACTGATAGTTACTTGGATGGTACTGTTATTAATATAGATACAGGAAGTGCTGGTAATATTACCATTAATAGTATAAGGGATGCAGAAAGAGTAGTACTTAATGGTTCTGCTGCTATTTCTTGGATATACTTTAAGGATGGCAATATAGGAGTAATAGAGGATAATGTAGCATTTGGAACTGTACAGCTTGAAAATAGTACAGTATATAAAATAGAAGGTACTACCACACCTGTAAGATTTGATAATTATTCTAAAGTATTAGGGACAGGCAGTAATTCAATATTACCCTCTTTTGGAGGTACTTCTTTTTCAATTAAAGATTGTAACATATCGTTCATAGGTACATTACACCACTTTGGAAGTATAGAGGATTGTACAATAGCTTCTATTGGTGTTGTTAATCAAAGTATTGTGTTCAAAAATAATATAGTTAATGATTCTGGAAGTGTAGCTATAGGAGATGATACTTCTGTTATTAATTGTACTTTTCTAAATGATATTACAATTGCTGGAGATAATGTAGATGTAACAAATTCTAGAAGTTTAAATGGAACAGTCATTACAAGTGGTAGTGTTTATAATGCTAAAGTAGTAGGATGTAGAACAAAGATGAGTATAGTTGCAGGAGGAGCAGGAGGTTGTGTATATGCGGGTAATGTAATATATCATTAGATTATGACTATATTTAATATTTTATAGTAAAATAATGACAAATTTAACAAGAATAAAGATATACTTAAAGAGTATATTGGATGTTTTGTCTGGGGCTGGAGGAGCTTTTACTGTTGTTGAGGATGTTAATAGCTCCTCTATATTGGCAGAAGTACAAGGATTAGCTGACCCGACTGACGACCAGTATTCTTTAGCTAGGTTTGATTATGATGGTACAATAACTACTGTCATGGAAGATATTGGAACTCCTGCTAATAGTAGACCATTACCTGTTAAATTAACAGGGGCAACAGGGGATATAAATATAACGGCAGGGGACTTAAACGTGCAACTATCCCATTCAGCAGTTAATTATGATAGTACAAGAATAGGGGATGGTACAGACTTGTTAGCTATTAATGCTGATGGTTCTATAAATGTAAGTTCAAGTTCAACAGTTTCTTCAATAGGACATATTAGTAATACGAATGTAAGTAATGTAGCAGCTACGCAAATAGATGGTACTTCTAATACTTGTAGTAAGTGTATAATTACTGCATCAGAAAATAATACGGGTTTAATCAGGATAGGTAGTAGTGCTTTAACGACTACTACAGGAGTTGTTTTGTATGCTGGAGAAAGCATAGAGTTTGAAATTAGTGATACTAATCTATTATACGCTATTGCTTCGGTCAATGGTGAGGATGTAAGTGTTACTTATTTTAATTAATTAATAATTTTTTATAATCATGGCAGGTAAAGTTAATATTCATTTAACTAATTTTGATGCAATAGCTGCAGCCGACACTACGGATAATGGTTACTTTTTAGATGTTATTGGTAACAAGTCAGATTCTGCTGCTGTAACCTCTACTGCGAGTACTATTGCTCTATTAAGATACATTATAGCTAACTTAAATTCAGATGCTGATGTAGCTGCTTTAATAGGAGCTATAGATACAGCTGCCCATACAGGAGCTACAGATAATGTAACGACTCTTATGGGGTATCTAAAACAAGCTATCACTGATTTAATAGGTATTAAAGGTGCTGGTTGGACAAGTGAGAATCTTGCAACAATAGACTTAAATGTTGATGGTATTGTTACTGATGTGGGAGACCCAAGTGGACATACTATTACAGACCTTTCAAGTAAGATTGGTGATATAGCAAGAAGTCTTGATTTGGTATTAGGTGATAGATGGGATGCTTCTGGCGATTTAGGTTCTGATGTTGCAGATATTATAGCTGCATTGGGAGTTTCTGGAGCTATTAGTGGAACTGCAGATAGTGGTACTACAAGTACTTTAGTGGATGCTGCATTGGTTCAAGCTAATGATTACTTTAATGGTATGATATTAGTAATGACTTCTGGTAATAACACGGGATTAGCCCGAACCATTACTGACTTTGTTGCTGCTAGTGATACTGTTACAGTAGAGCCAGCATTTCCAAGTGCAGTTAGTACAG
>JAYEIZ010000318.1:0-7240 GCA_034660355.1 Nanobdellota archaeon
TATGAGTTATGTTATAAAAGTGTACATATGAGTATACTAATAGATAAAAAGGCAGTTTGGTGAGAATTTTTGAATAAAAGAGTCAATATAGGGATAGATGAGAAGATTCATACTCAAGCTAAGATAGTTTCTGCGATAAAAAAGATTCCTTTAGGAGAATATTTTGAGAAAGCTATAGAAGAAGCTGTGAAGAAAGACAAAAAATTGGTGGAGGATCTGCTTAAATGAAGAAGCTAATATATTTGTTCATGATATTGTGGATGGTTCCTGTAGTTTATGGTGCTTCTATAAACATAACGTCTCCTGATTCAATAATACAAGGTGATGATGAGTTAGTTTTGTTCTCAATCTTAACAGATACATTATTTAGTGGGAATGTTTATCTTAGCTATAATAATCTAGAATCATCTGTTACAACTGTTAGTTTTGATAATAATAGTTTTGTTGGAGCAGGACCATATATCTATACTTATAGCTGGGATCTAAGTGGAGTAAATGTTGGAACATACTCAATCTCTGCAGACTTAGAAGATAGTGTGGGAACTACTGTAGATACAGATGAGATAAATGGCGAAGTAAACAGTTCTGCTCCGATAATAATATCTAAGTCGCCTAATGGCATAGTAACACGTACTTCAACAACATTAGATGTAAAAACAAATGAGGGAGCTAATTGTAGATATAGCACAGTAAATACTACGACATATGGGAATATGTCTTATACATTTAGTGTAACAGGAGATAAAACACATACTAAAGTGATAAGCAGCCTTACTGAAACACAGTATAAGTATTATGTAAGTTGTGAAGACTCTGAAGGATATGTAATGAATGAATCAGTAGCTGTAAGTTTTAGTGTTGACCTTCCGCCTTCTGCTGAGATAAGTTTGAGTGAATCCTCGCCACTTAAATCCGGAACAATAGAAGTTACTGTCTTAACATCTGAGAATATTGAAAATGCGCCAATATTGCAGTACAGCTTCAATGATGCTCCCACTACAATGAATATGATATCCCTTACAGGTTCTAACAGCAAATGGGAAGGTTATATGATAATAAAAGAAGGGGATGATAATAAAGTGGGTACTTTTTATTTCTCTGCAAAGGATGAATTAGGTACAGTTGGAAATTCTATAACTGAAGGGAAAATATTCTTAGTTGATACATCAAAACCTCCAGCACCATTGAACCTAGAGGCAATAACTATGCCAAAAGGAGATATAAAACTTAAGTGGTATTATGAAGGAGAAGATATTGAGGAGTACAGTATATATCGGTCTACTTCTTCAGGGATAGATTATATTGATTTCTATACCTCCACAGGTAATGGAACACAGTATATAGATAGATCAACTTCCGATAAGGTTACATATTATTATAAAGTTTCTGCTGTAGATACGGCTGGAAATACTGGTCCATTATCTTCTGAAGCGTATGCTACATCTGTTAGAGAAGATTCGGGGGGGGTAGTTGTCAAGGAAGAGAAGAAAGTAGAGACAAATGAGCCTAAGGTATTGCCTCCAAGTTTAGTCATCAAGGTAAATGATATGATCAAGAAGATGGAACAATTAGAGATTGATGTTAAAGATGTCAGCTCAAGATTTGAAGGCAGTGGGAGTGAACAAAAAGATCTTATTGATGAACTAGGATTAGAGGAAGTGGTTACTGCAGCAAAGAATAAAGTAAGTGAACTTAAGAGCAAGCTTGAAGCACTAAAATTAGAATATAAAACATCTTCAGAGCTGGATTCTGAACTTAATAATATTGATTTAGAGATAAAGAGGATAAGAAAAACAACCCCTAAAGAGGTTACATTATCAGAGAAAGCAGAATTCATGCAGATTGTAACTGAAGAAGATATTGGAATAGCTGTTAATGAACTTTTCCCACTTTTTAGCAAAGATCAGAAGAAAGATTATATCCATAACAACAAGAATATACAAGATAAGTTGAATATTGAGGCTAATATTAAGGTAATAACAACTAGGTATATGGATGAGACATCAAAAGAAGAGACAATAATAAAAAAGAAGATAACTAGCTTAAATCCTGAGCCTTTTGAAGATGTCATTGTAATGGAGATAATCCCCAAAGCAGTTGCTGAAGATATTGATGAGATACTTCTTAAAACAGATGGGCATGAGATAGTAAAAAGAGACCCAATTGTTAAGTGGGGGTTCTTATCTTTGAGTTATGATGGAGAAGAGATAGAGTATAGTATAGGGAAAAAGGTAAATATTGATTTAGCTAAGAGAGCAAAAACTGTGGTCTTGCTTGGGCCAGTACAATTTGAAAAAGAGTCTAATAAAGTAGTAGGGTTTTCAATCTTTGGATTAGGCGGTGATTTAAGCGGTACTGAGCGGTTTTCTATTTATCTAGGCATTGTTGTAGTGGCATTATTAGCTGGCTATTACGTTGTTTTCTTGAGTGGTAGAGGTATGGTTATTAGGGAGAAGATTGGAAGTCTACGAAGTATTCCAAAAAGAAATTGGCGTTCTCCTAATAGGTTTAGTGATTCTTATAAGTATAGGGGGGTAAGTTCAAGGACAGGTAGATATCCTCGCCTTAAGAAGATTGAGCTAGATAATTCTAGTGAACTAAAGTCAAGAAGGGTTGAAAGCAAGGATAGGCTTAGTGCTATTAAAGACCTTATCTTAGAAGCCCAGGAATACTTAAGCATGGAAGAGTTTGATAAAGCTGAAGAATTATATCCTCAGATTACAATACTTTATAGAGACTTGCCTAAAGAACATAAATCAAAGATATTTCCTCATTGTGTTGAATTGCAAAAAAGCATAAAAGAAGTTAAAGAAGAAATCTATAAGAGTATTTTGTAGATATGAGTTACTATCCTGTGCCGGTTGGTTTTAATGGTTGTTTCTTCTCTATTATTGTTCTTATCCCATTTGTTGATGCATCTAAAGGATCATAAGGTGTGGCAAATTCTGAAGCCCTGGTAGCTATATCCTCAAAAAAATATTGAACCTGTACTTGCGTTGGGTTTGTTGGAAGTTTTTGGTTTTTTGAGGTTGTATCGTGAAGATCACAGAATGGAAAATAACTAAGATTTAATTTATATTGTTTTTCTTTATAGTCATAATTAATTAGGGCCACTGTATTTACACCTTCAGACAATTCAGATTCTGTCTTAGCTCTTTTTCCTTGTTCTGTTGGGAGTGCAACTGAGAGTGTTACAAAAGGTTTATCGCCCGGGTAAAAGAGCAGAACTGCGTCTTTACTAGGAACATACATCTCTAATTCTTTAACTAAATCTTTAAGACGTGATATTATTCCAGATAGAGCTAAATAGCCAAGGTCTAGCCTATATCGGTCAATAATTTCTGTTCTTTCTTCTTCGCTCAATCTTTCTTCTTCTCCTTTCTCCACATAATTATTAGCAATAGTGGTGTATAAATGAGACCATGCTTTTTCTTTAATTCTATTAGATGCTAATTTAAGGTCACGTACTCTCCTACTTGCTTCTTTTTCCCCTTGAGGATTTACTAATCTTTGAGCAATTGCTAGTTCATCTTTTGCGTCTTTCAAAGCTTGGGTGTCTACTCTGTTTATTACTTCTTCGTATATTGTGTTGTGAGTTTTTTCATCTAAACTCTTGTAAAAAGACAGTATGTCTTCAATTAAGATTGAGTCAGGTGTGTAATCAATAGGATCTATAACAAATGTGGTGAGTACTATTGATTTAGGGTGTGTTCTTGAATCGTTTACCATGTCACTTAGATGCTTTAACTTAATAGAATCAGGTGTAGATCCAGTTAGAATGGCTTCTATTGAAGGGTGTGAAGAGTAATTAAACTTCTCTCCGAAAAGTTCCTTTATGCCCGCACCTTCTTCACTTTCCGCACTTGGTGAGCTTATTGCCTCTTGCATATTCTTCACCTATTTCACACAGCTATAATAGGCTATGTAGTATACTAAAAGGTATACTAATATATAAATGTTTTGTTTATAATATTTATAAATGCTAATTCTTTTATTTATTATATTTATTATATTTTTCTCTTTTAGTATGTATTTTATAGATATATTACTTACATGATATGTATATTTTCTATTAGTTAATCATTTTTAATATGTATTAATACATATAACTTAGTTTAACTTTTAGTCATAGATTTACTATTTTTCTTACAGGATGAGTATAAAAATAGAAATATTTATATACTAGAAGTTAGAGAAGTAGTATTATTAGCTAATATTTGAAAAGAGGGACATTAATGGATAATAAGGGAGGGAATTTCTTAGAAGATAGGGCTAAAAGTATAGATGCTATAAATACACTTGTCCAATGGCTAGTTGATAAAGATAATGTTTCTTTTTCTAATGTTATTGAGCTACTTCGAGAGAAAAGAAGAGAAGAAAAGACCCTTACTGTTCCCCTGTCAGCTCTAAAGAATAGGGCGCTTGGAATTCTTGAAGCTGTTACTAAGTATTTGAAAGAAGAATTAAATCTTACCTACCACCAGATAGCTGTCCTCCTGAATAGGGATGATAGGCCAATTTGGGTAACTTACAATAAGGCTAAGGGGAAATTTCCTCAAGAACTTTTTGTGGATAGAGCTTCTCTCAAGATTCCTGTTTCAATCTTTACTAATAGAAAATTAGGCGTGCTTGAAAATTTAGTAAGATACCTAAAAGAGAATCTGGGACTTAAGTATAGTGATATTGCTAAGATGATTGATAGAGACAATAGAACAATATGGGCTAGCTATAACAGGATAAAATCAAAGATAAAAAATGAATAACTTAGAAAAATCAATAATAACAACTGCTGTTTTAATAGTTTTAGCTATCTTATTTTCTTTTATAGAGCCAACAATAATCGGTTATGTTGTAAAAGGAACTACGCTTAGCTACAGTGATGATGTTAGTTTAGTTGTCAGCTCAGATAGAGACTATACTTGGTTCTTAGAGCATCCGGGTGATGTAACTTCAGTAAGGGTAGATGGAAGAA
Organism: Nanobdellota archaeon; assembly: GCA_034660355.1. Taxonomy (GTDB): domain Archaea; phylum Nanobdellota; class Nanobdellia; order Woesearchaeales; family JACPBV01; genus JAYEIZ01. Next base: position 4,973 of record JAYEIZ010000318.1, read on the forward strand.
TACAAGATCAAGGTTCTGCTAAAGTGTATATTGAGAAAGATGGTGTGAGGTATCTTATCTATGATAGTTTTGATTTGGGAGGGGGTATGCTGGGTGTTACTGGTTTTGCAATAATTGATACATTCAATAATAACTCTATAAATCAATCAATAGTAGATGAAATAATAATCAATGAAATAATAATCAATGAAACGATAATAAATCAATCATTAGATGAAAATTTAACAATAAATAATGAAACATTGGAAAATAATTCAATAATAAATGAAACGATAATAAATCAAACAAACAATAATGAAACAATAAATAATCAATCGATAGTAAATGAAACAATAACAAAAAATATAATAATAACTATGCAAGGTGGGGGCTCAATCGATGTTGGGGGGATGTTTGAGTTCAATGTAAGTAGTGAGTTTGATTGGGATGTTAATTATGATAAGGTATGCACTAAATGGGATATTAATTCAGTTAGTATGTGTTATGGAGCAGCAGATTGTTGTGCTTTAATAGGACTCGCAAGTTTAGGTGAGTGGGATGATAGTTTCTACCTAAGCTATGAAAGATATGGCTCTGGCTTAGATAATATTGTCAGAAGCCAGGTTATATATGCTGATTATTCTATTGAGGTAGAGAGTGCTTATTCAGATATTGCTTATTCTGGTATTGATTCAAAAGAAGCAGACTTCTATCATGAAACTATAAGCTTTAGTGATGCTTGTGAAGAAACTTGTTTAGTGAGCGGCTTTAACAAAACATTCTATAAGATAATAATTGATGTAGAGAATACAACATTGTATCTAGATAGGATAAGATATTCAATCCATAAAGAAATAAATGAAGTTCCAATGCTGGTTAATAATATCTCAAATATGACTGTTGAGAGAGATGGAAGTTTGGAATTAAATCTAGATGATTATTTTATGGATCCTGAGAATGCTACTTTATTATATTCTTACTATAAGCCATATGGTTTTAATGTAACTTTGGAAGATAATATGCTTACAATAACTCCTGAGGAGGATTTTACTGAATCAGGGTTTATGTTTGTAACTGCTAATGGCTCTGAGCAGATAGCTGTTAGTAATGTGTTTAGGATAGATGTTGGAAAGAAGATAAAACAAGAAAAGAATTTGACCTTAAAGGCAATCAAAAAAGACTTTAAATCAAGTGAGAATGCTAGATTCAATTTCAAATTCCCAAAAGCAAATAATAAAACAAAAAAGGTAGTGAATAAGAAACAATTAAGCAAATGGGAATCAGAAGACCAGACGATAGAAGCAAAGATTCTTGATAATCAAGACAATATTACTGGTTTAGTTGCTGAGATTAATGAACTTGCGGATGGTGAATTTGAGATAATTCTACCTCAAAAAAGAGAGTTTAGGCCGGGCCTTTATTCACTTGAGATTAACTTTAGCAGAAGTGGGGAGAATACAATAATCAAGCAGAACTTTACATGGGGGGTTCTCGCAATAAACACTCATAAATCAATGTATACAGAGAATGAAAATGCTTTCATCACAATGGGCGTTTTAGATGACCAAGGATTTATGGTATGTAATGCTAGTGTTGTTTTAGATATTATCGATCCAAATGGAGTTAAGACAACATTAACAACAGCTAATGGAGATATTATTGTAACAGAAGCGTGCTATATCTATGATGTAACTGAAAGGCCTGATTATTATACAAACTATGACGTAGGTGGTGTTGGAACATATACTATGAATTTAACAGCAACAACATTTAATGGTGTAAGAAGCATAAGTGATTCAGTTAATGTTTATAACAAGGTTGATTTTGATGTTGCCCGAGATGGACATACAAGAATCTTCCCTTATGTTCCTTATATCATGAACTTTACAATAAAAGCAAATAAGAATTATAATGGAGATATAGTAGAATATGTTCCTGCTTCGTTTAATATCAGTTCTCAAGATGGGATGAGTATTAGTGAGGTAGGGGATGTTAAAGAGATAAGATGGAATAAAAATCTAAAGAAAGGAGATACTATAAATCTTGATTATGAATATGATGCTCCGGATATTTCTCCTGAGTTTTATTTGTTGGGGGAGATGGAGATAGGCAATTGGAAAGAAGAAAGGTATTGGCAGATAGCTTCTGATAAAAACTGGTTTTATGATGGCACATATACAGCTTCCCCAGCACCAATAAACGAACTAGAGAAGACTAATATTAGTATGGACTTTTCTGTAAGTAAAGCAGGTGGCTGGACAATAGACCTACAGGATAATGTGCTTGGTG
>JAYEIZ010000319.1:0-1567 GCA_034660355.1 Nanobdellota archaeon
TTGATGCAAGGTGTATATTTTCTTAGAAAACTTATGTCCATAAAGGCGAATATGCCTAATCTTCAAAGATTTTAGTATGCTTTTCGCAAACCTTATCAAAAATGTCGTTTTCGCTTTCATTTGGTGGGTACCTCAATTATCCACCCCCAGTAAAGCCTAACGGCTTACTGGGTTATATATTTTACTAAGCATTTCTACGCCACCGATTGAATGTAATTGTTTAGTATCCTGAAGGATTATTGATTATATCACCTAATCCTTCTAGTACGTTCTTCTTTTGAAGCCTTAATGTCTGGACTACAGACAGTAGCATGGCAGAAGCGTTTGCTCCTCTTCTGCTTCTTGAGCCGTTGCTTATCTTTCTTATGATCACTAAGGCTCTTAGTTCTCTTTCACTGATGTTGTTAGTCGAATCTATTTCTGGATCAGTTACAAACCTGAATAGGCCTCTGATATCTCGATTAAGACCTTTAACAAACTTCCATACTGTTAGACTTGTATAATGCCTATTGAGCAGCTCAATAATCTCACCTTTAAGCTGATCAACCATTTCTTCAGTACCTTTATGTTCTAATCCATTAGCTAAAGTATATATCTGCTTTAGCTTTCTATGAATATATTTGCCATTAGCACCATAATTCCTGGCAAGATCTTTTGAATTCTTAAGGATGTGCGACCAACAGAATTGCAACATGAATCCTGATTTTTCTGCTAATGTACGATGGGCTGAGTGTCTGTCTACCACTAGCACTTTGTCATATTGTTTTTTGCCAAACAACGCTAACCCTACTTTATGATTATTGCGTTTGCGGATTTTATATAAGGCAATACCATACGCTACAAATACCCATGCAAAATAATTTTTTCCACTTATACGCCATGATGTGGAGTCTGTATGTTTTACACGTGCAAGTTTAACTACCTTCTCAAGATCAGCATAATAATCACCAAATGCATTTGCTAATTGCCTAAGGATAACGATTATTTCACCATCGCTAATGCTAAGAGAATATAAAGTCATAAAATAATCACAGATCTTATTGCAAGGTAATCTTAAACCAAGCTTAAGATACATGACAAGAAGCATTATGTTTAATCCGAATCTTGCATGAGGTAAAACATTAGGCACTTTTTTCTCGACTAATTTTTTACATTTAGGACAATATTTTCTATGAATATCATATTTTGTTGTTACTGATTTTACAACAAGTTTAATATCAGTAACATACCTGCACCTTACTTCTTGAGTATTACTGAGTTTAGTATTACAATGAGGACAAGTTAAAGGATTTAATGATTTGACTTTATCAATCCTTTCGGGAATTAGTCGAGCATAACCTTTATGCCCTTTAGGAGCACCTATTGGCATAGGTGTTGTTTTCATATTTGGTTTAATCTTCATGGCTTTTTTAAGATTATCAATGGTAACGGCGTACTTTGCTTTGAATTCTTTCTCTATCTTCTCTTTCTCTTCATGAAGTCTTTTCACTTCCTCTTCAAGCTCTTTGATTCGTCTGTCTTTTTCATCCATCATTCTAACAATACAACTCTCATCTTTTTACCAGCC
>JAYEIZ010000320.1:0-7190 GCA_034660355.1 Nanobdellota archaeon
TATACCATGAAGCAAAACTAAAATTCTGGGCTTATCAAACGATTAAAGATGTTTGCTAGCCGATAGGCTGTTAAATTCATATCTTAGCAGAAGCTCTATTAAATATCTAGAATCATGCCACACGGCACCTTAAACATAGTTCTTTAGCACCTTGAAGGATTATTCAGTATATCCTTTAATCCTTCAAGCACATTTTGCTTATTCAGCCTTAATGTTTGAACCACAGATAACAACATCGCTGTTGCATTTGCTCCTCTCGGGCTTCTTGATCCATGGCTTATGTTTCTTATAAGAACTAGTTCCCTTAATTCTCTTTCACTGATGTTGTTAGTAGAATCAACATCGGGGTCAGTTACAAACCTAAACAAACTTTCAACATCCCTATCGTATAAGTTCCTTACAAATCTCCATACTGTCAAATGCCTGTAGTGCCTCAAAGTAAGCTGGAATATCTCCCCCTTTAATTGCTCAACATGCTCTAGCGTTCCCTTATCTCCTAATCCTTTAGCCAGCACATATATCTCTTTTAGCTTTTTATGCACATACCTGCCTTCTGCCCCAAAGCCTTTTGCAAGCTTCTTTGAGTCATCTAGTATATGCGACCAACAATACTGGAGTAAAAAGCCTGCCTTCTTTGCTAATGCCCTTAAAGCAGAGTGCCTGTCTATCACTAAGGTATTCCCTTTTTGATTTCTGCCAAACACAGTCAAAGGGACTCTTGAATTATTACGTTTCCTTATCTTGTATAATGCAACACCGCATGCTATGAAAACCCAGGCAAAATAATTCTTGCCATCAATACGCCATGAAGTTGAATCTGTGTGTTTTACTCTTGCAAGCTTTACAATCTTTTCAAGATGTGCATAGTAATCTCCAAATTCTCTCGCTAACTGCCTTAAAACACCTACAATCCCCCCTTCACTTATGCCGATATTATAACAAGTAAGAAGAAAATCTTTAATCTTGCCTCCAGGCAATCTTAAGCCAAGCTTAAGATACATGATAAAGAGCATAAGATTTAGGCCGAGTTTTGCATACGGTAGAGCATTTGGAACTGGGAGCTCAACTATCTTATCACAAGTAGGGCAATACTTCCTGTAGATGCCATATTTCGTAGTCTTTGCTTTTGAAACGAGCTTAATATCAGTGACGTATCTTGTTCTTATTTCTGTAGGCTCTTTTTTTAGCTTAGTATTGCAAGTAGGGCATCGTTTAGGATTTAACACCTTTATTCTGTCAATCCTTTCTGGGATATGCCTCGTGTAAGCTTTATGGCCTATTGGGGCGCCTAATGGTTTTGGCTTTTTCTTGGAGTTTGGCTTTATGTTCATAGCCCTTCTAAGATTTTCAACTGTAACAGTATGCTTAGCTTTGAATTCTTGGAATTCTTTTTCTACTTTCTTAAGGTGGTCAACCTCTTTCTTTAGTTTTTGATTTTCTTCTTCAAGTTCTTTTATCCGTTTATCCCTATTTTCAGTCTCTGCAGACAATAACAATCACCTTTTTTCCTAGATATTTTTTGGGTGCATCTATTTTGGCACCAGTGCCAAATTTGTTGACTTTACGCTCAAAATATCCTCTGATATCCTTAACAGAGATTTTATTTGAGATTGTTGTTTTTATCTTCCTCATTTTTAATATATATAAAATATATATTAAATATTTAAGCTTTATTGTAATAGGGAATATAAGTCAGAAATCTCTTCAGAACACTAAAGAACTATCCTTAAACGATACTTTTATATACAACCAGTTATTCACCTTTTCTACGATTTTGAACTAATTGGAGGGTGATTGATATGAGTAAAGATATACAACCAATATTCATTTTGCCGGAAGGAACGCAAAGAACAACTGGTAAAAATGCACAAAGAACAAACATTATGGCTGCAAAGTTAGTTGCAGAGACAGTAAGAACAACACTAGGTCCAAAAGGAATGGACAAGATGATTGTAGACGGCTTAGGAGATGTTACTGTAACAAATGACGGCGTAACAATTCTAGAAGAGATGCAGATTGAACATCCATCTGCAAAGATGATTGTTGAAGTTGCAAAAACACAAGAAGCAGAAGTAGGCGATGGAACTACAACAGCAGTTGTATTAGCAGGAGAATTGCTAAAGAATGCAGAAGACCTGTTAGATCAGGAAGTCCATCCAACTATTGTTGCAAGAGGATATAGATTAGCAGAGACTAAAGCGCAAGAAATTCTAAGTAATATGGCAGAGTCAATATCAAAAGGAGACACATTAATCCTAAAAAAGATTGCAATGACAGCAATGACTGGAAAAGGTGCAGAATCTTCAAAAGAAAAACTAAGTGAAATTGCAGTTGATGCTGTTAAATCAATAATTGATGAAGAAAATGGCAATATAGATATTGACAGAGAAAACATAAAATTAGAAAAGAAAGTAGGTGCATCAGTTGAAGAAACAGAACTTGTAAAAGGAATTGTTCTGGATAAAGAAAGAGTCCATGCAGGGATGCCTAGATTCATAAAAGACGCAAAGATTGCATTGATTGATTCTGCTGTTGAGATAAAAAACACAGAAATCGACGCTAAGATCCAGATAACAGACCCTGCTCAGATGCAGGCTTTTATTGATCAGGAAGAAAAGATGCTGAAAGACAAGGTAGACAAGATAGTTTCAAGTGGAGCAAATGTTGTAATCTGCCAAAAAGGAATTGATGACATGGCCCAGCATTTCCTAGCAAAAAAAGGAATCTATGCTGTAAGACGTTCAAAACAATCTGATATCTCAGCTTTAGCAAGAGCAACAGGCGGAAAGGTTGTAACCAAACTAGATGACCTATCTGCATCAGACTTAGGAAAAGCAGGCGTTGTTGAGCAAGTTAAAGTAGGAGATGAAGAGATGACTTATGTTAAAGAATGCAAAAACCCAAAATCTGTTACCATGCTTGTAAGAGGCGGAACAGAGCATGTTGTTGATGAAGTGAAAAGAGCAATGGAAGACGCTATTGGCGATGTTGCAGCTTCATTAAAGAATGGAAAGGTTGTTGCAGGCGCTGGAGCTCCAGAAGTTGAACTTGCAAAACAACTAAGAAAATACGCAGATTCATTATCTGGAAGAGAACAACTAGCAGTTCAGGCTTTTGCAAACGCAGTTGAAATCATACCTAGAACATTAGCAGAAAACGCAGGTATTGACCCGATTGACATCCTAACAGAGCTTAAAGCAGCTCATGATAAGGGACAAAAATGGGCAGGCATTGATGTTTTCAAGGGAAAAGCAGTAGATGCTTGGAAAGCTGGAGTAATAGAGCCATTAAAGATAAAGACTCAGGCAATAAGTTCAGCTGCAGAAGTTGGAGTTATGATATTAAGGATTGATGACGTTATTGCAGGCTCTGGAACAAAAGGCCCAGGTCCAGGAGATATGCCTCCAGGCGGAATGCCGCCAGGAATGGGCGGAATGCCAGGAATGATGTAATTTTTTATTTTTTCTTCTTATTTTTTACTACTCTAAAACGCAAATTTTATATACTCTACTTCTCAAAATAGTATTTAGTATAGTTTAGAGTATAAAAAAAGAGGTTGATGGTTATGGCTACAGACGATTCTTATGAAATAATGCCCTATAAAGAGATCGTAGAGCTTAAGAAACAGATTCAGGATTTACAGAAAAAAACAGGAGATACGTCCTCTCAAGAGCTTCTTGAATCAATGGCATCTTTAACAAAATCAATGAACAACATGCTACAGCTATTTAGTTCTGCTGCAGAAGAGATGAAATTAGAAGAAAAAACAGAATCAGAACTATCTGAAAAGATAGGCCCTTTAACTGATAAGATAGGCAGATTAGAAGAACAAAATAAAACAATTGCAGAAGGAATGGTTGCTCTTGCAGATATGGTAAAAGGGGGAAGTGCAACACCCAAAGCTAAACCAGCACCAAAAAAACAAGATATTGGTTCAGATATGCCTCCCTTAGGTCCACCTAAAGGAAACAATCTTCCACCAATGCAGCCACCAAAACCAACACAACCAGATCATCCAAAGGTAAGAGTAGTTCCTCGTAACTTACCCCCTCCACCAGGAGCGCTGGGAGCACCACCACCAATGCCAGGAGCACAACCATTACCATCAGGACCTCCATCAGGATCTCCTTCAGGACCACCACCCATGCCAGGAGCACCACCATTACCTGATTCACCACCTGGAATGCCACCTGGACCGCCAGGAGCACCACCCATGCCAGGACCACCTTCAGGACCTCAATCTGATTTAGGATCATTACCACCATTACCCCCCTTAGAAGAAGCACCAAAAAAGAAAGGGCTCTTCGGAATGTTCAAGAAGAAAAAGTAGAATGGAACAGAATTCTCAACACCTAAACCCGGGTAGGTTAAAAAATTTTGTTAAACATGTTTGTGTCATAGCGAAAAAACACAAAGACAGAGAATTTGCAAGAACAGATATGTACAAACAGATTCAAAAAATAAAGAAATTCTCTTCTAAAAAGAAAGAAATGGACCAGGAACTAAAAGAACTAAACAATAAAATAAACCTAGTATTAGAAAAAGAAGCAGAGCTTCTAGGCTATAAGCAACAAAACACCACATTATCAAAAGAATTAGTACAAAAAGTATCAGAGAATCAATCAAAAATAGAGCAAATCTTCAATTCAATAAACAACCTGAATGGAAGAGTAAAGAATTATGTTGACACTAAGTCGGAAAGAGAAAAAAGAATTGACGAATTAGAAAAGAAGATCAAGCATCAAGCAAAAAGAAAAGCAGTTTCTCCATTAAGAAATAAATTAGAAACATTAGAAGGAAAATATATTGAATTAAAAGCTAAAGGCCTGGACGTAAGTAAAATTGAAGAAAAGATTAAAGAATTGAAAGTAAGGCTGAGCCTATAAATCCTTAGCCATTACAGTATTTCTATTGTTTTCTTTTGCTCTTACACATGCTTTTTCTATCTTAGCAATAACCTTCTTCTCTAGTTTCTCATAAAAATCTGTTGAGACATTCAATGCTCTGCCTTCAACCTTTGCATAACTCTTAACATTTGACCTTACTACCAAAAACTTTCCCACTTGAATCACCTCGTTTAACTTAAACCATTATTTTTTATTGGACAACAATCATTGTTGCCAGTTTAAAATCTAATAATTATTTATGCGCATACCAAAAGCTTAATTTATTCTTTTCTTTCTTATCTAATCTAACAAAACTATATCTCTCTAGTTGAACTACATCATCAACCTTGATATCTTTCATACCCGCTTCTCCTACACCTTTAACTAATTTATTATCTTCCATTAAAACTTCAACCTTAATCAAATCTTCTTTAGGCAGCCAATGAATGATTTTATCTCCAGCATCTTTAAATCTCTCATACTCTAAAGAATCAAACTTAAGTTTATCATTTTCCTTAACAAAATTTAGGCAATCCATCAGCCTATAAAGCTTCCCTTCCTTAATTGATTTATAATCCTCTGAGGTAATATAAAACTTATCTTCAACCTTAAACTTCCTTCCGCCTTTTTTGTTCTCAGGATGCAAGTCTAGCTCAATATCCTGTGAAGGAGCACCCTCAATCAAAACCTCTTTAGGATCAAAAACAAAGAAATACCTATAAGCATCTTTATCAATAAAATCCTTGTTAAAAGCATTTACTGTTTTAAAAAATTCTTCTTTCTTAACAGTCTTATCATTTAAACTAACTCCAACATCAATTGAATACTTAATAATAGCCTCAGGCTTATAACCTCGTCTTTTTAATGCCATTAAAAAAGGCAATCTGATATCATCCCACCCTGAATATGTTTTATTCTCAATAAGTTCTCTTGCTTTTGTAGAACTGACAGGCATCCCTGCAAAATTAATCCTCCCTACAAAGATTGCTTCTGGAAATTTCTTTCCTAAATAAGAATAGATAAACTTCTGCCTCAAAGCATTATCCTGATGGTCTTTTGCACGTATAACATGCGTAACATTTGTTTCAATATCATCGACAGTAACTGCCATATTCATAAGAGGCCACACACGAAACTTATTACCTACCTTAGGATGCTTTGAATCATTAATCCTAAAGATAGGAAAGTCTCTCATAGCAGGATTCTTATGTGAAAGATCTGTTTTAACTCTTGCAACAGCATCCCCTTGTTTATATCCCTTAAACATCTTCTTCCATCTATTAGATTGCTCTTCCTTAGAAAGATCCCTACAAGGACATGCTTCACCTTTCCTATTAAGCTGCTTATACTCTTCAGGATCACATTCACATACATACACTTTATCCAAAGAAAGAAGTTTTTCCATATACTTATAATAAATCTCTAATCTATCAGATTGTATCAAAACCTTAGAAATATTATCATTAGTAACCCAATTAGCATCTTTCTCAATCAATGAATAAGCTGGTGAATAGATATTTTCAGGATTAGTATCCCCAATACGCAATATCAGCTTACCATCATATTTTCTGCAATACTCAGAATTCAGGCTTAAAACATAAGCATGTCCAATATGCAGTGGCCCAGATGGTGAAGGCTCAAAGCGCATAACAACATTCTTAGTATCCTTAAAATCAGGCAGTTCTCTTTTCTTTTCTTCATGTTTCTTCTCTTTCAATAATTCAGGAGAAATCTCCTCTAATGCTTCTCTTTGTTCATCAATAGAAGTCTTACTAATATCTTTTATTGCTTCATTCACTTTCTTAGCAATATCTTTTACATCTTTTTTTAGTTCAGGTTTCTCACCTAAAATCTTCCCAATTACAGCACCAGGATTAGGCTTACCATCAAACTTAATTGAATTCTGCAAAACATATTTCTTGATTAGTTCTTCCATCTTCAAAAGTTTTTCTTACAGACTATATTAAATTATCGTTAAGCACAGGGGTTCTCTGTTATATTCTCCGACTACGGGCGTAGCGGAGTGGGGGGACAAGGAGCAAAGCGACGAAGAGTTGAGACCCGGTACAAGACCAGGGGGATTGTGAAATTCCAAAATTTGGCACAAAATTTCGGCGGCAATTCATTTATAAAGTTTAAAAAGAAAAATGAACCCACCACTTATCGTATCAGGATTTTGTCAGAGTTTTGAAATCACTGTTTTATTTCTCGTCGTGCTTACGTGCAATTTCAAAATATGACGCATGTTCCTTTTTAAAGAAAATCTCTGCTGGAGTCTTATAACCCAGCCTTTGATGTGGCCTT
>JAYEIZ010000321.1:0-7167 GCA_034660355.1 Nanobdellota archaeon
CTAATCTTTGGGTTAAACAAAAAGGTAGGATAATAAAAAATCCAATTAAGATTATTGAGAAATTAGACGATTTGTCATTACCTAACTTCGATTCTAAGAATTTTATTCATATTAATAACGGTTCTTTCTCTAAAGGTGATTTTAAGTTGTTTGATAATAATGGGTATCTTATTATGACCTCTCGGGGCTGCCCCTGTAGGTGTACATATTGTGTCCATAGCGTATTGTCTAGGAAAATAGACTCTACACCATATAAGGGCAAATATGTTAGAAGAAGAAGCGTTAAACATGTTATTGATGAATTAAGATTAGCAAAGGAACATTTCCCTATGATCAAGCTGATTAGGGTATGTGATGATATTTTTTCTATTGATGCAAAATGGTTAAGGGAGTTTAGTGTTTTGTATAAAAAGCACATTAATATCCCTCTTTGGTGCAATATGCATATTAATTTTATAAATCAGGAAATTATTGATTCTCTTAAACATGCAGGACTTGTTTTATGTTCTATTGGTGTTGAAAGTGGTTCTCAGAGAATAAGATACCAAGTTTATAATAAGTTTATTTCTAATGATAAAATATTTGAAGTTGTAAACCTTTTGAATAAAAATAAAGTTAAACATAATTTGAATATTCTGATGAATAATCCTTTGGAAGGTGATGAAGATTTAAAAAAAGGAGTTGAATTTCTATTAACATTACCTAGACCGATTCATATGAATTTTTTCTCTTTGGTTAATTTTCCAGGTACTGATTTGACTGAAAGGCTTTTGAAGGAGGGTATAATTGAAAGGAAAGATATTTGTAAGAATGTGAGTAATTCTGTTTCAATGAGGGTTCTTGGAAAACAAAAACTTAAGGAGATTAAAAAACAATATTGGTTTTATATATATAATAGTATTCCTAAATCATTTATTCCTAAGTTTTTGATTAGATTTTTTATAAAAGATTTTTTTATAGTTCATCCTAAATTTGTGATAAATACATATAAAGTAATTTATGGGATTTATAATTTAAAAGATAGATTATACAAGAGCGGTAATTTATATGATTCATAATCAATTAAAAGATAAATTACACAAATCAATGAATGAAAGAATGAACATCCTGATATTACAGTAACGCTTTACCCTATATAGTGGAACCAACATTCATAAGTTTAATAAAGAGTAAACCTTCCTTGAAACTAATGTCATCAGCTAAAACAATAGCTAAGAATACTGCCTTTTTATTTTCAACATCGGTTTTAGATAAAATAGTTTCTTTCTTTATAGTAATCGTAATAACAAGGTTTTTAGGGGATGTGGGGTTTGGAAAGTATTCCTTCGCGTTTGCTTTTATAGCTATGTTTACCATATTCCCTAATTTTGGGGTTTCTACCTACATACTAAGAGAAATATCCAAAGACAAATCAAAAACAAAAGAGCTTATTGGTAATGCAGTTGCACTAAGGTTGCTGATAGCATTAATAGTATTCTCCATTGCAATAGTAATAGCAAAGTTCTGGCCAAAGACTAATGAAATCTTCTTAGGAATCATTCTTGTAGCTATATACTCCTTTTTTGGAATGTTCACCTCTTTAACAAAAATATTGTTTACTGCTTATGAGAAGAACGAGTTTACTTTATATTCTATAACCTTGGAAAAAATAATTACTCTTATATTGAGTTATTATGTGTTAACTAAAGGGTATGGGCTAAATGTATTGCTTCTAGTATTTGTGTTCTCTAATTTCATAAATTCAGTATATAACTATATAATAACGTATAGGCATTTCGTTAAGGTATCTTTCTCAATAGACTTAAAATTATGGAAAAGTATAATAAAAAACTCAATTCCATTTTGGTTTACATTACTATTCCAAAGGATATATTACAAAACAGATACAATAATGCTTACAGCTATGAAGAATTATGCTGTAACTGGGTGGTATAATGCAGCCTCAACACTAACAGCAGCACTTACATTTATCCCAGATATAATAATATTTGCTACATTTCCGGCAATGTCACGATTTCACCATACAAATTCAAATGAGAACTTAAGACTATTATACCATAAATCAGCCTATTATGTGCTGTCAATTGGAATCCCCCTATCTATCGGAATAAGCTTGCTTGCTCAAAGATTGATCTTATTCATATATAAAGAACAGTTCATTAAGTCTGGAATAATACTTCAAGTATTATCTTGGTCACTAATATTTGTATTTGTGAATGGGATAATGGGTTATTTGTTAAATTCAATAAATAAACAACATTTATTTACTATATCAAGTGGAATATGTGCGGGGGGTAACGTAATACTTAATCTTATTTTGATACCTCAGTTTAGCTATATGGGTGCTGCATTTGCAACAGTAATAACCCAATTTATTAATTTTTGTTCATTATATTATTTTACAAAGAAGAATGGTCATCCCCTTAATCTAATAAAGGTAAGTTACAGGCCAATAATTGCAGGCTCTGCAATGGGTATTTTAATATATTATATAAGCTTTTTACATATACTCTATATCGTACCAATTGCTGTAATAGCTTATTTTGCTGTGTTGTTAATAATGGGAGGGCTTGGAAAGGAAGAAATCAATTTGATAAAATCATTTTTTCCAAAGCGTTAGCTACTTGATTTAAAATGGTCTATGATTACCTTAAGTATTCCGTCAAGATTTGTTTTGGGTTCTAGTCCTGTTAATTCTTTTAGCTTAGTTATGCTAGGTGCTCTCCTTCTGGAATCTTCAAAATTCTCATTGAAAACTTTCTCATAAGGAACAAAAGTGATTTCTGATTTTGAATTTGCCATAGATTTTATTTTTTCAGCCAACTCTAGAATAGAAATCTCCTCTTTTGACCCAATATTGATTACCTGTCCGATTGCATTCTCATTTTTAGTTAATTCGTATAAGATTTCAACTACGTCTTCTACAAAACAGAATGTCCTAATTTGTTTTCCGTCGCCATGAACATTGATTGTCTCATTATTAAGTGCTTGTTTGATAAAATTAGGCACAACCATACCGTACATAGCTGCTTGTTTTGGACCCACAACATTAAAGAACCTTGCTATAATTGTGCTTAGCTTTTTCTCTTTATGATATGCTAATGCTAAGAATTCATCCAATGCTTTAGCACAAGAATAATTCCATCTTGTAATGTGGGTGTTTCCAAGTATCCTATCATCTGTTTCTTTTAGAGGTATATCATAATTTTTACCATAGACTTCTGAACTTGATGCGATTAATGTCTTTTTGTTGTGTTTTGAGGCTAATTTAAGTATTATCTCTGTTCCTTCTACATTAGTTTTTAAGGAATCTAGTGGTTTTTCTATAACTAACCTAACGCCTACTGCTGCAGCCAAATGATATATTATGTCGCAGTCTTTTATGAGTTTCCCAACTAATTCTTCATTAGTAATGTCACCTTCAAAGAACTGTAAATTGGGGTTTTCTGCTAGATGGACTATGTTTTCTTTTTTCCCTGTAGAAAGATTGTCGATAATTATTACTTTTTCTCCTTTTCTTAACAAATAATCTGCTAAATGGCTTCCGATAAATCCTGCGCCGCCAGTAATTAAAAAAGTGCTCATCTTGTCTGAAAGAAAAGGTACCGATTTATAAAGTTAACTCTTCAAAAAGGTTGTGCTCAAAAAACAAATCTTTTTAAATTAGCAATAAAACACTAGAATAAATGAAAGAAAGAAGTGTTGCAATTATAGGGTTAGGGTATGTAGGTTTACCTCTTGCATTATTATGCTCTAAAAATGGGCATAAGACGTATGGTATTGATGTTGATAATAATAAGATAGAATCTATAAAAAAAGGGATTAATCCTATTGAAAACTCAAAGATGGAATATACTGTAATTCCGTCTGATTATGATGTAATTAAAGACTGTGATGTGGTCTTAGTATGTGTTCCTACTCCGGTTAATGAGGATAATACTCCGAATCTAAGCTTATTAGTGTCCTGTGCTAATTCAATCAAAAAATGGATTAAGAAAGGACAACTTATAGTTATTGAGTCTAGTGTAAATCCTGGTGCAATAGATGATAATATAAAGCCTATTCTTGGAGGAAGTTTGAAGGTAGGTAAAGATTTTTACTTAGCACATTGTCCTGAGAGGATAGATCCTGGAAATGATAAATGGGATACAGAGAATATTCCAAGAGTGTTGGGTGCTTGTTCCACTAGGGGATTAAAAGAAGCATCTGAATTCTATAAATCCATTATAAATGCAGAGATAAAGGAAATGAGCAGTATAAAATCTGCTGAAGCTGTTAAAATGATTGAAAATAGCTTTAGAGATGTAAATATAGGTTTTGCTAATGAGATAGCTAAGATGTTTGATAAAGTTGGATTAGATGCTAAAGAAATAATTGAAGGTGCTGCAACAAAGCCTTTTGGATTTATGCCCCATTACCCTAGTTGTGGTGTTGGTGGGCATTGTATTCCGGTTGATCCTTATTATTTGATCAGAAAATCTGAAGATTCTGGTTATGAACCAAAACTTTTGAAGCTTGTGAGAGAATTAAATGATAGTATGCCTAAATATTGTATTGGGTTGTTTAAGGAAGAGCTCAAAAAGATGGGAAAAGATATTGATGGTGCAAAAGTAGGTATATTGGGCCTTTCTTACAAAGCTAATGTAGGTGACTTAAGAAACAGTCCTGCCTTAGAGATTATTGAATTGTTAAAAGAGGGTAAAGCAGTTATAGAGGTATTTGATTCATATGCTAAAGAGAAATCTACTTCAGATAGCATAAACGAGATTCTTGATAAAAGCGATTATTTGATAATAACAGTAGATCATGATGAGTTCAAGCTAGTGTCTCCAGAGTTATTAGAGAAGAACAATATTAAGGTATTAATTGATGGAAAAAATATGTTTAATAAAGATAAGATTAAAGAAAAAGGTATTTTGTATAGAGGAATTGGTTCTAAATGAAGCATCTACCTAAAATGAGATTCATAGTAATTACAGATGGTTATCCTAAGGCATCAAAGTTGCTTCCTACAGAAGATTTTTTTAGATATCCTTGCGAGATAGCAAAGGAATTAGGACTTTCTCCTGAGATATGGACATTGAACATAAAGAGATTAGCAAAAAGAGAAATAGCAAATGGTATACCTGTCAGGAGGTTTAACAATTCGGGGTTATTGTTCTTTAATTTATTTTGTAGAGATATTAAGTTTATCCATTCTTTCTTAAGACCTAATATGGCTTCTTTGCTGGCAGGTCTACTCAACAAAAAGAAGGTGTTTACTACGGTTTCTTATGAACTTGGATCTACAAAGTTGATTAAGATGGTATCCTTATTTTTATTAAAAAGATTTGATAAGATAATAAGTTTGACGCCATACGAATTAGGGGTCTATAAGAGAAATGGTATAGATCCTAAAAAATTAACCTTATTGCCATTTGCAGTGGATTATAGGTTTTTTTCAAAGAAGTTAAAAAATAAAAAATCAATTATGAAAAAATATAGTCTTAAGAAGAATCATTTTAAGATAATAACTATAGCAAACTTCAGATCCTGTAAAAATTTAGACGTAATGGCAAAAGCATTTCATATCTTTAATAAAAAAGTCCCGGATTCCGATTTCATAGTGATAGGCCAGGACTTTCTTAAAGCAGAAGGATTCTATAAAGAACAGAACAAAACAGATAAAACAGTAAATTCCTTAATTGAAGAATCAAAAAATATTAAATGGGTGGGAGAGCGCAGCCCTTATGAAATAAGAGAATTGCTAAATGTATCAGATGTTTATGTATTGAGCTCTTCAATAGAAGCCCAGGGGCTTACAAATTATGAATCTGCCTCTTCAGGCATAGCTATGTGTTTATCTACAATAGGTTCTTTCAGAACAGTATTTAAGGATCGTATCCTTTACCATAACCCTCAAGATTATGAGGCATTAGCAAAGAATTTCTTAAAGTACTACAAAGATTGGAAATTAAGAAAAAAGAATAGCTCCTCAGTGCAAAATCTTGTAAAAAACTGGGATTTTCCTATTATAAAAAGAAGATTAAAAGAATTGTATAAGGAGCTCTTAAAAATAAAATAGATTGTAAGGTAATTCTAAAGAACTAGAACCTTCTTTAACAAGTTTTTTAAATGAAGATAGCTTTTTAGGAATAACATGAAGAAAGCTAAAGCAGGATTAGTGTTGATGATAGATGCTGAAGGTGAATTTGGGAGAATCCCGTTTAGTCCAAGAGATAAACTTAAACATAAGCTCTTTATGTTTGCTTCTTCATTACTGGGTTTGGATTATAGTATTAAGACCCTTAAGAACATGGTAGGCATCTTAAAGAAATATAATGTTCCTGCTACGTTCTTCTTTGTAGGTGCTTTGTTATTAAAGAATAAAGATAAGAAAATTCTTAATGAGTACTTAGAAAGAGACATTAAAACTAAATATTTATGGGGTAAGGGGAAGCTTAAGAAAGTTATACCTTTTTGGGGGAGTTATGTACAGAAGGAGTTCAAAAACAGCATATTAGAGGTTTCTATACACAATTTTCTTCATGAAAGTAATTTCTCTGAACCAGATGAAAATATAGATAAATCAATAAAATTCTCGAAAGTGGCAGCTAAAAATCTAGGTTTTAGAGTAAATACTTATGCTGCTCCTTGGTTTGAGTTAGAGGATCCAAAAAATCCATCTAGAGCCTATAATATATTAAAGAAAAATGGTATAAATGTCACTAGATTCGATGGAGTAAGAAAGAAGTATGAGAAGTTAGTTTTCAAAGACAGAAAGAACGGGTTTTATAACAGATTTGGAGTCAATTGTGTTTATTCTTCTCACTTCATAGGAAACGGGAAGGTAGATTTAGAAGAACAAAGAGAGATAGAGGAAGGAATTAAAAAAGCTATAAAGAATAAGTCTATCTATGCCTTATCCACTCACGAAACAACGTTTTTAAGACATGGGTTAAAACATTTTGAAGATATAATAAAGATAATAAAAAAATATGAAAAAGACTTAAATATTGCTACATTATACGATATGTCAAAGGCATTTAGGAGATAAGATGGTAGATGTTTTATTAATAAACCCTAGAACAGCAACAGATAAGAAAGTTAGAGGTAATGAGGAAGTGCCAGCACCACTCGGTTTATTATCTATAGGCACCTACCTTAAGAAAAAAGGATATTCTGTTA
>JAYEIZ010000322.1:0-7165 GCA_034660355.1 Nanobdellota archaeon
AAACGTATTAATGGTTAGTGCTCGTTCAAGAGCCTAACCTTTAATTCTTTATTTTTACTATAGAAAAAGTTTTCGTTGCTGAGCAGACCTCCCAGTCATAGACTGGGTAGAACTACGGGATTAGATACAGGAAATTATCAAAGAGACCCAATACCAACAGACAGCACTTATTCTACTTACGGCATAACAACAACTAATGGAATGTTCGGACTTAACCCTGCTATAGATATAATATATATACTTAATCCAACAGGTTTCACTATGGGTGGTTGGGTTAATAATTCACTTGATGACACTTCTTTTATGTTATTGGCTACAATGATAAATTCAGGGGGCTGGAATGGCTTCGAATTTGGTAATAATGGAGATGGAGGTACTGACGGTGGTGTACTTTATTATTTTCAGACGAGAAATGGAGGTACAAGTGAAGGCTCAACTCAAAGAACAGTCAAATGGACAATCGGTTCAGTTGCAGGTAATAAACTTACAGATGGATTGTTAATAGTTATGTCTAATTCATCTGGAATGTTTTTATACTTTAACGGGACTTTGAAAGCAAGTTCAGGTCCTACTTTTGGTTTTGGAACAAAACAAATTGGTCAGAACTTCAGTATAGGCTGTTCTGAAAATTCAGGTGGTGCTTGTGGAAGAAGTCTAAACGGAGGAGTAGATTATCTTTTTGTAGCTAATAGAAGCTGGTCAGAAGCAGAAATAGTAGATTTTAGAGATAATGGTTTTTATTCACTTACAGATACCTCCCCTCCTTTGATTTCGAGCCTTAACTGCACTTCTTGCAATGTACCTAACGGAGACACTAGCTCACCTTATGAAACAGATGATACAACTCCAACATTTAGATTCGATACAGATGAAAATGCCCGGTGTGCTGTTGGCGTTAGTGATATAAACTACACAACAATGGGCTCTTCAAGAAACTGTACTAGTGGAGAAGGAACTGAAAGCCACATCTGCACTTTGACAGTTCAGGATAAATTTACAAGTGTGGGACAAAATAACCTTTACATAAGCTGTAAAGACAGCAGTGGTAATGAGGGAAACACAACAGACCCTTCAAAATCAAATAGCGGGCCCATAATAATGGAAATAGCAGGTGCAGGAGAGACTAGCGGTGATGATGCAATAGAACTTGGAATAACAACAAGCGAAATAGGCGGCACAGCAACCATCTACACTGCTCAACAAATATCAGCCAGAAACCTGGCTAATGACCAATTTTCAGGAACCTTTGATAAAATGGCAGTACAAGACAACAAGAGATGGGCTTTTAACTACGTATCAAGTGGAGAATCGCCAATAACAAGCTTATTCAACTTAACACCTGTTTTATGGGTACTACAAATACAAAATCAGACAAACGAGACAATAACAGGCTTAGTAGGTAAGTTGATTAACAGCACTTACCCTTAATTACTGACCTTGTTAATACAATTAACAAAAAACAATTTTTAACAATTTAGTGTTAATAACATTAACTTAACAAAACCCTAAGAATTTTATAATCTACATTCCAATAATCAAAAACTTCTTTTAAAATATCCTCCTTAGAGGTTGGAACTATGATGCTTCCCGTTCCAATAAACTTACCTTCAACTTCTTTAAGAACTCCTTTGCTTTTTCTTCCTTTTAGCATATAATGAAATCTTACTCTTTTTGATGGTGAGAAACTCCTTAAGCTATACACAAACATACTTTTATGGGAGAATCCCAATAACAGGGAGAAATCATTATTTCTTTTGATACTATATCCCTCTTGCATTAGTGTTTTAGAGATAGAATTTCCACCTATAAAGCTGCTAAGTGTTAATATATTGATGTGGGAATCAGGTATTAGTTTACTTAATGAATCAACAAGATCAATACTCTTCTTTTCATCTTCGTCTTTTATTAATACGCCCAAATCAATGTCTCTTGGTTTAAATTTTCCTCTCAGAGATGAACCAAACAGCACAACATCAGGGACATTATTCTTTTTCATCCATTTCTTTATCAAGGACAATTCTTTTTGCATCTTCAACCTCGTCTTTTACCAATTTAGCTATTGTTTTTGATATTTGCTTATTATATGAATCTCGATAAAACTTAAACATTTTAGATGATATATTATAAAGTTCAGGAGAATTGCTTTCCAACAACCGAAACCTTTCAGTATGGTTGCTCCCAATCTTGTCAGTTTTATCTAGAAGCTCCAGATCACAAAGTTCAACCAATGCCTTGTAATATAATGTAACTGCAGAATTAAACTTTTTCTTGCCCATAGAATACTCGGCTATTTCAAGGTATTCTTCAAAGTTTTTCTTAATTATATCTCTTTCTTCCATGTTAACATAATTAACTGATAATTGATATTTAAGCTTTTTGGTTAATAATATTAAATAACGTCCAGTTATGGCTCACAATGAACCAAAATATTTATTAATACTTCAATAATTTTTCTTATTGATGAAAATAAACAAGAACTTAGAAGCAATAATAATAACCTTGCTTTATCTTACTTGCCTCTATTTCTGGACCTTGCCTATCCAAAAAAGCCCTATGCCTTATGGGGAAGTTGATGCTGCTTCACATTATGCTGTTGGTGAATACACTTATTACTCAGATAAGTCTATCACTGTATTGCCTTATTACATAGACCAAAGGTATGGGAAGGACAACCAATTTAAGCCGCATTATCTTTGGTATCCTCCACCATTTCATACAACCTTTGCAATATCTTCTGTTTTTGGAGGCGATGCAAATTTTTCTATATATCTAGCTAATGCTATTCTATGTTCATTGATTATACTAAGTGTTTATTTTATTGTTAGGCGATTCTTTGGATTTGAGGCAGCATTAATCTCAGGATTTCTGCTTATATTCTCAATGAGGGACATTATGGTATATTTATGGGGGCAGTGGCCGGAAAGGGCAGGATTTGCATACTTGCCTTTAATAATATATTGTTTCTATAAATATTGTGTCTCTTATTTAAAAAAAGAAGAAAGACCAATATATATTATTATTATGTCTATACTTTTGGCTGTTAATCTATTTATACATCCTATGGACTTCTTTCATTCAGTTGCTGCCTTAATAGTAATCAGCGTATTCTTCTTGATTAAGGAGAAGAGATTATTCTTCAATATTAAGTATGTTTTAGCTGCAATCATTTTATTTTTATTAGTTATAAGTATATTTCCTTATCAATCTATGAATGTTATTATGCGTCTGCAATCAGGTAAGGGTGATCCAGCAGCACAAGGTGACATAAGCAGATTATTTCATTGGTTTGAACCCCAACTAGACAATGAAGGCGTTCCACAATCTTATTTCTATTATAAAGATATGATTGCACCTAGGTGGACAATACCGTTGATATTCCTGGGAATACTATTCCTCTTATTAAGGAGAAATAAAAAAGATTTAGTGATGCTTGGGTGGCTTGTTGCCCTATACATAATGATACATCTTGATTTTATAGGTAAGGGGAGGGTTCACCGTTCATTAAGCGAAACAGCACACATATTTTATCCATTAATTGTTTTAGGTTTAATTTATTTAGTTTCATTAGTACCAAAGATTAAGCAGTATAAAGTTATAATAAAATATGGTCTTCTGATAACCTTGGTTATTATTATCTCTATGTCCATAGGCACAACTGCAAAGAAATCTTTAGAAGGAGCATATAGTGGGATTCTGAGGGTTAATCCTCACCAATATGAGCTCACAAATTGGCTAAGAGAAGGAAATGTTCAGGAAGACGCAGATATGTACCACATGGGTGCAATCTCACTTGCAAAAACAAGATGGCTTTGGATGGTAGGTCATAGGCATATGTATTCATCAGCATATGCTCCAATTGAGCAATATAATATAACTCATGTTATTATGGACTACTCTGATTTTGCACTTGCTGGTCACCAAGCCGGCCTAAACCAGCTTCAAGCCTGGGAACAGCAAAATCTAGTAAATAATACATTAATTTACAATAAAAATTACATAAGGGTGTACGAATTTGAAAGTTAAACTAGATGATAAAACAACATTAGCAATAATATTAGTCTTAATAGCATTATTTTCATTTATCTTCTTAGGTTTTATAGGGTTTAAGGTAATATTTGGAATGATTCTTGTATTCTTCCTGCCTTTTTATCTTATCCTAAATAACTTTAGTCTTTCAAGAAGCGAAAAAATAATTTTTGCTTTTTTTATTGGGGTAGGGATATTCCCATCAATAACTTACTGGCTGGGAGTTATTATATCATTTAGACTGGCAATAGCAATAAGTTTTATTCTATTGCTACTAACTGCATTCCTGATTAAGAAATTCTTAAAAAAGAGAACTAATTAAGATTCATCTTTGTTAAATATTGCCAAAACAAGTCCCAGCAATATTACAATCAAAGGAAGGATCCAATGGTACTTTATATGCAGCCCAAATATGCCTAACATATAACTAGTAATTCCTATAATGGCTGCACTAATCGGAAACCCCATTATTACCCTCTCCAAAAAATCCAATTTATCCTGCCAGTAGTACATTATGAAAAAACCTGGAAGTATGAACATATAAAACAATCCTAGCACAGTTCTTACCACTACCAAGAAATCTCCTTTATAGAATACAATCTTAAAAAGTATAACTAGCACTAACAGGACAAAACTAAGATACTTTAACTCTTTTACAATATGAATATATCTAACCCTCATTAATTTGTCCAATACAGTCACCTCCTTTATGTTTATTTCTTAATATTACACTAATAACATTATTAAATACTGGTTCACTACCCGCTTCAACAAGCTTTCGCAGTACCATCAAATTGTAATCCTGCAAAGTTTTCTCTCTTTGGACTTTATCAATTAATATATAATCATATGAGCATATATCCCTAATACCATCAAAAAGCTCACGATTCTCTGTCATATGGAATCCAAACGAAAACGGTTTCTTTTGATATGGCAAACGAGCAACACCTTCTACTACAACATCTACGGTTACATTCCGGGGAATAGTTCCAGTTTGAATAAAAGGCAGTATTTTATCAGCCCGGATAGTATGGGGGGGAATCTTCCCGTAAATCAACACAGCAGTTTGGTCAAACGCATAACTGTAGAAATATAATATTTGTTTATCTTTCTCAATATTTTTATCTATCCAATTTAGTGCTTCCCAATGATAGGAATCCATAATGCTTCCTGAAAAATTATTATGATCTTGAAAGCCAATGAAAGCTATAAAACTGAGAGAGATTAGTGTTCCTATGAGAATTTGATGTTTTATATTTAAAGTCTTTATTATCAGGAAAAATACTAATCCAAAAAAAACTGATAGGTAAATTGGCCAAAAAAATCTAATGGTTAATGCCCTTTTTTCAAATCCTATGTAATTTGCAAAACTAAAAATAAACATAAAGATAGGGAAGATATAAGCAATGTGTAGTTTTCTTTTTGTGAAGAAAAGGTATCCTAAAAACCCGGCTAATGCAACTAATCCTACCCATCCTAACTCTGTGATAAGAGGTATCCTGTATCCAGTGAATTCAGCTGCCTTAATTATTGTATATACCTTAACATAAGTTCCGGACAAAGCAAATTTGAATATGTATAGGTAGTATACTGAAATTATCAAGGACAAAATAACTGCTTTTGTAACCCCTTTTATTTTCGATATATGTAATTTACCTGTAAAAAGGAAGAGCATAGTAAAATAAAAGGCAATTAACCCAATAGCATAGATAAAATTTGAAATGTAGCCCATTATAGTCCCGGCAAGAAATAATCCCATCAACAAATAAGATTTCTTTAGATTAATGTTATAAAAAGACCATGCAAATGCTATCACAAACATAGTGCTTATAAGGTAAGTCCAAATTCCCCAGGTATAGGTTATCATGAATTTACCTTTAAACAATAATAATACAAGGGGGATGCTCAGAATTGCAAGCAGACTACTAATTCTTCTAACCAAAAGGAAGAAGACTAAAGAAGCTACTATTGGGATTAAGAAAACTAAGAGCATCTCTGCATCATACAGTTCTAGCCCAGTTACATACTTAAACACTACAGCAAGATGTGGCAATATTGGCGGGTTACTGCCAACAACATTATCTATGTTAGCTTCCATATAGGGAGCATACGTCTTAAATGAACCAGTATATAATATACTCTCCGCATATAACTCGTGCCAAAAAGCATCTGAAGCAAAATATCCATATGGTAGGTCATGCTCTAGGGTAGCATCAAAAACATTCCCTATGCCTGTAAAAAGACAGGCATATATTACTGCAATTAACACTATTATCTCACTAAACTTCTTGTTAAAAACCACCATAAAACCATAGAAACTAGAAAGATTTATATATTTTTCCATGAAACTAAAAACCAATGAATAAAGGATATTTTTCATCAAGATATGCTTATGATCCTCGACGCTCAACTATATGGAGAACTATCTGTAAGTTCCTACAAAAATACATACCCGGGAACTCAGTTATTTTAGACCTTGGATGCGGTTATGGTGATTTTATAAATAACATCAAGGCGGGAAAGAAATACGCTGTTGACATATCCCCTTCATCAAAGAAGCACATAAAAAAAGACGTTGTATTCAGTCAAGCTAACTCTACTAATCTCAAATATAAAAAAAACTCTTTTGACACTGTATTCTGCAGTAACCTTTTTGAACATCTTAATCGGGAGAATCTTAATAAGACTATATCTGAGATAAAAAGGGTTTTGAAGCCTAATGCATCGTTATTAATAATCCAACCAAACTACAAATATAGCATCAAAGATTATTTTGATGATTATACACATGAACTTGTCTTTACCCACATATCTCTCAAGAACTTTCTTGAAGCAAATGATTTCGAAGTAAAACAATGCAAAAAAAGGCTGCTACCTTTTAGTGTCTCTAGTTCAACACTTATACCTGCATTTATACTGCCCTTTCTACTTAAGTTATACCTGATTTCTCCTATAAGGCCCTTAGCAAAACAAATGTTTATAGTAGCTATGAATAAGAAATAAGACCTCTTCAGGTGGCGTAGAAATGCTTAGTAAAATATATAACCCAGTAAGCCGTTAGGCTTTACTGGGGGTGGATAATTGAGGTATCCACCAAATGAAAGCGAAAACGACATTTTTGATAAGGTTTGCGAAAAGC
>JAYEIZ010000323.1:0-1552 GCA_034660355.1 Nanobdellota archaeon
GAGAAAGTTTTTTGTAGATAAGATGTTATTTGCTTCATAGTTTAATCCACAAATTAAACTATGCGCTTCTCCTATGTGCTTTTTTCTGAGCACTTAGGGGGGGTCATTTTCTAATCGGAGATACTGTCTATAAAATAATAGTAGCCAATCCTAAGAATATCAGAAAGCCCAGAACGTCAGTAGCAGTTGTCATGAATATTGTTGCAGATGTTGCAGGGTCTTTGCCTAGGCGTTTCATCAGTAATGGAACAGTAGACCCAAAGAATCCAGCAATTATCAAGTTAATGAACATTGCAGAGCCTACAACTAAACCTAACATGGGATTTTTGTTCCAGAAAAATGCTATGGATGCAACTAATATGCCGTTAATTATGCCATTTATTGTGCCAACCATAATCTCGTTCATAATCACTTTTTTTCCTGTTTTTAGATCAATCTCTTTTAGTGTTAATCCTCTTACAACGACTGCTAGGGTCTGGCCGCCAGCATTACCCCCCATGCCTGCTACAACTGGCATATAGACTGCTAATAAAACAAGAGCTGAAATAGTATCTTGGAAGAACATAATAACAGATGCTGCTAAGAATGCAGTAGCTAGGTTTAGTATTAACCATTTATACCTATGTTTTACTTTTGCCCATACTGGATCAAGTACCCTTTCTTCTTCACTTACACCAGCAAAGTCATAAAGGGTATCTACAGATTGTTTCTGGATTATTTTAAGAATATCATCAGAGTAGATAACTCCCATTATACTATCGTCTTCATCTAGGACAACTATCTTGTTGTGGGGGTGTTTCTTGAATGTATCAAGGATTTCGCTTTGATCTTTGTCATATTTTATATGAGGGATATGTTTTGTGTATTTTCCAATCTTTTCTTTTGGTTTTGCCAATGCGAAGCTATGGCCATGTAATTCGCCAAGCAAGAAACCATCTTCAACAACCAATATCGCAGGAAATTTTCCAGTTCTTTTTTCGTGTTTTTCAACAATCCTGGATATTTGCTCAAATGACATCTTTTTCTCTATTTCAATATAATCTAAGCTCATCATACCTGCTGCTGTCTTAGGATTGAATTTAAGGAGAAACTCCACTTTCTCTCTTATGTTTTCACTTAATTCATCAATAATCTTATTCCTTCGCCGTTCTTTTAATTTTTGCAGAAGGTCTGTTACTTCGTCAGGATCTAAGAAACGTAGAAGCTTATCTATCTCCTTATTATTAAGTTCATCAAGTATCTTCCTTTGTAATGGTTTTGATAAGCTTAAAAGAACAAATCCTTGGTTGTTTACCTGAATCTCCCTGAAAATAGCTATTCGTTTATCTCTTTCAAGTATTAATCTACTCTTAAGATTCGAGTCTAATTTCTTTGATTCCTTCATTTATATCTGTACTCTGGAATTAGTAGTATTTTAAGTTTTCTATTATTAGACTTTTGCGTTTTTCACAAACACATAAGCATTCATCACATCCTTTAATTTCTTAATATTTTTAGCTACCCCCTTTAGCCACTTCCACCCCTTTAAAGCTATTAGCCTTAGAAATCTACA
>JAYEIZ010000324.1:0-1549 GCA_034660355.1 Nanobdellota archaeon
GAAAATGGAGAAAAAGCACTTGAATTTTTAGCAAGCAAGCAATATGATCTGATGATAACTGACATTGGGATGCCACATATGAGTGGATGGCAGCTTGCAAAACAGATAAAAGGAAAGTATGAAAGCATGAAAGTTGCTGTAGTTACTGGTTGGGGGAATAATGTTCCATCTGAGCAAAAAAGGGAAAATGGCGTAGGATATGTTCTTGGAAAGCCTATTCAAATGGAGCGATTAAAAGGATTGATTGGCGAAGTTTTGCAGATGAAAACTAAAGAAAACGTTGAATATAATCCTGTTTAGAGGATATAACTTCTCATGTGACCGGATATATTTAAACTAATGCGTGAATGATCCGCACATTGAAATTTATAATTAAACTTTGAAAACTTAAGCTTGAGAAAGAGTTTTTGAGGCAAACCACAAAAAATCCCTGGCTCAAAGTGCATTTAGGCCAAAATCAGATGGATTTTAAGTTTGGAATTCTTCTGCCCGAGTTATTAGCCTGGTGGCAGTAAACCTCCAGAAAGTTATATAAGTTTCATATTAAAATCAATAATCAATTCTCAGGGCATCAAAAATGTCAAGAACCTCAAATTTATTGCGAGAGCTGCAAACATGGATTTTAGTACAACATTCACTAGCAAAGGAAAAATTCAAACTTTAGAAGAGTAACAATTATTTAAATATTCGCATTCCCTTTATCTGCCCTATGGACATAATTGCTATAGCAACAATAATAAGTGCTGCTGCAGCCATTGTTAAGTATTTTAAAGGCTCAAAAAATATAGCAGCAATAAGAAAAATTGGCATTAGGATTGTTCCATAGAGCATAAACACAGAACCATAGTTTTTTAATTTATTTTTTAGTCTGATTTTATCAATCTCATAACCATATATGATGTTTATAACTGCTAAAGCTATAAACGCTATATGTGATAATCTCAGCATTCTTCTTGGAAGAGAAATCCATATGTCGTATTCCTATTTCTCCTGCGGCGGCTCTTATGCTCATTATCTCTGCAATATTCTTAACCGATTCAGGCACAGTACCGCATATATCTTCCAGTTCCATAATTATCTTTTCACTGTTGCGCTCATCAGCATCAATAAGCCTTTTATAATAATTAAGTCTTTCTGTTTCGTCAGGCAGATAATTTTCAGGTATAAAAGCGGCAACTTTTAAATCCAGTGATGCAAGGTAAACTTTTTTTACAGTTATGCCCTTTATCCGCTTAACTTCGTCTGAAAGCAGTTCGCAGTAAAGAGAAAGTCCCACCTCATTTATAAATCCATGCTGTTTTAATCCTAAAAGCTCGCCTGCGCCTCTTATCTCAAGATCGCGCAATGCAAGTCTGAAACCTGAACCTAATTCACCAAATTCAGAAAGAGCGGATAATCTTTTCTTAGCTTTTTCACAAATTCCCGTCTCCCGAAGATATTTACCATGTTTAACTAACTCTTTCATCTCCTCTATTGAAAGAACTTTACTTTTATTATCAAGCCATTGAGGATAGAAAAGATAAGCAAAAGCTTTCCTGCACCCCCGTCC
>JAYEIZ010000325.1:0-1545 GCA_034660355.1 Nanobdellota archaeon
CGGTTCAGCAGAGAATAAAAAGACTGCCAAAGAAGTGAATCCCAATTTAGCGGGTTATGTAGTTAAACCATATAATGCGGAAACCTTATTAAAAAGTGTAAATTCTTATCTAAATAACTAGATTATAGCCTCGTTAATAGAATCTATGGGTAGCCGGAGGCTCCGGCAAATTCCCAAGTGTATGAAATAAAGCAACTTCGATAGTTTCAAAACGTTTAAAACCGAAGGATTTTCTCATAGTCAGTTTTGCTTTGAGGTTAAATCCTTCAACAATACCGTTAGAAAACCGTTCTTTGAAAGAAAAATAATTCAGCAAAAGCTCTTGATGCTTGCGTAAAGACTTAGCCACTTTTTTTAGTTCTGGTAATTTGGAACGCATCGCACGTGTAAGCCAAGTTTTCAAAAATCGTTCTGCACCCCAACGCGTTTTGTACATCCAAAATTTTTGAAAGGCTTCTTTAAGCAAATAGCAGCGCATTGTTTTTAAATTGTATTGAACAAGATCTTTTAGTTTGGCCAGTTGCGATGTTTTTTGGTTCTTCTTGTTCTTAAGCAAGCACCAGCGTGATTTTTCAAGAATTGGCTCATAGCCATCTTGTTTTAATTGGGCTGTTTCGATTCTTCTCGTTCGATCAACTGCATCGTTTAAATATTTCATAATGTGAAAACGATCAAGAATATGTTTGCAGTCAGGTATTTTGCGTTTAATCACTTTTAAATACGCTTTCCAAAGATCAGAGCATACAACTTGCAACTGTTGGCTACGTCGTTTACCGAATCGGTAAAAGAACCGCAACAATGTTTTTACAGAACGATCTTTGCCAACAAATAATAATCGTCGACAATGTGAATCGATCTGATAAACAAGGGTTAAATATTTGTGCCCTCTTAAATACTGTATTTCATCAATGCCGATAGCTTTGACATTGTCTAAACATCGATGCGCAAGTCCATAACTAACAACATATTGAACTGACTCAAAAACGTTTTGCCAAGAGACCTTAAATTGCTGAGCGACTTCTTTCCAAGATAACGATTTAGCCCAATGGGCTAAAAACAATTTAAATGGTTCGCAAACAGGACTTTTACTATCGGCCCAAGGAATCTTTTCGACTTTAACGCCATCTTTAGGACAATCAACTCTTCTTGGTCGGTAACGGAATTCAACATTTATCCCCCATATGGGGATAAATTTAAATCGACGTTCTTTCAAATGATCATATGTGGGTGCTGCTTGGTAACAGCAAGAGCATATTGCTTTTGTTTTCTTTCGAGCCGTTAATTGAACTACGATCACATTGTTTACAAGGCTGACTTTGCCGTAAACGAATCCGTTGACAGGATACGTTTTGTTTAGTATTGTTTTTATGAGCATTGTTGGTTATCTCCAGTTTTGAATGCTTGGTTTTCGCAAACCGCATTCTATCAAACTGAAGCAACAATGCTTATTTTTTTACTACTTTACCCACAGATTCTGAGAAAGAGCCAGATTATGTCAATTTTAAAAAAACTAAGGATTTTGAATGATGGAATTAAATGGTGAAG
>JAYEIZ010000326.1:0-1542 GCA_034660355.1 Nanobdellota archaeon
ATATCTGTGCTCCAAACTTGATTTACATTTTCAATCATAACTCGTCCAGCGTAATCTCTAAAATCTTTTAGAAGATATGGATACTTATAATGCTCTTTATTCGCTGTAGTGGTCTTAGGCTTGGGATTGGAATGGTAACCTTATTTCATACTAAGAAATTAATAATTCTAAGTTAAAATAAGATGAATAAGGGAAACCATGAGAAACAGTAAGTTTAGTAAAGAGTTTAGAGACTCAACAGTGCAATTAGTCCTCAACAATAATGAGAGTGTAGCAAAAGTTGCAGGAGACTTAGATATAAACCCAAAGACATTATATAACTGGATAAGCATCTATAAAAAAGAGCATAATATACCAACACAAAGTGCTAAAACATCAAATACAGGTGAAACTCTAGATGAGGAGAACAAACGCCTTAGACGTGAGAATAAGCTACTTAAGCAAGAGCGTGACATCTTAAAAAAGGCGACGGCGTACTTTGCCAAAGAAACTCTATAAAGTACGCATGGATGCATAAGCATCAAAAGAGTTTCAGTATAAAGCTTATGTGTAAAATATTTAAAGTAAATAAATCGTCCTACTATCATTGGATAAAAGCTGGGTGTGTCATCAAAAAAGAAGATACTCAGCTAAACAACCTAATAGAAGCTATCTTTATTCAAGGTCGAAAGAACTACGGAACTAGAAGGATACAAGACAAATTAAAAGAGTTGTATGGCTTATTAGTATCAAGAAAGCGGATTTCAAGCATAATGAAAGACCTTGGCCTAAGAGTAAACATGAAAAGAAGATATAAAAACACTACAGATTCTAATCATAACTTACCAATCGCTCCAAATCTTCTAAATAGAGATTTTTATGCATCTGTACCAGACACTAAATATGTTGGTGATATTACCTATATTTCAACAGGCGAAGGATGGCTATATCTTGCTACTGTTATAGATCTGTACTCAAGAAAAGTTGTAGGGTGGTCTATGGATGATACAATGAAAGTATCATTGGTAAATAATGCTTTGAACATGGCACTAGAGCATAGGAATCCACCTAAAGGGCTTTTATGGCATACAGATAGAGGTAGCCAATATGCATCATATAGTCATAAAGACTTATTAAAAAAGAATGGCATAATTGCGAGCATGAGCAGAAAAGGTAATTGTTGGGATAATGCAGTTGCTGAAAGCTTTTTCAAAACTCTAAAATCTGACTTGGTATATCAAACCTATTTTTACACTAAAAACCAAGCTAAAAGAGAGATATTTGAGTATATAGAATTTTATTACAACAGGGTTAGAAGTCATAGTTACTTGGGAAATATGTCACCATGTAAATTTGAAGAGATGCACTTAGCGTCACAAATGGAAACAGCAGCTTAGAAATTTATTATTAAAAGTATGAATTTAGGTTACCATTCCAGATGCTTCATTTGTAAATGTACCAAGAAGTCGTAATCGAAGAGAAGAGAATGAAGCCATCAAGGAAGGCAATATACCTGAAAGCTTTGAAGAGAATCCAGCAAAACTAAGTCAAAAGGATTGTGAT
>JAYEIZ010000327.1:0-1539 GCA_034660355.1 Nanobdellota archaeon
ATCGTGACATCCTCTTAAAGCCCCTGTTTTACCCTTATTGTCATAAATAAATGTTAAAAGTTCTTCCCACGTATTAGGATCATTAATCTTAATATGACCTTCTGAAAGAAACCTACCTAAATCTTGCACCATTATAGGTTTACTACGGGCATTAGTATCCCATCCAAACTTCATACGTTCTGAAGCAGGATCAACATGGAGATCAGGATTAGAGTCACAAAAAAGCCTAGGATATCTTTGTTCCCTTATTTGACTCACTACCCCAAAGCCATGAAAGTTACGTTCGGGAGCTAACCAAGCATTGTTGTAGTATCTCCCTATAGATATAAATATTCTCGCCATTTCTTCAGGTGGCACCTTTCCATGCCAAATTCCTACCTGTTCACAGGTCTTATGATCCAGTATTTGAGCACAGCTAGAATCTCCATTTTCTAACCCTTCTGATATATCCCCTCCTACTACATAATGACCTACCCCTAAGTCTTTTTTCTTCTTAAAAATAACTAGTCTACCATCAATTTGAGGTACAAATTTACCATCTATAATCTCCCCTCGATCAAAGGTAGAGGGACATTGTTCTCTTCCCTTAAGAATAATACCTACAGAATAGACACTTCTTCCTGTAATCTTAGAGAAAAGTCCTAAAATACGAGCCTGATATCCAGCTATATCGTCTTTATTCTCCTTCTCAGCGTTATGAATTTTTACACTTGGTAGATGAATATTGTCATAAATAGCCATCTGAAAGATCTCAACATTAGGATCTGCATTAGGATCTGTGTTTTCTCTTACTCGAACTTCTCTATCTTTAAGTAAGTCAATCTCTTCTGGAGTGTGTACTATTCCAGCTTCCTCCTTGATTCCATGCTTATTTACAGTATAAAAGTATCGCTTAGCTTTTAAAAATAAATCTTCATATGCCCAAGTTAAACCATCTACAGGAGTAAAGCTCATCACCATACGTCCACTACAGTCAATTGTACGCATATAAGCTTCTTTGTACACTTCTCTACTATGCTCTTCATCCATCCATACTTGCAGACGACTATCCCCTGCATAAGCATCTCTTCCTGAGTCTTGTGATTTTAATCCTATTTCCCCACCATCTTTTAAATAAAAAATAGAGTCGGCCTTATTAAATCTATCGACCACTCTAGTAGGTAAATACTTTCTTAACTTAGGTCTAGCAACATCCCTGGAAAATGGATAACTAAGGGAAGAGGCCCAATAACGGCCAGGGCGTATAAACTCCATAGGATAAGACTCTTTAATAACTTTAGGTATAACTCCTGTTATTTGTATAGCTGTATCTACAGAGCATACTTCTGTTTTACCTGATCTATTACCCCCTTCAACAACTCGTATCTTAGCCTTAGATATTAAAAAAGCCTCCTGAATAGGAGAAGGTTTAAAATTAATAAGTTCCTTATCGTCCTCAATCTTCTTTCGTTCTTTGAGTTTTCTAAGGAGTTCTTTCTTACTGTCTAGGTTTTTTCCCATTAACGTAATACCTTTCAGCAAAAGTTTGATATTCTTCTA
>JAYEIZ010000328.1:0-7054 GCA_034660355.1 Nanobdellota archaeon
CTTGGATGATTCAGATAATAATGTACTGGCATCTATCAGTAGGTCATTTGTTGAATTGAAAAAGAAGATGTCAGAAGAGATTGTTAAGATATTGGATGAGCTAATTGATAAGAATAGCAGGCGCTTATTGATTGATGAGAGTGATGATAAATTTAATTGGGTAGTTGCACATAAACAACTCTTAACGGTTTTCGATAATGAAGAAGGGTTTACTGCTAGATTTGTAAATAAAAACTTGAATGCAATTCTAGTTCATATAAATAATAATTTGAAATGGATTATGGCTAGAGAGAAAAAGCCTAAAGAGGCTGAGCCAACTAGCATTGATGACCTAGCTGAAGGAACAACTGAAGATGAGACAAGGGAATATTTAGATAACCAAGATGATAGAATAAGGCAAGAAGAAGCAGAAAGATTAGATGGAACAGTTATAGAGCATGAGTTGAATGAAGCTTTGAAAAAAGCAGGGATTACAAGAGAAGATCTTTTTAAGCTTCCAAAGAAGGATTTTGATGAAAATGTAGCCCAGTTTTTGAAAGTTAAAGGGCTGTCTGCTAAATTCGTAGATAAGTTTAAGGGTAAGATTAGTGCTATGTTGAATAAAAAGAGGTAATTTATTTACTCCAATAAAATAGAAAATTTTATATATACAATAAATTAAGACTGGATAAATAAGGAAAAGGTGATATTAATGGCGAAGAATTTTGTACTTGAAAAATTAGCTACTATATTTAAAGGTCCTTGGATGACTTATTGGAGGGTTGAGGGGAAGGGAAGGGCGAGTGTAAGAACTATAATCATTATGCGGGTGCTAGTATATCAAACTATTCCTGATAAAGTTGTAAAGAGGCATAATATTGGAGCCGCATTAAGGGCTCAGAGAAGTGTTGGAAAGAAAGGAAACGAAGTTAGTGAGAAACTCTATAAGGTGGCTTTCGGTGTTGAGCTTGATCAGGAGGCTGCTTTCAAACTAATATCTAAGATAGAAGATGCCTGGGCAACGGCAGGAAAGAAGGCTAGAGATAGAAGGAAAGAAGCAGCTATACTTGGAGAAATAGAAGAACATTTTCAGAAAGAGCTTATAGAATTATTAGGTGAAGAAAATAATTATGAGAGAGTAGTTTATTGGAAGTTTTTAGAGCCGGTTATAAGGGTTGCAGAGAAAAAAGGAGATACTACAACAGCAATGGCAGAGGTTGCACAGATGTTTAAGACTAAAGATGTCTCTAGATTAGCTGCAGTAGCACTCAAATGGGAAGCCAGGGCAGCCAGAAGAGGGGTTATTAATCTAGAACATGATAAAACAGAGCTTACGAATGTACTTAATCAGTTAAATAAGGGGAAGAAAAAGGCTAATGTAGATAATGCTGTAGGTAGATTAAAAGAAGTTGATAAGAAGATTATTGAAGATGCGAAAGGAGAGTTTAAGAGTACTTATCTTCTTTATAAAAGAGATCTTTTGATGGATTTGGTTTTACTAAGTCTTCTTAACAAAGATGATGAAGAGATGAGAGCATTCGTTGAAAAGAATTTTATGCCTAGGACGCCTGAGTTAAAAGAAGAAAAGAAAATTACACAGATAAAGGAAGATATTGCAGAACACGGCCATACAATTGCACAAGGATTAAGAAGATTAATTGCAGATGAATCTAAACTTAGAAAAAAAGCAGAAAAACAACTGGTTGAAGCAAAAAGATTGCGAGCTGCGGGTGCTGTTGCTTAATTATTTAAAAAAGAGGTAGATGAAAATGATGGAAGCTAAAGATTGGATTAGTGGTTTAGTTGGCGGAGTTATTTTATGTTTAGGGTTGCTTCCTTTGTTGAATAGTTCTGGTATTGGGCCAAGCTGGTTTAATTTTACTCTTCCTATAAAGCTTTTAAGCTGGATTGTTGTTATTGGGGGCTTTTATCTGATAATTAATTCTTTTATTGAGATAACTAATAGTAATGTTGTAGGATGGGTGTCTTTTTTAACAGCTGCTGTTATAACTGTTTTAGGCGTATTACAGGTATTAGGAAAGATAACTTGGATTAGTGGAGTTGTGTTCAACTATATCTTCATTGTGTTAGGGGTATTCTTGATTATTGCAACATTTGCTATGGAGATGTAGATATTTCTTTTAGTTTTTATTTTTCCAAAACATTTATATAGAAATGAAGTTAGATTCAGAGTAAGATGTTGTGGTTTAGATATAGGTGGATATTGACTTTTTCGCATGGGTTATGTGTAAAGATTATTAGGGGAGCAGACCAAATAAAATTGTTAAGTAATGAAATTGACTTTCTTTTTAGCAGGCCCATGAATTGGGCAGTGGGCAAACGCATATTAATAAGACTAGTTAAGTTGATTAATATTCTAGATGATGTTATCTTTTCTGCAAGCACTTTATTGTATAGGGAAGAAAAAGACTTGATAGATTTTAGTGAAAGGACTGAAAAAGCTGCAGAAAGATTATTAGGAAGACTGAAAAGAGAGAAAGGGAAGTATAGAGGGGATGCAAAAAAATTAGAAAGTCAGCTAAAGCAATTAAAGGATAAAAAGAGTAGGGTAAGAGTTGGACTAAAAAGAAAGGTCGGAACAGAAAAAACAATATTAGATGAAGACGAAGCAAGAAAGAAAGAGTATGCTGCCTTATTACACGAACTTACAAGCATTATAGAGGAAGTAGACTATAAGGTCCATCATATGTATTTAGGTTCTAAAGCACAATTAAGAGGAACACTAAATGCTCATACAATAAGAGAACATGTTATTATAAGATCTAATCTTAGATTGGGGGAGCTAATTGGAAGAAAAGGAATAGAATCTGGCGGTTTAATAAAGATTATTAGAAATAAATTGCATCACTTTAGTAGAATTGTAGGTAAGAAGAAAAGACTAGATATAGGGCAGGTAAAGAGTTTGTTAAAGTATTGTAGAATGGAAGCTAATGATTTAGAAAGGGTATTTTTGTTTGTTATTCAGGTAAGTGAAAGAGTAGAGGAAAATTTAGGTAAAGTAGGAATGATGATTTCAAAAGAGCCTAGATTAAAATTAAGGTTGATAAAAGACTATAATGAAACAAAAGAAAGATTAGGCACATTAAGAAAAGACATAAAACAACAACATGGTAGGCTAAATAGAGAGTATAAGAAATCAAAGATTATTTCGCTTAGAGATTTGCCAAAACAGATGGATGCGGCTGCTTAAAAAAAGAGGTGAATATTATGAAAATACAATTATGGAAGAAACCAAAGAATCCTGTAATCATTGAAGGATTTCCAGGATTTGGGTTAGTTGGGACGATAGCAAGTGAGTTTCTTATAGATCATTTAGATGTAGAGATGATTGGAAAGGTTATAAGTGAAGAAACTCCGCCGGTAGTTGCAATACATGAGACTAAGGCTGTAGAGCCTTTTGGGATATTTTACAATAAGAAATATAATGTTGTTGTTTTGCATGTTGTTACTGCATCAAAAGGTATTGAGTGGAAGTTAGCTGATATCTTAGTTGACCTTGCTAAGCAGTTGGATGCAAAAGAGGTAATAAGCCTGGAGGGTGTTGGTTCTGGAGGTTTAAAGTTAGCTTCTAGTGCTTTCTATTACACAACTATAGATAAGAAGAAAGAGGTATTCAAGAATATTGGATTAAAGCCTTTGAAAGAAGGAATAATAATGGGTGTTACAGGTGCTTTGATATTAAAGATGAATAGCAGGCCACTTTGCTGTTTGTTTGCTGATACTGCTTCTAATTTGCCTGACAGTAAAGCTGCTGCAAAGGTAATTCAAGCATTGGATAAGTACCTGGTCTTAAGGTTGATACTAAACCTTTATTGAAACAAGCAGCTAAGTTTGAGAATAAATTACAAGGGATATTAGGCTCTAGTCAGAAAGCACAAGAGATTAGTGATAAGAAGAATTTGAGCTATGTGGGGTAAAATTTTGCTAGGCAAAATTTTATCTTGTCCTCCCCACTAGTGCTTCTCAACCTGTGCGTGTCCCACCCCTAACAAATTATGTAACGGTAGAAGTTTTCTTTTAAGAATTGCATCTATCAGATATGCTCTTTTTCTATTCTAAAAACACAAGATTTAAATATAATTACCATTAATTCTAAGTATAGTATTATTGGTTATATTACTATTTAAATTACCATTAAAATGGCAATACGAATGCGAGTTCAAAAGACAAAGAACGATCAATACATAGTTACTATTCCTAAGGCTTTTGCTGAAACCTTTGAGTTTAAGCAAGGTACTTTGTTAGAGTTTAAGATAAATGAAAAAGGAGAATTAGTGCTAAGGAAAAAATGAAGTTTGTTAAGGTGTTTTTAGGGTTGATGATTTTGTTAGCTCCTTTTGTTAGTGCTGGTTTTTTTGACTTCCTAGATGTTAGATCTGTTGATTTTTCAGGTAATGTTGTGGGAAGTATTGCTATTGTAGTTGTGTTTATTGTTATGGCGTTATTTATAGGTAGACGTGTTGCCAAAAATAGACGAGAAGCTGGATCAGATAGTGTGTTATGGAAAAGCTGGAAATGGGCTATTTCAGAGGAGAGAAAGAAGAAGAATGAGAATAATGTTACTGCTGAATTAGAAAGTGAAGAAAAAGGACTGATTGATCATCAAAGGGATGTAATTGTAAAGATCAATGCTATCCTCTATAATAAGGGAGATAAAGCAAAGTATGAAGAAAAGGTTGAGTCCTGGGCTAGTGCGCTAAAAGATAAGATTAAGGGGTTTAGAAAAAGGATAAGTAAAGGCCTTACAAACTATAAACACAGTTATGGTTTTAAAAATAGATTTACTCCTCGATTTAGGACTCCTGGATTTAAGGATCCAGAACTTGTTAGGAGCAGGATTATACAATTTTTTAGGAGTGTTGTGGGGTTTTTACAGAATAGCCTAAGAGATGTTGGAAATTTAAGATTGACTCTAGACCATACTGAAGCTGAATTAGATAATCTGATTAGAGAATATAAAATAGAAGTCGTGGAAGCAGAAGAGATATTGCAGATGGAGTATAAAGATAAAAATGAAACTGACGAATTAATGCGTGAGGAGAGACGAGAGAAAGCAAGAAGCATGATAGAAAGAGGCAAGATAGGGAGGTTATTTAGGAAAGAAGATTGGCGAACTAAGGTTAAGTTTGGACATATAGATAGAGAGATAAGAGCAGAGACAAAGATTGAAAGAAAAAGCCGAAGAGCAGAAGAATTAGCAATCTATATAAGGGAAGAGATAATAGAACAGAGAAGAGCAATATTGGTTATAGGAGAGGTCTTAGATGTTATTGGAAAGGATGTTGATGCGTTTGAAGGTAATGCAAAAAAGATAGAAAGAAGTTTGAAGGCTTTTGAAACAAACATTAGTAAAAAAATGAGGAAATTGGAGAAATTAAGTCGAGAAATGAGTGGTTTAGAGAATAAAGAAGAGAAAGAAGAAGAGAAAGTAGCAGATTCAACCGATGAAATAGCCAAGGACCTTAAAAAAGAAGAGCTTGTTCTGAAAGATAAATAAGATGTTGATTTGTTGTTTTTTAGAAGTATTATTGGTAAGTGTTTTTTTAACTCTCACTTTTCAAAATTAATGGATTTTTTATTTGTTTCTGGATTTAATTTTTGATGTATTGTCCATTTTCTTGTAGAACTCTCACTTCTTTTTTTTGTTAGAACCTTATTTAGATATTCCATCCTAGTTATTTGTTGATTTTGAAGAGATATGGAGTTATTTTCTAGGGTTTAGGGGGTCTGAAATGGCAAAATTTCAGGTTTATAGATTCTATAGAGGTTTAATTCTAAGAAATTAGCTGGTGCCTAACAAGTTTGATTATTGGCTATTTTTACTCTAAAAACTCAACAACAATACTGGCTTCGACGGTTTTTTCTACGAAAAAACCTTGCTCGGCATCCCATAGGGAGCAACCCCTGCCTCGTCCTCGCCATTGTTGTTGAGTTTCTATTAATTTAGTTTGTTTTTATTTTTGTTTCTCCTGTTTTCTCACTCACTAACTCTCACTTTCCATTTTTTAATGATTTTGGATGTAGAATATGGCCTAAAAGAGGGGGGCTTTTTTGTTATGAATTAGAGTAGATCTAAAGGCATATTTATCCACTAAATATCCACTAAAAACTACCCTCATAAGTGCTGTTTAGAAGCCCCCACTAGGCGGCATTTTGTTAGAAAAGTGAGAGTTCGATAATTTCTTGGTTGATATTTTTCAAAACAGCTCACTTTAAACACTCACTTTTTGATTTTGTATTAATTTATTTTCAGTATTGTAATTAATTAAAAATGCTAAATGTGTTGTTTAATATATACTACATAATATATAGTATACACCCTAATATTATTAAATAACATGTAGATTAGAGTATACAAATGTTTATATAAGGAATAATAAACTCACCAGTAAGTGACTACACATGGTTGATTTCAAGTGGAATGTTAAAAATTCTTTTAAGAAAGTTAAGGCTGATTTTGATAGTCTTAAAGAAAGTACTAATGAATGGGTTGTTTTTCTCGACAATAAAAATAACGATGCAGAAAAAAGACTGGAAAAGATGGAAGACAAAATCGAGAGATTAGAAGAAACCTTGTTTAAAGTTCTAAGCGAAAGATAATAGAAACTTTTTTAAATTCTAAATTGTGTTTTTTCTTGTGGAAAATTAGAGAGAATCCAACGGACTTTTTACTTCCATTAAGCGTTCTTTTGAGACTTTTGTGTATCTTTGAGTTGTTGAAAGTTCAGAATGACCTAGAAGTTCTTGGATAAATCTTATGTCTGTTCCTGAATCTAACAGGTGTGTTGCGAAGCTAGACCTTAATGCATGGCAAAATACCTTTTTAGTGATTCCTGCCTTCAAAGCAGCGTTTTTTACTATTCTTTGAGCCTGTCGTGTGCTCAAAGGCTTTCCACGATAGATAAACAAGTAAGAAGACCTTATTTTCTTCTTTTTGATATAGCTTTTAAGATGTTTTATGAATGTATTTGACAGTTTTACAAATCGTTCCTTCTTGCCTTTTCCATACTTAACAAATGCTGTTTTCTCGTCAATATGGAGGTCTTTAACACGC
>JAYEIZ010000329.1:0-1533 GCA_034660355.1 Nanobdellota archaeon
ACAAAAACAACTGAAGAAATTGTTAGCTACCAAAAACTAACTAAAACTCTGCACCATCCTAAACCATCCTAAAAAAATGAATCACTAGTGTCCAAGTAAAATCAGATAAATAAAGAAGCTTTCCCTTCTGTTAAAATTGTGTTTAGCACAAACTCAATAAATACAGGGGGAAAGCCATGAGCCATCTTAACACTATATTTCATCAACTTCAGCAATTTATACCTGGACATCAATTTGAAAAGTTAATTTCTAAGTACAGCGGAGACAGATATGCCAAGGCATTTACCTGTAAAAACCAACTATCCGTTATGCTATATGCTCAAGCAACTGGCAAAGATAGCTTAAGAGACATACAAACAGGACTATTCGTTAATCAAAGCAAGTTATATCATCTGGGAATACGATCAATTGCCAAGTCAACAATTAGTCATGCGAACAAAAGAATAGACTATCGTATTTATGAGGAACTTTTTTACAATTTTCTAGAACGTTGTAAAGATATAACGCCAACAAGAAAATTTAAATTTAAAAATCCGCTTTATGCTTTAGATTCAACAGTTGTTGATTTGTGTTTGAAGTTATTTCCGTGGGCAAAATTCAGAACAGCAAAAGGCGCAATAAAAATACACCCACTATTAAATTTACGAACGCAGATACCAGAAGTTATCGTTATCACTGATGGCAAACAGTCTGATGTAAAGGTGGCAAAGAGTACAGAATGGAATCTTTCCTCGGACAGCATTTTAGTTGTAGACAGGGCTTATATAGACTGGAAATGGTTGTCAGGACTAGGCTCAGAAGGCGTTAACTTCGTAACAAGATCCAAAAAGAACATGCAATATGGGGTTATTGGACAGCATAAAACGGCTCCTAGCGGGCAATGCATTAAAGACGAGAAGATCTTGCTGAAAAACTTAACAAGTCTTAGCAATTACTCTAAACCTTTGCGTAGAATTGAATGGCTAAACAAAAAAACAGGCGAAGTTCTAGTTTTTATTACAAATAATTTTGAATTTTCAGCGAGAACAATCGCAGGCATTTATAAATCGCGTTGGGACATTGAGTTATTTTTTAAATGGCTCAAACAACACCTTAAAATAAAAACTTTTCTAGGAACCTCTGAGAATGCAGTTAAAACCCAGATTTGGATAGCTATGATCTACTATTTATTGCTTAAATATATTAAATATCAGACCAAATACGGCTATTCGTTGCTTGAATTTACCAGAATTATTGGCGAAGCATTGTTCTTTAGGCAAAACTTAATTGATCTTTTATCAATGGATTATAAAAATTTCAAGAGGATTAGAGATCCAGACCCACAACTTGCTTTATTTTAGTTGGACAGCAGTGGTTTTCTAGTGGATAATCTTTTAATCGATTGTTCTCAACATCAATATGCAATACGGGTACATAATGCTTTTGAATAACATCGTAAATCTTTTGGTTAATATCTTTAGCGTTACCTACTTCTGGAATTTTAAAACTAGCTCTCTTTTGAGCCAAAAATTTGGGCAATACCAAACCATCTTC
>JAYEIZ010000330.1:0-7000 GCA_034660355.1 Nanobdellota archaeon
TACCATGAAGCAAAACTAAAATTCTGGGCTTATCAAACGATTAAAGATGTTTGCTAGCCGATAGGCTGTTAAATTCATATCTTAGCAGAAGCTCTATTAAATATCTAGAATCATGCCACACGGCAGGAATAGAAAATTCCAAAAGGATTAGAAATATCTTTGTTTTTAAAAAGAAAAAAAAAGAAAAAATTGGAAATTTATTGGTTTTGCCCTAATTTCCAGATGTCCTTTAAAGCAACAATAACTGTTGCAGGAACAACGAATGCTAAAATTTGGGTAAATACCCCACTTAGGTATGGGCCGATTACTTCAACACCGCCTAAGGTAGCACTAGCTCCTCCCATACTAGTAGCAATCACTAAAACAGTAGCTACTAAAAGGAACTCTCTTGTTTCCTTGCCTGTAACATTTAGGAAACCTACAATTAAACCCAAAACAACTAACAATGAAGCTAGCCAGGGGGTTGCAGTCCCTAATGAAACAACGCCAAGGATAATTGATACTATTACTCCAATTATAAAGGAGTAATGACCTAATCTTTTATCCATGTCTGTTCACCTCTATATTTTTTTAATTAAAAATTATACCATTTGTTAATAGGTATTGATTATCAATACTGTATATCAACTATATAAATCTTTCGTTTTTATTGCTAATCAATTAGCGTAAATTATAAATATCAGCACCATATAACCTTTTATTAGAGTTAGATGGGGGTAAAGAATGTTTAATTCAGATATTGAAAGAAAAATACTAGATTTTATCAAAAATAGGCCCTTAGGAGTTACTTCTTCTGATTTAGCTCATTATTTAGGTTTAAATAGGATGACAATAGCTAAATACCTTGCTATAATTAAAGAAAGGACTTTAGTGGACTTTAAACAGCTGGGTATGGCTAAACTGTGGTATGTTCCTGTAACATTCAATAAAACAAGCTATTTCAATGATTTTTTGATTAAGTTTGGAGCAGAGTCTTCTGGAGAGAAGAATAATGTGAAAAAGGCTGCTATAGCTGTTGCTAAGAATATTGAGGAGAAGTATAAGAAGTATTATGGAGTAGAGAAATTGAGCTATACTCAGGTTATTGATTCATTAATTGATGCTCAGGGCAAGATAAGTGGTAAGTTTATAGTGATAGAGAGAACTGAGGACGTGATTATATTAAAGAATACTAAATGCCCTTTTGGT
The DNA here is from genome assembly GCA_034660355.1 of Nanobdellota archaeon. Classification (GTDB taxonomy): domain Archaea; phylum Nanobdellota; class Nanobdellia; order Woesearchaeales; family JACPBV01; genus JAYEIZ01. The sequence continues at coordinate 1,189 of JAYEIZ010000330.1, forward strand.
GAGAAAGTGAAGAAAGCTCCGAGTTTATGCGCTACAACATCTGCTCTTTGTGGTGTGATGTCAGCCAGGAACTTAGGCTATAGTAGGGTTGAGCTTAAGAAGACCATAGCTAAAGGAGCTCCAGAGTGCTTAATACATATTTATTTGAAGAAGACTGAAGAAAATGCAGAAGCGACTGACGAGTATGCTAGCGTTTAAACTTCTTTTTTAGCTTTGTTTCTACATAAGGGGGTACCATTCCCCTAAGAGGGACTCCTAAAGATGCTGCTTCCTTTACAACAGAAGCACTTAAGTAAGAATACATGCCACGGGTCATTATGAATACTGTTTCTACGTTGCTATTAAGCTTGCGATTCATAAGAGCAGTCTGGAATTCATAGTCAAAATCAGATACTGCTCTTAAACCCCGAATAATAGCAGTTGCTTTTTTGTTTTTTGCATAGTTCATCAACAGTCCTGAGAAATGATCAACCTCTACATTAAGGCCTTTTGTCACTTTATTCACCATATCCTTTCTTTCTGCTGTTGAGAAGAGATACTTCTTGTTAGGATTTTCCCCTACTGAGATTATTATTTTGTCAAATATCTTCAAAGCTCTTCTTAGTACATCTAAGTGGCCGTTTGTTACCGGATCAAAGCTTCCTGGATATATGGCTAGGTTTGTCATTTTAGTTCTTTTAATATCTTTACTACTTGCTTTTTAGTATTATTTACCCCTTTACTATTGTCTATAACTATATCTGCATATTTAAGCTTTTCTTTTTGAGAAAGTTGGGATTTAAGGATATTTTGTATCTCTCTTTTTGTGTATTTTTTCTTCCTTAGAACTCTTTTTAATTGCTCTTTTTTGTTTATTTTAACGACTATTAATTTATCAAACAGTTTTGTAGATCTAGTTTCGATTAATAATGCTCCATCTATGATTATTGTTTTATCTTTCTTTATTATTGCTTTAATCTCGTTTATTATCGGCGGATGTATTATCTTGTTTAGTTTGATTAGTTCTTTATGATTATTGAAAACAATGTTCTTTAGTTTTTTTCTATCTATTTTATTTTTTGTTAATAATGATTTACCGAATGTTTTAATGATTTTATTTTTTATTGATCTTTCATTCAACAATCTATGACCTATCAAATCAGCATTGATATGTTTATAATTAGTGAATAGTTTAGCAATTGTTGTTTTTCCACTGCCAAAAACGCCTGTTATGCCTATTTTCATAGAGATTTAATTATAAGTGTATATATAAAAATCTTTTGAAGAAAGATTTAAAAGAGGTAAAGTGTTCTTCTCTTTCATGGCAGATGATAAGAAAGAGGCAAATGCTAGTAGTCCTTTGGAAAGCATCGTCTTTAGCACATTAGCAGGGGGTCTTTTTGGTGCTCTTAATCCAGGATTAGGCATTGTTGCTAAGTTTGTAAGTACTGTAGCATATTCTGCAGTAGTAGGTCCTTTGATAGATAAAATCTTTCATAGGGAAGCTAGTGTTAAAGAGCTTTATAAGAATGCGCCTTATGAAGCTACAGGCTTTTTTGGCGGGACTTATTTAAGTGACTTAGTCAGATATGTTTTTTAGAAAACCTTATCAAAAACAAATTCTCTTACTTCTTTAGGCCATGTTCTTTCTATTTCTGCCTTATCTTTATGGACTAAATCAATAAAATCCTGTCTGATGGTTTTTTTACCATCAACAATTTCTACCATCTCATTTTTTATGAATTGAGGTACGCCTTTTAAATCTAGTGCTTGGAGCTTTAATCTCTCCATTTTATTGATTTTCTCTTCTAGAAATTCTTCTTCCTCTTTTTTCCACTCTTTATGATAATTGAATTCCTCTAAATCTTCTTTTTTTACATCTTTTTTTGTGCTGATTTTTGCTATTATGTTTTTATGCATCCTTTTTAAGAACTCCACTTTATCCTCAATCTTCATAATATCAGTTTTACCCTGAGTTACTAAGTTAAATGCAAAAGGAGAAGGGATATTAGTGTGGATTTCCTTAATCTTTATTTTCTTATTTTCAACTCCGGCTAAGACCTCTTTTGTATTGTCAATATCCATCAAATCCTCTAAAACTTCTCTTCTTGCTTCTTTTAGTATTGCAAAGTCATTTGATATTCTTTTTACTGCGCTCATGAGTATCATAGAGCTTACTTGCTGTCTTCCTACTCGTTTTGTCCTGCCTTTGTAGTTTCTAAGTATCATCAAAGCTCTTGCTGCACAATGCCGAAATCTTCTTTTGAGAACTTCTGTCTTATCAATTGCCAGGTCCATTATTTTTCTTATGTCTTCACTTTTTAGAATATTGAATGCTTTCATAACATCCACTTTTTTGGTGGTAGCGATATAGAAGCCATTATCACTGATTCCAACCTCCACATCTTTATGTTGTGTTCTTCCAATTGCATAGCCAATTGCTCTTGATAAGCAGTCATTTACCCTTCTTCCAAATAATGAATGAAAGATTATGTATTTTCTGCCAGCATCATCTGTATAATGTTCTACGACAATTCTTGTATCAGATGGAATCTCTGCATAATGGTATTGTTCATAGAAATAATGATATAGTGATTCTGTTGCTTTCTTGTCTAGGTATAGATAATCATTGATGAAATCTAGAATTTCTTTTTTTGACTTGTTGTAACAGAATTTTTGCCCTAAAAGTTTTCTGAATTTGCCTATGTCTATTGCTAAATCATAACTTAATGGCAGCATTTCTGAAAACCACGAAGGAACTGTAGGTGGCCTGTTAGTTGATGCTCTTACCTGAGCAACCATGCCGCGAGAGAATTTGAACTCATAGACAGATCCACCTAATGTGAAAATATCTCTAGGCCTTAATTTTTCTAAGAATGCTTCTTCAATATAACCTACTGTTTGATCTCCAACCTTCACTGATACTCTTACTTCTTCAGGGATTGTCCCTATATTTGTCATGTAGATTACTCTTCCCATCCTCCCTTTTCTTCCAATCATCCCTGTTTCTTCATCATGCCATATCTTTGCATAGATGTTTCTATCTTCTAGAGATATGTATTTTCCTGCCAGATAATCAATGACTTGTTGAAAGTCTTTTTTTTCTAAGTCTTTATAGCAATAGGATTGTTTTATTAATTTGAATAGATCATCTATGTGTATTTTATCTTGTATAGCAATACCATCAATCTGTTGTGCAAGAACATCTAATGCATTAGTTGGGATATGTATCTTGTCAATCTTTCTGTCTATCGCATCCTTTAATAGAACAGCGCATTCTACTAAGTCATCTCTATCTAGTACAATGATTCTTCCTTTTGTTTTCTCATGAAGTTTATGGCCTGATCTTCCTATCCTTTGTAATGCTCTTGCAACAGATTTTGGGGAGCCTAAACATAGAACCATATCAATATAACCTATATCGATACCTAGTTCTAATGAGGTTGAACAAACAACAACCTTAAGTTCACCTTTCCTTAATCTTGTTTCAATGTCTAACCTTAGCTTTTTAGATAAGGAACCATGATGTGCTCCAATGTTTTCTGTATAGTTTTTTGGGAATTTTTCCTTCAGATGATGCACAACACGTTCTGTTGCTGATCTTGTATTTGTGAATATCAATGTAGTTTTGTGCTTTTGGATTATATTATCCATCAATTCATACATCGCATGATGCATTAAGCCGTGTTCTGCCCCGATAAGATCTCTTACTGGACTTATTACCTTAAGGTCCATCTCTTTTATGAACTGAACATCAATAATCTTACATGGCCTTGATTTTCCATCTTCGTAACCTACAAGATATTCTGCAATACTTTTCAATGGAGAGATAGTTGCGCTTAGCCCTATCCTTGTCATATGAGGTGATAATGCACCTAAACGTTCCATTGATAGTGAAAGATGAACCCCTCTTTTGTTTTCTGCTAAAGCATGAACTTCATCACAGATAAACCAATCAACTTTCTTAAGATGTTCAATGAATTTTGGTGAAGATAAAAGAATAGCTAATGATTCAGGTGTTGTAATCAATATATGAGGTGGTTTTTTCAGCATCTTTGTTCTATCTTTTGTTTCAGTATCACCTGTTCTTACTGCAACTCTTATTCCTAGTTTCTTTTCTGCTAATTCTTCAATTTGTTCTAGTGGTTCAACTAAATTAACGGATACGTCGCTCGAAAGAGCTTTTAAAGGAGATACATAAACAGCATATATTCTATCTTCTAAAATTCCTTTTATTGAGCTATCTACTAGTTCATTGATTATAGATAGAAAGGCAGTAAGTGTTTTTCCGCTTCCTGTTGGAGCTGAGACTAAAACATTCTCTCTAGAATGGATATCTACTACTGCATACTTTTGAGGCAAACAAAAAGTTTTGAATTTACCCCTAAACCATTTTTCTACTACTGGATTCAATATTCCGAATATTTCTTCATCTGTGTTTGCTTTTTCCTTAAAAGATACCACCTTAACCTCTCCATTTTTCTTTTAATTGTAAAACCAACCAATTCGTTGAAGATTCTACGATATTCTTTCTTAAATATTGAGATTACTGAGTACTTACTACCTTTATAAATTCTGTGCTTGATTCCTAATTGCTTCAAGAGATATGAAATTCCTTTTATTGCATTATTTGAAGAAGAAGTAAATTCTACTCTATCTTTCCCAACATAACCTTCACTATCGTAAACTCCTCTAAGAAAATAGGATTTAAGTATCTTATTATTAGTGTTTAAGATATTCTTAGGAACTCTCCAATTCATTGTTCCAAAGTTCCCATATGAAAGCAAATCTTTACAAATAATCTTTGAGGATATATTACAGATGTAACTATTTCTTCTTTTGTAATAATAGTAACTATACTCTATTCCATACACTTTCTCAAAACACCTTATAAATTCTTCAATAAAATCTGTATCTCTTCTTATTTCCAGTTTAAGAAAATTTTTATCTATATAACCATCACCACAAAGAACGCCCAGTATGTATGCTTTTTCTGGTATTAGTTTCTGGTAATTTCTTGTTGGTTTTGTCAACTTTAAGTCTGCTAGTTCTTTTTTGATGTTAGGGGTATTCATAGATTCTGTATGTGTTCTTGGCTGTATCCCGTACTTCCTAAGCCAAGTTATAGCAATTATTGTTGAAACTTTGTATTTTCGTGCAATTCTGCTAGCACTAACATTCTTTTTAATATAAAGACTATATAAATTCTTTTTTGGAGGTATTGGTTTCGGTTTAAACTGCGTCTTTTCATTGGCAAACGGAACTATATTTTTATGGATCCAGCCCGAAACAGTATTCTCAGAAAAATCTAATCTAAACTTCTTTTTTATCTCTCTTGCAATTGTTCTTTGCCCATATTTTTTTTCTTTCCTGATATTTAGTGTAAATTTGTGTATTCTTATGATTAATTCACGAGGGATGTCCTTAGAGTATTTATATACATTGTTTATATTTTTTTGATTATTTGAGTTCATTTGAAATCACCAAATTAGAACTTATTTTGGACTTTAATTGAATGAAAATATTCAAGAAGGTAAAATGTGTTAGTCCTTTAAATACTTTACGTTAATTCGAGTATGTTCCTTACCTGTTCCTGCGTATATGGCTCTTTTGCGAATTTAATCATAGCTTTATGTGAGTAAAAAGCTGTTTTTAAAGTTTGTTGATGGAATTCGAACGTAGTGAGAATTTTACTCAACTAAGGGAAATTTAATTTTTCTGTTAGGTTTAATATGTGTTTTTCCCCCTACACTTATTTTCTCATCTTTTAGTGCATTTCTTAAATATGGCATTAATTTCTTACAGTATCTCCGATTAGAAAATGACCCCCCCT
>JAYEIZ010000331.1:0-24090 GCA_034660355.1 Nanobdellota archaeon
TTTGTATCCCATTTTTTTCACCTCTATATTATCTAGTTATATAACTAGATAACTTATATATAAACTTTTCGGTTTTAGAATACAAAAAATAGAAATGTCTTATCGAGAGAAAGTGCAAAAGTTTAATTTATAATAAGTAAAGAATACAAATAAAACACAAAATTCTTAGAAATAATCTATTTCTTAGCCTTATCATTAAATTTCTTAAAACTTTCAACTAAATCAATCATGTATTTACCTTCTTCCATCTTGAATATTAATGGTTCACCTTTGAATAGATGCACTAAGTCCAGCTCGTATTTTCCTGGTTTTAGAACTCTGATTGCTTCGAGGTCAAGAACAACAGGTTCATCCTTATCAACCTCGCTGCCAACTAAATCAAAAACGTCTTTTTCTATCTGTTCTTTATCCTCAGGAGTTAGCTTAATGTTAGCAGCTAGCTTTTCGGCTTCTTCTATTTTTTCCTTCCTTACATAGAAAAAGAGTTTACCACCGCATTTACACCCTTTTATTATTTCAGTAGCTCCATCTTCATAGAATGTACTGCATCTTACACATTGGTGTGGCATTTTATTTCTTCTTTTTTGGTTTTATATCCTTAGTAAACAGTTCTATCTTATTGGGATCCTTCTTGATTTGTTTTACCACAGTAGCTGGACCTATTACAGTAAATCCTTGTCTGTCTCCAAGTAACATGTTAATTACTCCATTTTTGATTCCGTTGAAAAAGCCCTCATCTTTCTTTGGGGGGTTGATAACAGCTAATTCAATTCCTTTGAATTTGTTATCAATCTCTTCCATTGTTATCTCTATCAGGTCTTTTTCCTCTTCTTCCTTTAATCTTCCCTGTAGTAATACTATTTTGTTCTGCTTTGCTATATCGAGTAACTTATTTACTCTCCTAGCAGGTCCCAGATGCTCTATCTCTGAATACGGAACAAATTGCAAAACTAATCCCATTTTACACCTCTTTTTATACTAAAGCAAATAAACCTTCATAAAACTTGTCAATATTATTCCCATACTTTCCAGATATGCCGACAACTTCATATTGTGGAAATGCTGCCTGAATCTTCTTTATCTTTGCTTTCTTAAGATCGATCTTGTTTGCTATAATCAATACAGGGATGTCTCTTGCCTGTAAGTTACCGATTATAGTTATATTAACCTGTGAGTAAGGGTCTTTTGTTGCATCTAAAACTATAACAACAGTATCCATTTCATCAAGCCATTTTATAGCATCTATAACTCCTTTTGTTGCTTCTTTTGCTCTTGATTTAGCCTCTTTTTCTTTCATTCCTACCTTTAGGAAATCTTCGTAATCTATCTTTGTTGCTATTCCTGGCGTGTCAACAAGATTGAAGTTAAGCTCTTTTCCTTTAGATTTTATTGTTATCTGCTCTTTTATTTGGATTTCTCTGGTTTCGTGAGCCACATTACTTACACTACCCATGTCTTCCCCTAACCAATCCTGGCAGATTCTATTAGCTAGAGTAGTCTTTCCACCATTTGGCGGGCCATATAGCCCTAACCTAATCTGTTTTTTCTTCTTAAAAATATTTCTAAGAACCTTGTTTATGAATTTCTTAACAATACTTATTACCATTTAACTCCACTCTTTAATCTTAAATTTACATTCTATTAGTTTATATATTTTGTGTTTTTTTAACTCTGAGATAGAAACTTTTAAATAAATTCCTTTTCTGTTCAGTATTATGGATAAAGTAGTAAAAACAGATATATTATTTGTTCTTTCAGATGTTATAGATATATTAAAGGTTAAAGAAGAACGAGATACTGTTGATTTGAAAGAGTTAAGTAATCATACCATACATAATGCTTCTATCTTTCAAGATGAAGATAGTGTAAGCATAGCAATACTAATTTATTCTTTGTCTAAGGTTATTGAAAGAAGAGAGGGAAAACTGAACTATAATTCTTTGTTGAGTCTATTGAAATCAGCGAAAGACAACCTTGAAGCTGGAAAATTCGACATTTATAGAAATAATATAGAGAAGATATTTAATTTTATTTCCACAGTGGACTCTAAGTTAGAGCTCTATGTTGAGGAAGTTGTAGGCCAGGCACAGATAAAGAAAAGTAGCAAGTTGTATGATCATGGGATCTCTTTAGCGAGAGCATCTGAACTTATGGGGGCTTCTCAATGGGATTTAATGTCTTATATTGGGAAAACAACACTGACTAATCTGGGTGGGGGAGTATCTATTAAAGATAGGCTTAATTATACAAGGAGTTTATTTAGATGAAAGCGTTAGTATTTGATACAGGGCCAATCATAAGCTTAACCTTGAATAATCTTCTTGGGCTCTTAACTAACCTTAAACCCAAATATAAAGGTTATTTTTATATTACTCCTGCAATAAGAGATGAAGTAATAGACCGCCCATTAAATTCAAAGAAGTTTAAGTTTGAAGCATTACAAGTTCTAAGAAGCTGGCATAATAATATTCTTGAGGTTTTTGAAGATCCCCAGTTGAATAAAAAAACAAATGATTTGATGGACTTAGCAAATCAATGTTTTGAAGCTCGTGGTAATTACATCCATATTGTTCATTTTGCTGAAATCTCAGGAGTAGTTGCTACTGTAATGACTAAAGCAGAAGCTTTTGTTGTTGATGAAAGGACAACCCGGTTATTAATAGAGCATCCAGAGAGATTAAGAAGTATATTATCAAGAAAATTACATACTAGTGTTACTGTAAATAAGAAAAACTTAAGGCAGTTTCTAGACTTTGCAAAGGGAGTAAAGCTAATAAGATCAGCAGAGCTTGTTACAATTGCATATGAACTGGGTTTACTAGATAAGTATATAGTCAATATACCTAATCCTAAAAAAACACTTTTAGAAGCAGTTCTTTGGGCAGTAAAACTTAATGGTTGTGCTATTTCAGAAAGAGAAGTGGTTGAGATAATTAAGATGGAAACTAAATCCCAAAGCTTTAAATAAATTCTTAGATTAACTTTTCATGTGATAAAAGGCCAAATAATTTCTGGGGAACATGGGAAAATTCTTATTAGGCAGAAAGCAGATTCAGATATAGAACTTGGAGAGCTTCTTGTTACAGAAACAGAAGATTCTAAGGTTTTACTGCAAGCAGTAAATCTTTTGTATGGTTCGCAATTATCCCAGCAAAACCTAGAGTTGATATCTGGAATGGGTTTAGAGGATAATGATAAATTAGAATTTATGGACCCTAAATTAAGGAATTATAATCTGGCTGTGTTGAAGAATTTAATAACAATCAAAGAAAATAATGCAGGAATATCTAAGAAACTGCCTAGTTTTTTTTCTTCTGTCAAAAGCCTTGAGAAGAAGGACCTTAAATTTCTTACTCAACCAAAAAATCCCTTGTTTCTTGGCAATATCAGGAGCGGAAGTAAGGTTTTAGATTTTCCAATATATCTAAATGGTGAAGATGCACTTTCTCACCATATATTGGTGCCGGCAACAACTGGCAGGGGCAAATCTAACTTATGTTCGGTAATTCTATGGGAAGCGACATCTAATGATTATTGTGGTTTTTTGGTGCTGGATCCTCATGATGAATATTACGGCAGAAACAAATTGGGATTAAAAGACCATCCTTCCAAAGAAAAAGCAGTATATTATACACCTAACGATGTTCCTCCGGGTGGGAAAACATTAAAGATTAATCTTAAATTAATAAAACCTCAGCACTTCAACGGTGTTGTAGATTGGTCAGATCCTCAAACACAAGCACTATATCAATATTATAAGGAATATGGGGGTGAATGGATTGAAGCTATAGTTTTAGATAAGCCATTAAAAGCAGATTTCTTTGAAGGAACATTATCAGTTGTTAAGAGGAGAATAATGTCACTATTGGATCTAGAACTTACCAATAATCAGCTCTTTTGCAACGGAATATTTGATTTGCAGGCAGGCGAAACTACTATTGCAGATATATGTAATGAATTAGAGGGAGCAAAGACCGTAATAATAGATACATCAGATTTCCAAGGCAGTGTTGAAATACTAATAGGGGGCCTAATCACAACTGAAATCTTTTCAAAATATAAGCGATACAAAATGAAAGGTTTGTTGAAAGAAAAACCAGTCATATCAGTAATATTAGAGGAAGCGCCTCGCGTATTAGGCAAGGATGCATTAGAAAAAGGCCCAAATATATTCTCAACAATAGCAAGAGAAGGAAGAAAATTCAAAGTAGGGTTATTTGCAATAACGCAATTACCCTCATTAATCCCAAAACAGATATTAGCTAATATGAATACAAAAATAATCTTAGGTATAGAGATGCAGCCTGAACGTGATGCAATAATACAAAGTTCAGCTCAGGATCTTTCAGATGATGATAGAAATATTGCTTCTTTGGATAAAGGGGAAGCAATCATTAGCAGTAATTTTGCAAAGTTTGCAACCCCTATAAAAATCCCATTATTTGAAGACTTTGTTAAACAAGATAAAAAAGAAGATGTTAAGAAGGATTTCTCAGGAGTAAGTTTGAGCTAGTTATTCTTTTCTTTTGAATATTTTTGCAATTGGAGTGCTCTTTAAATTTATTGTTCCATCATGCCTTACTATTGGAACACCCACTTTAAGGTGCCTTAGTTTTAATTTATCTTTACCTTTTTTATCCCCTAACTGGATGATGGGCATATCATCCTTTCCGAAATCTTGTGTTAAGCCCACTAATTGCCTGCAATTAAATGCTCCGCCATGATGGAAAAGCCTTTTGTCAAATGTAACATGAAATAGACTTCCGGATCCTGTTTCGATAATGAACTCTTCTTTCATAATAATACTAATTTTCTTAATTGAATATTTAATCTTTTCTGTTTTATTCTCTTTTTATGCGATAATATTATAAATTATCCTAGAATACCTTTTCTCATGAAATTTGCTCATCTGGCAGATTGCCACATAGGTGGGTGGCGCGACCCTAAGCTAAAGAATATAGCAGCACAAGCCTTTGAAAAAGCAATAGACTTGTCTTTAGGTAAAGATGTAGATTTTGTAGTAATTTCTGGAGATTTATTTAATACGTCATTGCCTTCTATTGATGGGCTAAAGCTAGTTGTGAGAAAATTAAAAGAGTTGAAAGATAATAATGTTCCAGTTTACATGATTGCAGGTTCACATGATTTTTCTCCATCTGGAAAAACAATGCTTGATGTTTTAGAGGGAGCTGGATTAGCTATAAATGTAGTTAAAGGAGAAGAGATAGATGGAAAATTAAGGCTAAATTTTACAGTAGATAAGAAGACAGGAGCTAAGATTACTGGGTTACTTGGTAAAAAAGGTGGGCTAGAGAAAGGATATTATGAAGACTTATTGAAAGAAGAGCTGGAGAATGAAAGCGGTTATAAGATATTCTTATTTCATTCCTTGCTTTCTGAGCTAAAACCAAAGGAGTTAGAGAAAGTTGATTCTCAACCATTGAGTTTACTTCCTAAGAACTTCAATTACTATGCTGGCGGCCATCCGCATATTGTTACTGATTCAGCTATAGAAGGTTATGGTACAATAGCTTATCCTGGCCCTTTGTTTCCAAACAACTTCAGAGAACTAGAGACATTGGGTAGTGGCGGTTTTTATATTGTTGAAGACAATAAACCAAGATTTGAACCAATACAGATTTATAATACATTTCATATCAAGATTAAAGCAGACCATAAAAATCCTCAAAAGATTACTGATGAAATACTTGATGTGATAGATGGCAAGGAATTTAATGATACTATTATTACAATAAGGATAGATGGAACTTTAGAGAGTGGAAAGCCAGCTGATATAGATTTTAAAAGAATATTTGAAAGGTTGTATGAGAAGAGCGCTTACTTTGTTATGAAGAACACTACTTCTTTGGTTTCTAAAGAGTTTGAAGAGATAAAGATAGATGCTAAGAATGTAGGGGATGTAGAAGAGAAGATAATCAATGAACATCTGGGCAAGATCAAGATTGAGGATTTAAGTGTAGAAAAAGAAAAAGAGTTGACTAAAGAATTAATGAATGTTTTATCATCAGAAAGGGGAGATGAGAAGGTAGCTGATTTTGAGAAAAGAATCCAGGAAGATGTTGAGAATATTTTAGGATTATAATTTTATTAGATCTTTTAGGATTTCTAGTACTTCTTTAGGGCTTGCTTTGCCTCTGCTTTCTTTCATAACCAAGCCCACAACAAAATTCAAAGCTTTTTCTTTTCCAGCTTTGAACTCTTCAACAGCTTTTGCGCCTTCTTTTATTGCTTCTTTACAAAGTTTTTCAATCTCTCTACTATCATCCATTAGTTCTAAGCCTTCTTTCTTAACGTGTTCCTTAATGTCAAATGCTTCTTCAACTAGCTTTTCTATAATCTTTTGTGCAACATTCTCTGTTATTTTCTTATCCTCAATCAACTTTAACAAATCAATCAAGTGTATATGCTGGATTTCTGTTTCAGCTAGCTTTTTTTTGTTATAGTTTAATACTCTGGCTAGTTCTCTTCTTACCCATTTTGCAGCCAGCTCAGGATTTATTGCTGTTGAAACGGCTTCAAACATCTCTGCTAAAGCCTTATCTTTTGAAATTACCTTAGCCATCTCTTCTTTTATTCCGTGCTTTTTTGTGAATTTCTCTAACTTTTCATGTGCTAACTCGGGCATATTCTTTTTTATCTCACTAACCCATTCTTTTGTTAGCTCAATCTTGACTAAATCAGGATCCATAATATAACCATAATCTGCTTCAGTCTCCTTTGTTCTTAATGAGAATGTAAGGCCTTTTTCAGAGTCCCAAGCACGTGTTTCTTGCTTTAGCTTCTTGCCTTCTTCAATATCTCTTTTCTGCCTTATTACTTCGTACTTTAAGGCTCTTTCAATATCCTTAAATCCAGTAATGTTTTTTATTTCACTTCTTATATAACCCGATTCTTTTATAGAAACATTAGCATCTGCTTTTATAATACAATTATCAACATCAAATATCTCTAAGTATCCTAATATTGTTATTAATTGATTCATAAAGTCACGGGCTTCTTCTGGAGAAGTCATATCTGGTTCAGTCACAACTTCCACTAATGGATCGCCGCTTCTATTGTAGTCAACTAAGACAAACTTCGAATCTCTTATTCCTGCTGGATGAACTAAAGCGGCAGGATCCTCTTCCATGTGTATTCTTACTAAGCCAATCTCTTTACCTTTTTCAAGTTTCATTGCGCCTTCTGTTGCTAAAGGGACTTCGTATTGAGATATTTGGTAATTCTTTGCCATGTCTGGATAAAAATATGATTTTCTTGAGAATATGAGTTCTGGAGAAATTTTAGAGTTAGTTGCTAAAGCTAATTTTATAGCATATTCAACTGCTTTTTTATTTAATACTGGTTTAGAACCTGGATGGCCTAAACAAACTTCACAACATCTGGTGTTTGGTTGTTCTCCATCTTCTCCAGCCCGTTTACAGCCACAGAATAGCTTACTTTTAGTAGCTAATTCAACATGGCATTCAATACCTATAACAATATCTGATGTGAATTTTTCCATCTTACCTCGCATCATGCTTATTTCCTTCTGTCATAGGCATGCAAATTACCTCATTTATTACTAAGTTCTCCATGAAATCACCTGAGTATGCGCTTCTTAGTATAACTGCTGTGTCGCAACCTTTGCTTGTTCCTGCAACAACTAATATATTTTCTCCTGCAGGAATTACTCCATTATCTGTTGCCATTAAAGAGACCTCTACACAAACCTTAATCCCTTCACAAAAGGTTCTATATGTATCTGCTACAATAAGTAAGGGATAGGTGCCTGACCATCTTTTAGCAATTGATCTTTCTCCTGCACTAAGGGTATGAGTTGAATTAACCAATTTTATTTCTTTTTCCTTTAGTTTAGATGAATTCTCTTCAAGAGCTTCTTTTTTTTCGGGTTTCATCCCAGCATGGTAGCTTACACAAACAACATTCTCACAAACACCTGCAAACTTAAGTGCAGTTTCGCCCGTTCCTGAAGCAACCACTAACTGCTTAATATCTCCTTCTACTATTCTTCTTTTAACTGCTTCAATACATTCATCTGTATTGCTTCTGCCTGGTTTTTCAAAATAGATTATTTCTTTTTTGATCATTTTCCTATAGCACTCGCTGCTTGTATTAGCTTTTCTTCTTGTAGATGATCTCCTATAAGCATCATTCCAATTGGCATCTTTTCTTTGCTAAAGCCAACTGGTACATTTATGTGAGGCATTCCAGCTAAGTTGGGCCCTACTAATAAGATATCAGCAAGATAATTTTCTAGAGGGGTCATCTTCTCTATTTCAGAGAACTTCTTTGGTAAGAACGGAACTGTCGGCGACACTAGAACATCAACTTTCTTAAACACTTTTTTGTACTCTTCAATTATCTTTGTTCTAACCTTAGCAGCTTTTAGATAGTAAGCATCTCTATAGCCAGCCATCCTTGCAAAGGTTCCTAAGATTATTCTTCTTTTGGCTTCTTCACCAAAATTTTCAGATCTGACTTTTGTGAAATAATCATTAAAACTTCCTTCTAATTTCTTAGTTTCTCCATACCTCATACCACACAGTTTTGCAAGATTAGTGGATGCCTCAGATGGTGCTAGGATATAATATGAGGGTATTCCATATTCTACAGTTAAAGGAGTAGATACTTCTTCATATTTTGCTCCTTGCTGCTCTAATTCTTTTATACCTCTCCATACTGCTTCTTTTACTTCAGGATCTATGTCATTAAATCCTTCTTTTAAAACTCCTATTTTTAATCCCTTAATGTCTTTACCAATTGATTTACTATAATTTCCATTTTTAATATCAAGAGATGTAGAATCCTTCTTGTCATAACCTGACATTACTTCCAGTGATAGTGCTAGATCATTGATATTCTTAGATATTGGCCCTACCTTATCAAATGAATTTCCATAATCAATTAACCCGTATCTTGAAACTAAGCCATAAGTGGGGCATAAACCATAAACACCACAAAGAGAGGCCGGAGAAGCTATTGAGCCCCCTGTTGATTCACCATAAGAAACTAATGGAAATGAAGATTTTTGTGCAATGCCTGCAGCGCCACCTGAGCTTCCACCTGTTGCATATTCTCTATTAAATGGATTTTTAGGAATTTTAAAACCTAAACCTACATTTACAGAAAATGCACCAAAACCGAACTCGTCTTGTGATGTTTTGCCTATGACAATTGCTCCTTCATCAATTGCTTGTTGGACACAAGTTGCATTAAATAAGGGCACATATCCTTTTAATATAGAAGATCCTGCTGGACTTTCGACATTTTTTACACATATACTGTCCTTAACAGCCAAAGGTATGCCTGCTAGCTTCCCCTTAGGATTCTTACTCAAAGCCTTTGCTTGTTTTAATGCAAGTTCTTCTGATATATTGTTGAAATAGTTGTATTCTTTATTTATTTTTTTAGTTTCTTCAATTACTTTATGTATATGTTCAATTACATCAATTTCTTTATTTCTTACTTTTTCTGAGAATTCATTGATGCTCATTTTATAGTTATCTTTTTTATCACAACATCTTCTAAAGGCTTGTCATTATGTCCTTTCTCTACATTGCCTATTTCTTTAACAACTTCCATTCCACTAACTACTTTTCCAAATACTGCGTGCTTTCCATCAAGCCAAGGAGTTGGGGCTAATGTTATGAAGAATTGTGAACCTCCGGTGTTAGGACCACGATTAGCCATCGATAAAACACCTTCAGAATCATGTTTTAGTTCTTCATGAAACTCATCCTCTATTTCATAACCTGGTCCGCCACTACCATCTCCGTTAGGATCTCCACTTTGTAGCATAAAACCATCAATAACCCTATGGAATATTAATCCATCGTAGAACCCTTTTTCTGTTAGATCAATAAAGTTCTTAGTTGTAATCGGAGTTTTATCTGTAAAAAGTTCTATCTCAAATTCTCCCATCGAAGTTTCAAAAACTGCTTTTTTCATATTATCACCCGTTGAACATCCAGCTAAAAATAAAACCAATATCAAAGATAGCAACCTTTTCATAATTCCCCCCCCTTTAAACAGCCATTGGCCCTTTAAAGTAGCCATCCTTCTTTTCTTTTGAGTTTTTCAATGCTTCTTCTTGGCTTAAACACTTTTCTATCTTGTCTTCTCTCATTACATTCTTTAACTCAACAGGCTGAAAAGAAGGTTTAGTATTAGATGTATCTACCTTATCAAGGCTAGAACAATGCTCCATAATCTCTTTTAATTGAGGTATAAATTTCTTTATCTCTTCTTCAGATAACTTTAATCTAGCTAACTCTGCTACGTGTTCGAGTAATGCTTTATCTATTTTCATTATGAGGTGAATTGTTATAGGTTTGTTTAAATAATTTACGGCTTAATCTCCTGGTTTTTTTCGAAACTTAGCTGCCTTTCCAGGATTCTCTTTTTTTCTCAAAAGTGATTGCCAAATTGTTAATAACCAACTTATTATTTGGACTGAAAGATAAGATTTTCTTAAATATTTTTATTGCAGAATCGTATTCGCCTTTTGTACCATATATCTCTCCGAGATGGTTACATAGTTCAATATTAGCAGGCTCAACTTCTATTGCCATCTTAAAGACATCTATTGCTTCATCATATTTCCCTTGTTTAAATAGGAATATGCCCTTATTCTTATAAGCAATTAAGTTTTCAGAATCTGTTGTTATTGCCTTATCAAAAAAATCAATGCAACTAGAATCATTTTTCATAGCTAGAAGAACAGCCTTATTCATAAGCGCTTCTGAAGAACTACAATTCAGAATAATCGCTTCATTGATCAGTTCTAGAGCATCATCAAATTTTTTACTTTTCATCTGAATATGGGCAAGGTTTATCAGATCTTGAACTCCTTTTCCATTATCCATTATCTTTTTTAGCTCTCCTTCATTATATTGAAATTTAGCTTTTAAGATTCTAACGAATTCGTTAATATGCTGTACATATCTATTTAGTTCTTGTAAACTTTTTTCTTTAGTATAAAAGATAGTCTCATCTTCTCTTTCCACCCAATCGGAATCATAGATAAATTTTTGGTCTTTTGCCAGCCCATAAATTCCAGTCCCCGGAGTGAGTTGCATTACATAAGTAAAGGTAGAAATGGGCTTTGTTTCCTCAATAAGCTTCATGGTTTCTCTGATAGTATCGTCAGTTTCTCCAGGACTGCCTACAATAATAAAATAATTGAGATTAAAGCCCAACCTCCTGGTTAATTCTGCAGCCTTTCTTATTTGTTCTATAGTAATACCTTTCTTAAGGTTGTTTAGAATCTTCTGAGAACCAGATTCTATACCATAGCTTATTGTAACACAACCCGCTTTCTTCATCCAGCGCAATCTATCTTCACAAACCAGATTTACCCTCGACCTACAATCCCAGGTTATCTTTAGATTTCTTTTAATAATCTCTTTGCATATATCTATTGTCCTATTCTTATCAAAAGTGAATGTATCATCAGATATAATAAAAGAGGATATATCATATTTTTTATTCAATATTTCAAGCTCATCAACAACATTTTTTGCACTTCTAAGTCTTATCTTTTGCCCCCATAAATTTGGAGTATCGCAAAATACACATCTGCCCGGACATCCTCTTGAAGTGATTATTCTTTTGTATCTAAAATGATTAGCAGGTATCGGAAGTTCATCAAGATTTTCCAATGGCTCCCTAAAACCATTATTAATAATGCCATTATCAAACCTATATGCAATTCCCTTAATGTTTTTAAGAGATCTACCTTCATTTAACTCCTGGACAACATCCAAGAAAGTTATTTCACCCTCGTTAAAGACAATAACATCAACATCACCATAGTTCTCCATTAATTGATTGTACATTATAGATGCGTGCGGTCCTCCAAAAATAACTTTTATATCTCTATTTATGGTTTTAACTAAGTTAGCGAGCTTAACACAAGTATGCCTATTAAAAGTGTAACACCCTATTCCTATTATATCTGGATTCTTCTCTCTTATTATACCCTCACATTCTTTCCAGCCCTTATTTGATAAGCTTAGAATCTCTGTATCTATGTTGTTTTTTAGAAGAAGGGCAGCAATATACCGAAGTCCATTAGGGATTATATTCTGTTGAATATTAACTATTAAGGGATTTGTTTTAAATAATAATAAAATCTTCATAATAGGGGGATAGTGTTTTTGTTTAAATTATTTATGTTAAAATGAATTAATACAAAGATTTTTAAAGTATAACTATTGAAATTCTCGTAGGGAGAATTTTATGAAATACGATCTTCATATACATACGCATTATTCAGCATGCTCTATCTTAAAACCTAAGACAATTTTAAAAGTAGCAAAAAAAGCAGGGCTTGATGGGATAGCGGTTAATGATCACAACACTATCAAAGGAGGAGTGGTTGTTTCTAAGGAGAATAAAGATAAGGATTTTGAGGTTATTCCTGGAATAGAGTTAGCTACGGATAGAGGCCATCTTTTGGGGTTATATGTTAATGAGGAAATAAAGTCAAGAGATTTCTTTGAAGCAGTTGATAGTATAAGGAAACAAGGAGGATTAGCAATTATTGCCCACCCTTTTAGAATTGTTCCTCATTTAAGATCAAATATCAAGTCTATTGATGTTAAGAAACACTTAGATGCTGTTGAGTGTTATAATGCGAGAACTTCATATTTCGGTAATAAATCTGCTATGAAGTTTGCAGATAAGTTCGATCTAGCTAAAACTGCCGGTTCAGATGCACATTTTTCATTTGAGATAGGTAGGTGTGTTACTAGATTTGATGGAGATATTACTAATGCTATAAAGAAACAGAAGACTCAGGTGGAGGGCAGCAATGTAACTGGGCTTTTAGGATCTACTTTCAGTTTTTTTGAAAAACATCTTTTAAGGAGGAGATAATATGTGGTTTTTTGTGTTGCAGTGCTTTTATTTTATGCTTCCAGCGTATTTTGCAAATATGGCTCCAGTTATAGCTAAGAATTGGTTGAAGTTTTTAGCGGTTCCTGTTGATTTTGGAAAGAAGGCAGGGGATAGAGAGATATTTGGAAGAAACAAGACATTTAGGGGCTTTGTTTTTGCAGTATTGTTTGCAATATTGGTAACTTATGCCCAGCTCTTTTTATACAGATTTGATTATTTTAGAAGTCTTAGCTTTGTTAGTTATTCAAATTGGATTTTGTTGGGTTTTTTATTTGGTTTTGGAGCTCTTTTTGGAGATTTAGCTGAAAGTTTTGTTAAAAGAAGGCTTAGGATAAAATCAGGACAGAAGTTTTTTCCTTGGGATCAGCTTGATTTTGTTATTGGCGCTTTGATCTTTGTCAGTATTTTAGTTGACCTAACTTTAAGTTGGATATTAGTTGTTATACTTATCAGCTTTATAGGCCACATTTTAGTAAATCACTGTGCATATTACCTAAAGATAAGAAAAGAAAAATGGTAACCTTGATAATATTATTCTCTATTTTGTCGTTATTTGTATTATTTCTTATATTTTATAAGTTCATCTTTTTAAGAGATCCAAAAAGAGAGTATCTTGAGGGTGATAATATAGTTGCTCCTGCAGATGGAAAGATAATAAATATTATGAATATTGATAAGAAAAATGTTAGAATAAGAAAAGGATTTTTAGGGAAGGTAAATACTCTTTGTTCTGATGTTATAACAGAAGGGTATTTGATATCTATTTTTATGTCTGTATTTGATGTGCATGTTAATAGAGCACCTATTGATGGAGAAATTTTATCTGTTAAGCATAAGAAAGGAAAGTTCTTTATGGCTTTTGATATTGAAAAGAGCTTTCTTAATGAAAGCAACGAAATTATTCTAAAAACAAAAATAGGAAAGATAAAGGTAATACAGATAGCTGGTTTTTTAGCTAGGAGGATACAGTCTTTTGTTAAGCCGAAGCAAAAGGTTAATAAAGCTGAGAGGATAGGCAGGATAGTATTGGGAAGCCAAGTAAGCTTAATACTTCCTAAGAATGTTAGATTATTGGTAAATGTGGGGGATAGGGTTAAAGCTGGAGAGACTTTAATCGCAAAAAATGTTTAGAAAAAGGTTTAAGATCAAGAATCCTTTTACTTTGCTCTTTTTGAGACTACTTTTACCTATAGTTATATTTCTACTGATATTATTTGATAATTATAGGATTGCCCTGTATCTTTTTGTTTTGACTGCTTTTGTTGCCTTTTTAGATGGTTTCTTATCAAAAAGACTCAAGAGAAAATCTCAATTAAGATCTATATTTGATCCCTTTGCTGATAAATTTCTTATTAATATAATAGCTGTTACTTTATTTTTTAAGGGCATGCTGCCTTTTTGGGTTATGATTATTTATTTGGGTAAAGATTTATTTGTTGTGTTTGGAGCTTTGTTTATTCTTTTTAAGAATCACAAAACAATCTTTAGAACAAACGTTATTGATAAGATATCAGTCTTTATACAGATGTTTGCCCTGTTTGTTGTTTTTATGGGCCGCTTAGATTATATTTTGATATACACTTCAATAATCTTCATTTTAATTTCATTTGTAGTTACTTTATTTAGGTCCGGTATAAGGGTTGTGAGGTATAAAACTGATTTAGAGGAGATAAGATTTAGGAAATTATTAAAGTTGCCTGACCTTTTTACTTTTTTCAATGCACTTATGGGTTTAAGTGCAATACTTTTCGTTATAAATGGAAGATATACTGCTGCAGTAATCGCTTTGTTGTTTGCTGTTCTCTTTGATTATTTGGATGGTAAGATAGCAAGACTGATAAAAAGGGAAGGAGATTTTGGCAAACAGTTAGATTCATTGGCAGACACAATTAGTTTTGGTGTTGCACCTGCAATCCTGGGTTTTACATTAATACAGACTAATTTTGCTGTAATTGTCTTTGCATTATTCTTGTTTGCAGGGGTTTTGAGATTAGCAAGATATAATATTATGGAGTTTAGCGGCGAGTTTTCTGGGATGCCTATAACAATTAATGGCGTAGTAATACCTTTAATATACTTTTTTAGTGTTCCTGCTGAGATATATCCTTATATCTATTTGTTCTTAGCAATATTGATGGTCAGCCCACTTAAATTTAAGAAGTCGTTCTAAAAGATAAAGTACAAAGCTATTGTTATTATAATGAAGATAACGCTTTTTAAGATATTAATGAAAGTTTGTTTCTTATCTTTGTTTGTCAATAAACTTCCGGTGGGCAATCCATATAAGAAGATTAATGAGGATTCTAGAACCCACAAATTTAATATTTTTGAGGACAAATAAAATATTATTGCCAATATGATATAAATATAGATTGATTCATTGAATTTAAAATAATTCTTCAATAAATGAATAATTATAAAAGTCAATGTTAGTAAGATTATAATATAATCAATTTTAATATAAATCAATAGGAAAATAAAAACCAATAATAGAATTATCTTTTGTAACAGAATAAAATATCTCTTTCCTGCTTTTAGCTCTTCTTTTGCTATTATTGCTAAAGCAAATCCTATAAATAACCCCAGATAACAGATTATAGCAGTTAGAGAGTAATTTAAGAAATTCATAATGCATCCATTTCTCCAACTCTTCTTTTATGCTTTTTTTCTTCAGAAGGTTTTGTCTTGAGAAATGTTTCAATTACCTTTTTGTAGTTCTCTGCTGTTTGAGTTCTTGAACCTAAACAGAGAATATTAGCATCATTATGTTCTTTTGCCATCTTTGCAGTGAGTTCATCATAACATACTGCTGCCCTTATACCTTTAAACCTATTTGCTGTTATGCTCATACCTATTCCTGTACCGCATATCAATATTCCTATTGCTTTTGTTTCTGTGACTTTCTTTGCAACTTTTTGTGCTATTAAAGGGTAATCTACGGATTCTTCAGAGTTAGTACCTAAATCTTCAATCTCGTACTTTAATTCGGTTAAGTATTTCTTTATATCTTCTTTTAGCTTAAAACCAGCGTGATCTGATCCAATTATTATCTTGCTCATGTTAAATCACTCAATCCTTAAACTTTTTAAATCTTTTGTTAAACCTGGCACAAAATCATAATTACTGAATTCTTCTTTATCTACCCATTTGAATTCTACATTCTCATGGCAGAGTTTTACTTCTTTACTCTCTACTTCGCATAAGTAGACCGCAACAACCCATTTTTTACCTTTTTCTTTATCAATAATCTCGATTATATTTCCTGTTTTTATTATCTTAGCAGCTAGACCGGTTTCTTCTTTTATCTCTCTAATGCAAGAGTCTTCTGCAGGTTCAAACTCTTTGACAAAACCAGAACAAAAACTCCATTTATTTGGATAATTGTAGTCGTTTGGCGCTTTTTTTAGTATTAAGAACTTATCTTTGTTCTTTACAATTCCTGTAACGACAAAATGAGTTTTCATTCCCATTTGCTGTGCCCCCATTGAATTAGCATATCTGCTTTCTCTTTTAGGTCTGGAGTGTCACAAGCTCCAAAACAAGAATTTAACCAGATAATGACCTTTACATTAGTTTGTTCTTCTATTTTATCTGTTATTTCCTTTGCTTTTGGTTTTAGACCTTCAGGTAATTGAATGCAGACGGTTTTAGCATTAGATTTCTTTATTTCTTTAATAGCATTCTCTAGTTCTAGATTGTACATAAGAAAAAGAAAAGATTGCTATATTAAAAAATTAACTGATTTAAAGCCGAATAATATGCTGTACCTTATAATTGGTTATCCTTTGCTCTAAACTAGAAACACTATCAGCAGGCAATTTTGAACCAATTCCAAAGTAAGGGGTGTTTGGTTGGATTAGGTAACTTTTGTTATTATTAATCCTAGCTACAACTTCAGTCAATGTTTTGTGATTGTAACCTTCTTTTCCTTCTTTTAATTCATCATTTACTAATCCTAATAAGCTATTTGCTTCTCTACCTGATTCCACATTAAAGTAACTATCTCCGATTTGTACATATAGGGGAATATCTCCATCATAAAATATAGATGCTTTTAATGGGCTGACCCCTTTATCTTCTTTACCTGATTGATTACCGCATGCGGCACCCAGCGTTAAAACTCCCACAGCGCCAGCCGATACACCTGCAGCACTCTTTAAGAAACTTCTTCTACTTATTTTATCATTCATAAGATTTCACCAACTTTTATTCATTCAAGAATAATTCATCCATTTCAAAAGAACTTAGCTTCTTCTTATTAAGTATTGCCATTTTTGGTTTTCTACCATGGCTTCCCCTTATTTCGTCTAATTCAAAGTCTTCGTCTTTTGATTCAAACATGTCTTCCATTTCATTCACCCAAAAATTTTTCAAATTTTTTCTAGTGCAGTAAAAAACTTCGTTTTTTATGCACCACCTATAAAGCCTAATTTCTCATATTCTCTGAGCTTTTTTACTTCTTTATCTACCTCTTTTCTGTTCTCTTCCTTTATTCCATCATTAGTGCTTATCTTTTCTAGTAAACTCATAATAGAATATAACTAAAAATAGGTTGTATATAAACCTTTCTATTTTGTTGTTATTTAAAAGTAGTAACTTATTTTAGGCCAATCTTAGTATAGTTCTTACAGTCTAAACAATAATAAATTACCATCCTGTTTCTCGTCCTGACTCTACAGTTTACTGATGGTATCAATACTCCGTCACAGCGCTTACAAAGCTGCCTCTTGATTGTTTTAGGAAGCCTTATTTTGTGCTTCATATAAAGAAACTTTATCTTTTTAGAATATGTTTTAGAGAGCCTCTTATTTCCCTCTTTGTAGGCATTTTTAGCCCTTTTTAGCAATTTAGGGATTATTTCCTTGGCTTCCTTCTTTGCTTTGAGCTTTTTTAAGATTCTATTCCTCATATCTTGTATTATATTTGTTAATGGTTATATTAACCTTTCTTTTTGATTATTATGTAAAAAATGTTTTACAAAATAGAAAAGTTTATATTCTAAATGTATATTATACTTTACATATGTATGCAAATAGTATAATGAAATATAGGAGATTATTGAAATTGAGGCAATCAGACTTAGCAGAAGACCTAGGTGTTACTAGGCAGACTATAAATGCAATCGAGAATGGGAAGTACCTTCCTAATATGGAGTTAGCTTTTAGATTAGCAAAGGCATTTAACTGTAATATTGAAGATATATTTTACATAAACAAATAGTTTTTAAATTCTTCTTAATTTCCTTATTTAAAATGTTTAACTTTCTTAAGAGGCTGTTTTTTGAGCAGGAGAAACCAAAGGTAGTAGAGAAAGAGGAGATTGAACCAGATAATCTGGAGAATTGGTTTCAACATAAAACTAATAAGGTGTATAGTGACTTAGATGTAAGTGTTAAGAAGCTAAAAGGTAACATAGAAGAGAATGTTCTAAAAACAAAAGATAATCTAGCTTTGTTAGGCACAGCAAAACTTCATAATCCTAAGATAAGTGTTAGGGAAAAGCAATTTATGGAAGGCAATAGGAAGGCATATATTCTTGGAGTTAATAATTTCTTAAGATCAGTTAGGTTAGAGGAAAAAGAATATCTAAAATTGCTGGAATTATGTTCTGATTTTGGTCTTAAATTGGATAAATTTAGTAAATCAACTGCGCGCCCATATCATATCTTACAGGAATTTTTTGCTAATGAGAGCAAGAACATAGCAATCAACATAAAAAATCTAGAATCTTCAATCAAGGGGCTTGAAAGTAGTATAAAGAATACACATATAGATCAGATAGATAAGACCAAAGAAGAGATAATCAGCTTGAACAATAAAATAAAACAAAAAAAGGATCTTGATAATTTATTAGGGGAGAAGGGTAAGATTAAGGAAGGATTAATCAAAAATAAGGAAGAAATCAGCAATAAACTAAGTGAGTTACTTAAAAGCAAAGAATATGCCCATCTTAATGATTTGAAAGCTAATAAAGAGGTCTTTTTAGCTAGTATAAGGGAGCATAATACGAAGGTAATTCATGCTTTTTCTGTTATGGAAAAGCCATTGAAGAAGATGGTTCGAGTTGTTTTAGAGGATGCTAATCTGTTAGAGGAATATATGAAAGATTCTGTTAATGCTTTAATAAAGGATTCTAATCTGAAGATAATCGGCTTATTAGTTAAATTGAAAAACAACATTAATAATTATACTTTGGAACTTAAGGATAAGAAAAGAGAAAAGGTTCTTGAAACAATTAGCGGGTTAACAGAGGAATTTCTTAGGGAGTTTATCAACAAGCATAAAGAACTAAATGAGAAGTTAGAGAATATAGAAACAGAGATTGATACAAATGGGTCTCTTAAAGAGGAGAATAAACTTAATTATGAATTGAGTAATGTTAATGATAATCTTGAAAAAGTGGGTGATGAGATCAATAATAATCATAAAGAGTTAGGTAAGATAGATATAAAAGAAATGAAACATAGTTTACAAAAAGAAATGAACAATTTGTTGAAGGCAGAGATTGTTATTTCTTGAGATAATCTTTATTACCTCTTAGTGCTTCTAATGCTTCTAAAGTGCCTTTTGTGTAAAGTTGTATTGATGCTCCCCCCCCTGTGGAGATTACTTTGTTAGGGATTCCTTCTGACGCTGTTATTGAATCGCCACCACCAATAATTACATAAGCATCTTTGTTAATTGCATTTTTGAAGTCGTCTGTTCCTTTGGCAAACGGAAATTCTCCATTGACTTCTATATCGCTAATGCCAATATTCCCAAACCACATAACCACTTGTGCTTTAGCTATATCTTCTCTGATTTTGTCATCTACTACAATATCTGCTATTATATAACCTTCTGGTACGCCGTCTTTAATCTCTATTGCCTTTATATCGCTGTAATCTTCTTTTTTTGCTATTACAACCTTATCTGCTAAAACTAGGTTGCTTGCATTTTCTACAAGCTCTTTTCCTTTCCCAGTATAATCATTACTCTTTTCAGCTACCATGGAAGAACCTACATCAATTCCTTTTCCAGCCATAACTATGTTGTAGATTGCGCCACCAATAAGAACAGCATCAACTGATTTATACAGTTTACCTGCTGCGTTTGTTTTTTCTTTTAGCTTTGCACCACCTATGACTAAAAGCTTATATCCTTCTTTTTTCCTCGCTTCTTCCCAGAGCTTAAGCTCTTTGTCCATAAGGAAACCTGCAACAGCTGGTTTGTTTTGTTCTATTAGGTAAAGTGGCACACCAAATGAAGAAGCATGTGCTCTATGCGCTACTCCGAAACCATCAAATACATATATGTCTGCAAGTTTTGCAAGAGATTCTATAAAGATAGGATCATTTTTTCCTTCTCCCTCATGCAACCTTAAGTTTTCAAGCATTACAACAGACCCATCTTCCATCCCATTCACAATACTTTCTACCTCAGAGCCAACACAATCTGGGGCAAGCCTGACTTCTTTACTTATGAGGTCTCCCAGATGAGCAACAACAGGCGCCAGACTCGAATCTTTTTTGGCTTCTTCGAGTGATTTGCCTGATTCCAATTCTTCTTGAGGCCTTCCAAAATGAGCCATGAGAATTATTTTTGCATTATTCTTAATTAGATAATTGATGGTTTCTAAAGATTCCCTTATTCTTGTATCATCTTCTACTTTACCTTTCTTTACTTTGACATTATAGTCAACCCTTACAAGAACTCGTTTTCCAGAAACATCTAATCCGTCTAATACTTTATATTCCCCCATATGATTCACCCCCTAATAAATAATTTTATGCTGATTATATAAGCTTTATTGTCTTTTACTTAATAGTTTGCCTAGCCGCTCTAAAGGTTCGCCAAGGATGCTTTTTTTGATGTCAATAGCATCATAATTGCATATTTCATGACAACAGAAACATCTTATACAGTCTTTTTTATTGATCCATGCAACTTGCTTTTTGCCATATTTTTTTAGGTGAATTGTTTTAGCAGGACATATCCTTATACATTCTTGGCAAGCTACACATTTCTTGCTGTTTACTTTGGGTTTTGAGACTATGAGGTTATGTATAATCTCATGTACAAATTTTGGTAACCCAAACTGAATAGAATTGACTTCAGGATGCTTAAAATTAATCTTTACCTCATCCAGTTTCTCACCAGTGATCTTTATGTTTTCTATGAAATCCTTTTCTTTTAGTCTTAGACCAACCCTATTTGTCCAGAAATCTAATGGGTTAAAGCTTACTACCTTACACATGACTATATCGAGAGCCAGAGCATCATGAGATGATGCAATCAATCCAACTTTTTTTGATGTGCCGTTAGTTGGGCCATTGCCTTCCATGCCAAATACTGCATCAATTATGTTAATATTAGGCTTAATGAAGTTATGAACATCTAATAGCATCATTGCAAACTTCTCTTTATCAGCTAATTTTAGATGCAACTTACTTTTGTTGAGTCCTGGTATAAATCCAAAGGTGTTTTTTACTGCAAATGTAATTCCCATCTGTACGTGTGTTTTTAGCTTTGGAAGATTGATTATGTAATCAACTTCATCAATAATCTTTGCAAAATCGTGCCTTTTTATCAGCATAGCATCTTCTATCAGATAGCTTTTCTTATCTGTAAAATCTACAAAAGGAACGTTTTCTTCCTTGCAAACATCCAATATTCCGCAAACTTTAGCAGTGGTTTTAGGATCATGAAAACCGGGACCATCACCAACAAAAACATTACATTTCTTTTCTTTCAGAAGTTTTATCACTGCTTTTACGATAGAAGGATGAGTAGTTGTATTCGTGTTTGGGTGAGATGGCCTTAGTAAATTAGGTTTTATCAAAACTTTAGAATTATCTTTTATCTTTAATCCATCAATCAGTTCAACACTTTTCTTAACAGCATTGTAGACTTCTTTATCATCATATGAAGAACATTTTACCAGGGATACTTTTTCCATAGTGGTGAGTAGTGCTGTTTTTTTTATAAGGGTTTTGTTTGGTAAAATAAAAAAAAATTAAATAAAAAGCGGTAGGAAAACTAACGCTATGATTGAGATTAGTTTAATGAGTATGTTAAGGGCCGGAGAGCTTGTATCTTTGCAAGGGTCCCCTACGGTGTCTCCGATAACTGCTGCTTTATGGGCGTCGCTTCCTTTACCACCAAAATGACCTGCTTCAATATATTTCTTAGCATTATCCCATGTAGCACCGGCATTAGCCATAAACACAGCCATTAAAAATCCAACAACTGTTGCTCCTGCGAGTAATCCCCCAACAGCCTCTACCCCTAAAAATATACCTACTAAAATAGGTGTAACTAATGTTATTAAAGTGGGAAGTATCATCTGTTTTAGTGCAGCCCCAGTTACAAT
Source organism: Nanobdellota archaeon (assembly GCA_034660355.1). GTDB lineage: Archaea > Nanobdellota > Nanobdellia > Woesearchaeales > JACPBV01 > JAYEIZ01. The sequence continues at coordinate 22,273 of JAYEIZ010000331.1, forward strand.
TGAAACGCATTTTTCGCTATCTGGCTTTGCCTTTCCCTGCATCAGCCCTTTTATCTGCTTAAACTGCCTTCTAACCTCCTGAACAATACTCTCTGCAGCTCTTCCTACTGCCTTCATGGCCAGAGCTGAGAAGACAAAGGGTAACACTCCACCTATGAACAATCCGATAATAACCGTGGGTGTTGTTATATCAATTACAGTTGCTTTTCCTGTTAATTGTGCAGCTACTTGTGTGAAAGATGCAAATAACGCTAAAGCAGTTAATCCAGCTGAACCAATAGCAAATCCTTTTCCTATTGCTGCTGTAGTATTCCCTATAGCATCCAGCCCTTCACACCTTTTTCTTGCATTCCCGCCTAGTTTTGCCATCTCTGCAATCCCTGCAGCATTATCTGCAACAGGGCCATAACAATCTGTAGCTAAAGTTATACCTAAAGTTGAAAGCATACCAACAGCTGCAATTGCAATTCCATATAGCCCTGAAAAATGATATGATACATAAATTGCAAGGCAGATAGTTAAAACTGGTATTAATGTAGAGAACATACCAACAGATAAGCCTTGAATCAAATTAGTTCCTGCTCCAGTCTGTGCTGCTTCAGCAACCTCTTGAGTTGGCTTTTTATGGTCAGATGTATAATACTCTGTAGAGAGCCCAATTATTATCCCACCAACAAGTCCAGCAAGCATAGAATAAAAAACACCTAAGCCGTGAGAGTTAGGAATAATGTATCCTATGACAAAGAATGATAAGATTGCCATAATAACAGAAGCGCCCCATATTCCTTTATCTAATGCGTGTTGTGCTTTTCCTTTAGTAACCCTAACAAAGAATGTTCCAATTATTGAAGATAGTATGCCGAGGCCAGCTAAGATTAAAGGCAAAATAACATATCCTTTATCTATCTTTGTTGCTATACCTAAGATTGTAGTACCAATGACCATTGCTGCAATTATAGAATCAACATAACTCTCAAAGAGATCTGCTCCCATTCCGGCTATGTCGCCAACATTATCTCCTACATTATCTGCAATTACTGCAGGATTTCTTGGGTCGTCTTCTGGGATGCCTGCTTCTACCTTTCCAACAAGATCAGCTCCAACATCAGCAGCTTTTGTAAAAATTCCTCCACCAACCCTTGCAAAAAGGGCAATTGATGAAGCGCCAAAACCGAATCCATAGATTATATTTGGGTCGCCAAATATTAAGTAAAGAAGTGTAACTCCTAGCAACCCTAGACCAACAACACATAGCCCCATAACTGTGCCTGAAGAAAAAGCGATATTCAATCCTTCATTTATGGATTTCTTAGATCCTTCAGTTGTTCTAGCATTTGCTTTTGTGGCAATTCTCATCCCAATATTTCCTGCAACTGCAGAGAATACTGCTCCAATAACAAATGCCATTGCAATATTAGACCCAATAAAAAAATACAAGGCAATAGCAACAACCAATGCAAATACTGCCAGTATTTTATACTCTTTACTGAGAAAAGTCATAGCCCCCTTATGGATAAGCTCAGAGAGCTCCTTCATCTTCTCATTTCCAGCAGATTTTCTCATTACACCTATACCTTTATGTAATGCAAATAACAAAGATAACACACTAATCCCAAGTATTACATATAATATCATCAAAACCACCTCAATATGGGCGAAAAGTGGATAATATAAAAAGATTTCTAAATTACCGATTTTGGGACAGGATTAACTAATCTTTATGCTGCTTCTTATAGAAACTGAATACTTCACTGATACGCTTAATATTGCCTAAATAAAGAATTACTTTCTGCTGCACCATTCCCTTTTTGTTTAGCT
>JAYEIZ010000332.1:0-6978 GCA_034660355.1 Nanobdellota archaeon
GTCAGGTGCTATTGCGTCTATTTTAATAACCCTAGACTGATAGCCTTCAATGTTCCCTGCTGTGTCATTAGATCTATATTGGAATATATTTGCAGTTAGGTTAGCGCCGAATGTAAGGTTAGCTGTCAGCAGTCCCGTTTCTATTACACTCCAATCGCCAGAAGTTCCATTCCTGTACATGATTGCACTAACATTAGCGCCTCCTGTATCTGCTGCAGTCAATGAAAGGCTCAGGTTTTTGCTATACCATACAGAACTGTCAACATCTGAAGAGTTTACAAATGTTGTTGTTGGTGCTGTGTTGTCGAAGGTTATTGTTACTGTGTTATTGGTTGCTGAGTTTGAGTTATCGTCAGTTGCTACTACAGTTAATGGGCTTGAAGCTATACTTATTACTTTGCTCCATGTATCTGTACTAGTGCCGTCTCTGGTTAATGAAACATCATTTACAGTTACAGTACTTACCCCTATCGAGTCAGTTGCGTTTACTGTTACATTAATCTGTGAGCTTGTTCTTATTACTGTTTTTGATATCGATACGCTGTTTATTGTCGGCGCTGTAGTGCTATCAATGACAATATTTTTTTGCCCTCCGAGATATGTGTCGTTGTTTGAGTTATTACATTTTATTATATAATTGTGTGTTCCATCAGGTAAAGTTGTTGTAGAGTTAGGTATAATGGTGTTGTTTGATGCTGTAAAGTTTGAACCAAATGCTTTTGTTGTGTCAGAAGCGTTTACGATTTGGCAGTTTGGTGATGCATCATAACTTGAGTAGATAGTTATGTTTATTTGTGGTGTAGAGTCTCCTGTGGGTGTTGTCCTATTTGTTTTTATTGTTGCTCCATAGATGTTTATTGTATAATTTGAAGGAGTAGGGCTTGTTCCATTGGATGCATTAACTATCTGCCATGTTAGTGATGCAATTGTGGAATTGTACGATGCTAATGATATGTTAACCTGGTAGATCTCTGTTGAGCTTGCATCTAGAATCTTATGGGTTACGTTGAAGGTAACGAAATCACTTCCGTTCCATTCCTTTATTGAGTTAACTGTTCCTCCGTTAGTTGTGCTGTTAAAGAATGTTATGTTGTAGTCGTCTGTCCCTATCCCGCTTGAGTTCATTGTTATGTTAACTACAGCGCCAGAACCATACACTTCGTATTCCCGGTAAGGGATCGAGAGGGTTACATCTCCTGATGTAGTGTATGTTGAGAACCCTAAAGTGACTGGAATTCTCCAGACAGTTGCATCTTCTGTTGAGCTTATTTTTGTTACTGATGAAGTTATGTCGTTGCAATTATTTCCGTCTTCGTCACATTTTGTTAGAGAACTGCCTTGTTCAGGCAATGTAAGATCTAAGTAATCCAGATTTAGGTTCTGAACAATGTCAAGCCATTTTGTGTGGTTCATTCCTATTATCTTTTTGCCGCTAGAGTCTAATTTTTGTGTGAAAGCACTACCCAGGTCTAATGTATAGTTGCCTGTAAAATCTGCTCCTCCGAAATCTATTCTCCAGCCGTCTGTTGATGGCGGTGCAAATCTAAAGGTAATATTACTCCTGTTGGTAAGAGCGCCTGAACTTACGTCTTCTGTGGTGCCGTCAGCATGAACAAATTGCATATCTGGCGTTCCAGCGAATGGAATTCCTCCCCCGAATACACTTGTATCTGGAGGTGTAAAAGAGAAATCAAAAGATTTTGTTTCAAAATTATCAGTTGAAAGAGTAATTTGCTTACAATAGGCTTGAGAGCATTTCCCCCTCTTACTGCAAACTTGTATTTCATAATAAAGGTTTCCTGTGGCAGTGCCTAAATTCTTAACTTCTAGGTGATGGAATGGGAAGAAATTAGAGCCTTCAATTCCAGGAATTCCAAGCTCTTTCACCGTTTGATTGACATTAGTACAGGTATATTCATCAGAATTTGTAGAGCCTTGTTTTATCTGCCCAGTATTATATACTGTTAATGTTGCGTTTGTTGTAATATCTGTTTCAAAATCAAACATTAGCCTGCCGCTAAAAGAGAATGTTTTTGTCCTTAAAATTGTGGGTGTTGGGTTGTCTGCTGTTGAAGTATTGTAATTTGGCAGCCAGAAACAGTCTGCATCCTGTTCATCAATATAATTATCTTGGTCATCATCTAAACCATTAATACAATCTTCAAATGTTTCGAAGAAGAATCCATCATTGTTGAAGTTTCCGATTTCATTGCAGAATGGGGGGGGACTTCCCCCTTTGCAGATCTGCTCTTCAAAATTGAACATTGGTTCAAATGAGCCATTAACTATTACTGTACGGTTTACTGATGCAAAACTGCCTGCTATATATACTTTAGGCATTGGTGGCTCGAAGTTTTCAAATTCTGCTTTTCCGGTTGTTGCGTTGAATGTCATATCTGGGGGGGCCATTATAGGGTTAACTGTAACGTTAACAAATTGGTAAGGTATAACTAAGTCTCCAGATGCGTTAAAGATATAAATTCTGGCTGGTGGTGGGCTGCTCATTTCCCCCATTCCAGGTGCCAGTTGAATCATTGTATCCATCAATGAAAAATTATTAGGCTCAACAAAGTATGATTCAGTGCCCGGACCATTGTGAGTAGTTATGTTATACGAACTGTTTGCTAGGTTATATACAATTGATTCTTGGCCCCACATACCAAATTCGGTAATGTTTATTGTGTAGCTTTTATTATCGATTGGGCTGTTTATCCTGATAAAATCACCCATCTCTAAGTTGACGTTCTTAACTTCATTTCCACTTATATCTGTAAGCCTAGGTGGGCCACCCCAAGTTGTATTAAGAATAAGTGTTACAGTGGTGACTGCTTCACACCTAACATTCCATGTGAAGTTTCCATTTGGCTGCCACATAGTGATATTATAATAACCTCCATTTCCAGTATTGTTCTTATATTTGACAAGTTGAGCCATTGGATCTTCGGTTAATTCTGCACTCATATCTCCGGGCATTGGAGGCATGGGTATGAATTTACCTTCTTCGCCTGCTACAAAAGATGGAATTTCTATGTAGGGGACGCATTTATAATAATCTGCAGTTCCTGTTACGTTGAATGAGAGGTTAAAATAGTTAGTCTGAACTGCAGTGTTGTTTGCAGGAGTTACTAAACTTACCTGCAGTGCAGCTGTGACTGAGATTGCTCCAAGAATCAACAAAACCAGAACTGATATTGACAATAAGATATCTTTTTTTCTTAGAATTAAGTTTTTAGTTTCCATTTTATCCCCTCTTTCATAGTTCTTTTTAGATTGATATATAAAAGATTGTTACCCCCAATCTATGTTTATTTAATTTTTTAGTTTGGTTATATATAAACATTTCTATTTTTAATGTGAGAATTGTAACTACTAGAAAATAAAAGAATAATCAAACCAATAATAAATATCAATTAAATAAAGAAATGATAAAACCCAACCAATAAACAAATAACCCAATAAAAACAATAATCAAATCAAAACAAACCAATAACAAAAAATTAATAAAAAGAATAAAACAAATTATTTCTTAACGTCTTCCCCTCCTTTTAATTTTGAAAATATTACTATTCCAATAACGCAGATTACTGTTACTAATGCAGCCATAGTAATTTGGTAGATATAACCAGTTCCTTCTACCCCTACTTTACTAATTATCTCATCAACACCTGCTCTTATTGCATCTCTCCATACTAAAGCAATTACAAAACCCAATGCAGCTAATACTGCAGTAAGAATATTCTTTTTTACCTCTGCTTTTAGCTGAGTCGCTTTAGATGGAGCTTTTGTTGCGTAATCTATTAACTTATCTATATCCTTTTTTGTTAACTTATAGTTAGGTAGTTTCATTATTTACACCCCGATTTGTTTTTCTTTTATTGTGTTAAGAATCAATCTTGTATTTGTTCTCTCAACAAAAGGGTATGTCTGGATTTTCTTTAGGAAGTTGTCCATCCTTCTTCTGTTAGGGAACCTTGCTAGAATAGCTGCATCAAAGCCGCCAGTTAGATCGTAAACTGCAAAGACGTTTGGGTGATGAGCGATTTCTTTTTCAACTTGAAAGAGCTTCCCTTTAGCTATTCTCATCTCTATCATTATTTCGACGTCAAAATTTAGTTTGTCATAATCTACTATTGTGGTGTAATTTTTGATTACTTTTTCTTTTTCTAGGTTATTGACGCGATGCATTACAGTTGCTACAGAGACTCCTACTTTCTTTGCTATCTCCCTGTATGAGAGTTTAGCATTGTCTACTAAAACCCTTAGAATATTCTTGTCTGTTTCGTCTAGTTTCATCTTGACATGTCGGAAATATACCTTAGGTATATTTATGAGCATGTACAAGAACCCTCTGGGTTCCTGACATTTGTTTAATTTATTGCTATTATTACTAGTAATATTAAACATATATTTAAATTTTTCTATTTTTTAAAACATTTGTTTATAAAATCATTGAAAAACTATATAAATAAGGTATAATTATGGAAGATGCAATGTGCAAACATGGGGTGAATACAATGGATGCGAAGGAAATACTTGAAAAAGTAGGAAAAGATAATGTAAAATTTATACAACTACAATTTACAGATATACACGGGAGTATAAAGTCTGTAACAATACCTTCTGATAAACTGCCAGAGTCTTTAGAGAAAGGAACCTGGTTTGATGGGAGCTCTATTGAAGGTTTTACGAGAATAGCAGAGAGTGACATGTATCTAAAGCCGGATCCTGATACTTATGCAATACTTCCATGGGAATCTAATAATGATCATAAGACTGCTAGAATAATCTGTGATGTTTATATGCCGGATGGAAAGCCGTTTGAGGGTGATCCTAGGTATATTCTTAGAAGGGCTATAAAAAAAGCAGAAGAATCGGGGTATACATTTAATGTAGGGCCTGAACTTGAGTTTTTCTTGTTTAAGCCTAAAGATGGGAATATAGAGCCTGCACCTCATGATGTTGCTGGTTATTTTGATTACTCACCTCGCGATTTAGCTGGGGAGGTTCGAAAAGATATTGTTTTAAGCTTAGAATCAATGGGACTTGATGTTGAGACATCACACCATGAGGTTGCTGCAGGGCAACATGAAATAGATTTTAAGTATGGTGAGGTTTTGAAAACTGCTGATAAATGCATTACCTTTAAGCATGCAGTCAAGTCAATTGCACATCAGCATGGACTTTATGCAACTTTTATGCCTAAGCCAGTATATGGCATTAATGGTTCTGGAATGCATGTGCATCAAAGTTTGTTTGATAAAAGTGGAAAGAATGTTTTTTTTGATGCAGGAGATAAATACAAGTTAAGTTCTGTTGCGAAGAGTTTTGTAACAGGGCAGCTTGCACATATAAAAGGGATGTCTGTTGTACTTTCTCCTACAGTGAATTCTTACAAAAGACTAGTTCCTGGTTATGAGGCGCCTGTTTATATCTGTTGGGGCCAGACTAATCGTTCAGCTCTTATTAGGATTCCGCGCTATAGTCCTGGGCGTGAACAAGCTACACGATGTGAGATAAGATGCCCTGATCCAAGTAATAATCCTTATTTGGCCTTTGCTGTGATGCTGCAAGCCGGTCTTGATGGAATAAAGAATAAGTTAACACCACCTGAGCCTATTGAAGAAGATGTTTATGAGTTTGATGAAACGCATTTAATTGAGAAAAACATTGACACGCTTCCTGGTTCACTGGGGGAAGCAATACATGAACTGAAAAAAGATAAGTTTGTGCAGGAATCACTTGGCCCACACACTTCTAAAATTTATATTGCAGCGAAAAAAGCAGAATGGGATGAGTATAGAACTCAAGTGAGCAAGTGGGAAACAGAGAAGTATTTTGAGACTACTTAATACCCAAAACCCCTACTCTTTACTATCTCTTTATCTTTTGTTATTATCAATCCTTCAACATCTTTGAATCTTTGAATCAATTCTAGGCCTTCAGTTTTTCCTAAGACAAAAACAGATGTTGCCAGCGCATCACAGTCAATAGCTTTTTTTGATATTATTGTTACAGAGATAAGTTCAGTTGCAGAGTGGCCAGTTCTTGGATCTACAATATGGTGGAATTTCTTGTCATCATCAAAGTATCTTTCGTAGTCACCTGATGTACAAACAGCTGTATCATTTACACTTATTGTTGTAATGAAATCTTTTTCATCCCTTGGATTCTGAAGAGCAATCTTCCAGTTATCATTTCCTTTACTGCCTATTGCCCTTACATCTCCTCCAGCATTAACTAGAGCGTTACTTATCCCTTCTTTACTTAAGATGTCAATTGCTTTATCGATGATATAACCTTTTGCTATTCCGCCTAGAGTTATTTTCATGTTTTCTTTTAGCTCAACCTGTTTGTTCTTTAGATATATTTTTTCATAACCCACTAGTTTCTTTGTTTCTTTAATTTCGTCATCTGTTGGAGGTCTTTTGAGTTCTTCAAATGAAGTTGCGTATAGGTCTAGAATCGGTTGAACTGTTATATCAAATGCTCCATCTGATAAATCGCCATATTTTAGGGATTTAGATATTATATATACTAGTTCATTACTTGCATCGTTAATTACCCTATCACTATTCAATAAATAAATCTCTGAATCATTTTTATAATTACTTAATAATCCCTCAATCCGTTCTATCTCCCTGTAAGCTTTGTTGATTGCTTCATTCGCCTTTGCTTCCTCTTCTCCATAGACAGTTATTGTCACAAAAGTACCCATATACTCTTTTGTTTGCTCTGTCTTATCAGATGGAACAGTACAACCTGCTATCAATAAAGAAACCAATAATAAAATAAATATTCTTTTCATCGTAAATATCAAAAAACACCTCCTCTTTTAAATCTTTTGACTCTACACAGTATCTCCGAATGTAGTCGTGAGACTACAAGCAAAAATCTTTGCTTTTTGGCTTTGATTCGCCCCAGTAAACTATTGTGCCCTTAATCAACCAAATTAGCTCGATTCAATCTCCTTACCAACCC
>JAYEIZ010000333.1:0-6951 GCA_034660355.1 Nanobdellota archaeon
ACGTTTCAGCAGCAACTTCAACTTTGATAGTTGAAGGAGTATATCCTGGAGCCCAGACTAATGCTGAGACGTTCACAGCCGTATCCGGTAAACCAGCAACACCTATAGCACCTGCTGTGTTAGTATCATCAGCTACAAATTTACCTCCTGAAAATTCAAACGTAGCGAATTTATCAGCCGTGTTAACATTTTTAACTGCTATTGCACCAGATAATTTCCTGACATTTAAAATAGCGCTGGGGTTAGCAACACCTAAATCTATCTCATAAGGCGCTGGACTGGCTAAGAATAAAGCTGAGATTGAAGCCATAGTTACCCTCGCATCAGTTGCTAATACTATACTCCCTGCCAAACCACTTTCTTTATATACACCATTTACTCCTGTTAATCCAGGCAGCATAACAACCTCTCTTGCAGTTATAGACCCAACTTGATGTCCCGTCAACCTAACCTTAATAAACTCAGACTTATCAACATCCTGCCCATTTAGATCTATAGTTACTAATCCTATTCCCTCTATAGTAAAGTTCTTCATAGTCCTCTCAAGGGTAGCATCAGCTAAGAACCTAAGTTTTTTCCAACCTATTAACTCTGCAAAATCTACTGCATCGGACACATTATTAAAAGGAGAAGAGCTTTTACCATCACCATTTTCTACTAGCTCAGTGTTTACATAAATAAGTTTATCTGTGTATGAAACATCATTTAAAGCTCTACCAGTAGTACCATCAATTTTATGATCGATTAATGGTGCATCGAGTACTCCGTCAATAATAACATCATTGTCTATACCTTTATTTATGACAGTACATCCAGCAGAACTATTATCTATAACGTTTACTAGTCCTTTTATTTGAATACTACCTGAGATACACGAAGGATCCACTTCTACTGTTCCTGCTACTAGATTAACTGCTGTTGTATTGATAGATGTTTTATTAGTTAGTAGGAATCCACCTCTACAGGTTATGATATTAAGGGTTGTATTTCCTATATTTATTTCAGTCTTACCTGCTGGGTCAGTAATATAAACATCGCACTCTGTTAAATAATTAGCTCCAGTACCTGTTATAGTTATTTTGTCTGTAAGCAGACTGTTTTTAGCACCACCATCAAAATTAACTATTTCTCCCAATACGCATCTAGTAAATCTAACACTGCCTGATAGTATACCGCTAACTGTTAAATCCTCAAAATAGCAACTATCTGTATTCGTCATAGATGTTACAGTAACACTGTTACCTAGGCTTCTATCCGCTAAGAAAGTCATATCTTTTATATCTTCTCCATCTATAACCAGATTTCCGTGTACACGGAAAGTTTGAAATTCATGTGCCGCTGCTATTGTTAAGGCATCAGCCAGGTTATTAACAGGAAATTCATGTGTTCCTATAGGCGATAGTGTGCCCGCAGAACCATTCACAGTATCTATATTCACTTCATATCTGTATGATTGGAAAAGCATTGAATGCCCAGTTGTGCCATATTCTGTATGGTCAGCAATAGGTTCATCCCAAACTGCTTCACTTACAGCTACAGGATTTAACATTTCATTTATAATAGTAGCGCCATTAAAACTACTAATACCGTTCGGTATAAATTCTCCTGTATCTGCATTAATTACTTTTCCTGTTCCTCTACATACGATAGTCCCGTTAATTACTCCAGTAATTGGATCCGGATCTAGTTTAATTTGACCAGAGTTTAAATCAATACTGACAGAATCTGTTCCTGTTTTATTAGTTAATTTTACTCCTCCATTATAATTTCTCATGGCTAAGGACTGTCCTGAACCCCCACAATCAATAGTGGGAGTACCAGTTCCAGGAACACCGCTAAAACAATCAAGAAAATGCCCTGTGGAATTATTTCCAAGGGTAATGGTGCCTGGATTTAACACACAATTCCATACTACTCCATTAAGATACGACAAATCTTGAATTACACATTTTCGTATAATAATCCCATTATCTAATATACCAGTTATAAAAGCTTCTTGAATTTCACAGTTATCCGTTAATGCAGCATCGTTTATTATAATGGTTGATCTAGTCGCATTTTCTGCCTGTAATAAAAAGTCACTAATATTATCCCCTCCGTTAAGAATAATGTTACCACGTATAAACATAGTCTTAAATCCTCTATGTGCAGCAATTATTCTAGCATCTGCTATATTATTTACAGGATATTCCAGATTTCCTATAGGATATTCTGTACCTGCATTAGAACTAGTCTCATCTACAGTAACTCCTCCACCAAAACTAGCAAACTGGATAGCTGCTAAATCTGTCTGTGTAGCAGAAGATGAGTTGGATTGAATTATCTGTGTAAATGCAGTTGGTTCTACAGCACTAGTAGGATCTCCATTTATATCTGTAGATACTAAATTTCCTCCAGTTAAATAACATTGCACATACTCAGGCCCAGGCCTTGCTTCAAAAGCTACTTTAGCATTATTTAGAGTCAGAGTCAGTCCTACCAGAACACCACCACCTAGAGGCTCACCACCAGCACCAGCAATGATATATGATTCATCCATTTGAGTGTATTCCACATCTCTCATGGTATCATATAAATCTTGCATAGTTAATGCTGTAGATGGTGAAGCCACAGTGATTATTCTAGGGCTTAGATTCCAGTTTACTGATATGTCTGCTCGTATCGCCATTTACTTTCTTTGGTATTTTTTTATAATTAGCTTCTATCTTATTAGCTATTAATCTTAGCTCATTAGGAGTAAAAACTCCGTCCAAACTAATCCAATTTGAAGGGGTTAAAATAAACCCCTTCTTTTCTTGTAAAGTATCAAATACATCCATAATTTTATGTTGCTTGTGGATCATCAGTTAAGATAGGACTAAAACTTAATCCTGTGCCGCTAAAGGCTGTATCAGCAGTATATGGTTTAGTACCATACCTTCTTACAACTGTCCTTACGTCAATGTCCCCACTGTATATAATATTGTCAGATTGTTTAGTTGTCACAGCTACAATATCTGTATCTTCTAAATCTAATAGAGGAACGTATAAATCTCCTGTTAATCCTGTTGGATCTGGTGTAACTCCGCTAAACACACTACCAGAAAACGAAGTGTAATCATATCTGACATCTGTATCTGTACCTGCTCTAAGTACCCCAGATTGAGGAACTTTATTGATATCTATCGCTAAGGTAGTAGTTATTGATGTACCATCAGCAGTACTTACTGTGTACTGATTCTTAATAATATTTCCAGCGCTAATCTCAGCTACAAATACTGTAACACTACCATCACCAGAAACTCCTCCTGCCAAATCAGCATGAGAAACAATTACTTTCTGATAATTAGGTGGTGCTTGCTCTGTCCCTGTTGCATCAATTAATACAAAGTCAGCAGAAGCGTAATTTGTCACCCAGATACCTCTAGCACCATAGAATGTAGTTCCGGCTAGAGAACCAAATGGAGCTATTTTAACGTCTGTATAAGTACCTTCACTGGCACTTCTATATTCCTGACCATCATCACCATTTACAGTATATGTAGCTCCAGTAGAACCATAACGTACTAAATACTTTAACCATTCGTATACCTCAGTCATTGGCCTTGCTGCACAATCAATTTCAGCATCATAGTTTACGGAACCATTACCATTATTTAAGTCCCTTGAAATAGTTCCAAATGTATCCGTGATGTCTGTATATCCTGCCACTACATTTGTAAAAGCTGTCGCTCCATCATTAGTAGTTGACTGACCTGTAGCTGTCTGAGCCTCTCTGTCAGAATACTCAGTTAAAGTCTCGGATATTACGAATGTTCCACCACGAACTGCATTTAAGTATATATCGTTTGTATCAAATTTAATTATCTTACCTACGGCTCCAGAAGTTCCACCAACTACGAAACTACCTACTGTAAATCCTGTTGCTGATGTAGCCGATAAAAACAATTCTCCTGATTTATTACCTGAATCTGGAGCTGTATTTATACCAATAGGCGAACGTCCACCAGATATATCAGCAAAACCATGGTCAAAGGACTCTCCAAATTCTCTAGCATAAAGCCAGATACCACCATCTGTAGCAATTCCTGAAGTGTTATCAGATTGAATCCATACTCCTCCAGTTTTCACGTGCACCAATATATCTATATTACCCGTGATCCACCATGGTGTAACTTCTGAATCATTCTGAACTAGGTATATTTGAGTACCTACTTCCTGCGAACCGATAGTATATGCATTTGACCAAAAATCATTTGCATCAGAACTCTCAATAGAAGCTCCATCAAGATATTTGTAGTCATCTGCATGACCAAAAGCCCATCCTTCTACCCATCTAAACACCGTTGGTGTATCAGATACAAAAGCATAGGGATTATCCATCTGAGCCGAAGCTGCAAATTCTGCTGCTAGCCATTGAAAGAATTCTAATACAGGGCCAACCTTAGAGTAGTCCCCAGTGGCTACAGGCAAATTATTTCCCGTACCACTATCATTATTCGTGACTGTCTTTAAACTATAGTCGATAGTCCAGTCCGTGCTTAAAAATGCCATATTATTCTAGTTTTAAATTTATTGTTTAGGTTTGTTGTGGGTCTGCTACTAATGTAACAGGAATATCTTTTGTTCCAGATGCCGGAACATCTGCTATTACTTTGAATGGTTTATATCCATATTTTCTAACTCTCCATGTTGCTCCTACTACAGCGCCTCCACCCCAAGTTGCAGTAGCTATTCCGGTCGTAACATTTGTTGTAGTGTTCATTATAAAAGGTGTAATGTTATCATCGTCAATATATGCATAAGCACTTCCTACAGCATCTCCATTTTCATCTTTCACTGTCAATGTCAATGTAGAAGAGCTCTGAACTACTACTGTTCCTGTTCCTGTATTGTAATAATAAGGAGTATCTGCTCCATCAGCTAAATTAATAGTCAGAGTAACACCATTATCTACACTAACCAATATAGCTTCATTTCCTGTACTACCATTTGCTGTAGCATAGTCGTTTAATAGGTTATCCCACGACACTGTTGTGTCTGTAGATATAGTACCAAGATTAACAGCGTGGTTTGATCCATCAGAATTGAAAGTACAACCAGTCACTACATTTAAGCTGGAGACTAGCATTGTCACAGCAGAAGTACTATTATCAAAGGTGCATCCAGTAAATGTTGCTCCTCCTTGTGTTATTTGACCACATCTTCTATATATGGAGTTTGATATAGTACCATTGGACTGATACACGAAAGTATTCATATCAGTAAACGTGCAGGCTGTTTTTGATACTGTTGCATTAGCAACCATCTCAAAAGTACCTTTACTATTAGTTCCTAGAGCTGTAATTGAAATAGCTGTCCATTCCACATTACTTGAGGCATGATTAATCTCTATAGCATTAAACGCAGTTGTGACATTAATAGTATCCCTAATAGTTATATTTGCATTCTCATCCCTAAAATCTACTGATGTTGTTGTTGTTCCTAGAGACATCAAACCCTGAAACTTATATCCACCCTCAACTGGTTCTACTAAATTCCATTTATTAGTTGAAGAATCATCTACTGCACTATAGCCTAAAAATGTAGCATACCCATTGGCTAAATCTCCATCCGTAAATATAGATTCACAGCGTCCGTATCTCACTGCATTACAAGCATTAGGATTACCCCTTGCTTGTGCTGTAGCTGAAACACCTATACCAATCATACTATATGTAGTAGGAGCTGTTCCCACCGTATGATCTGGGCTTCCAATCGCAGGATTAATAGCATAATTAGCCCAACCACCCCTAGGTGCTGGAGCAAAATCACTTCCTGAAGCTTTCCAAGCATAAAAATCACCTAGACTAGAACCTGCACAAATATTAATTCCTGCACTAGTAACGTTGTCTATAGTGTTTAGTGCTGGAGGTGCTGCCCACATGTGATGTATTAAGGCTGCTCCATCTGTAGGAATAGTAAATGCTGCTGTATGATTATAGAGTATAGTAGCTGGGCCTGCCGCACCTGTACCATTACTATCCTTCGTCATCTGGGCAGATACACACTCTGTATTGTTATAATAGAGGTTTTCATCGTCTACCATTGAACCTCCTGTATCCCAGCCTGCATCAGAACTCTCGTCCCAGGTACCGGCATCGACATTTAGGTCACCAGTAGCGATAGTTGTTAAATCTGTAGTATAACTTGGTGCTGCCATAATTTATTAATTAAGTTCAATTCCTGTTATATAAAAGTCCGCAGTCTCTGTTCCTGCGTTATCTACCCAGTATAAATGTATCGTATCGGATAAATCCTCGTCTTTATATGAATAATCTATACTTATCTCCTCGTCTAAATTACCTCCTACCATTAACATTTTTGCTGGAACTAGCGCATCATCTAATGCATAACCATTTCCATTCTGCAATATGTATAAATCCCAGTCTGAGGAATTAGTTATTACTTTTACGTTCTTTATTAAGGATAGAGACGTTGCCCATGTTAAACTATTCGTGAGATGTAAATCTCCCTCTACTTGTCCTTGTGCTATTAAACTAATGTACATGAATGATTGTATTACTGATCCGCCACTACTTACCGCTGTCTGCTCTAATACACGGCCAATATCAAGTCCTTTATAATAGTAAAAGGATATGTCAAAAACATATATGAGTGATGCAGGATTTGATGGAATTGGTCCTGAAAGAACATAATTACCATTTGTATCAAAACTAGATACAGAAACACCTCCATCCTCGAGGGTTGGCCTGCCATTGTACGTTTCAGATACGAGAGCATCAATCCCAGGCGTCCAATAATCGAGGACGATTGAACCTCCTGTCGGTATCGTGACCGTTCCGCTAGACGTTGTAATGTTTTCATAATATATTACTCTAAGTGTCGTATTCTCTAATGCTAGGACTCTATTTTCTAAATCACTTATATCTCCAGATGACTGCGCGCCTTTGAAGAAATCTTTAACATCCG
>JAYEIZ010000334.1:0-6938 GCA_034660355.1 Nanobdellota archaeon
TTTTTATTCTGGAAGAAGTTAATCACCCTGTTGTTTTGTGTTACTAACTAAACAACAGGCTCGCTAACTTAAATAATTAGCGGGTCTTTTTCCTTTGGAGAAGAAGATTCTATAGTTTATATACCACAAGAAATAAGGATGAGCAATATCTGGATTTTACTGATGAAGATATAATGAAGTCTTTAGAAAAGTTTGTGGCAAAGAACGCAAAGGTTATTTTGTATTCGTGTGAAACTGGTAAGGAAGGGTTAAAAGGGGAGAATATGCTCAGGTTTATAGCAACTTGCCTTAGAGGGAGAGAGGTTTATGGTCCTGAGGAAAGCATTACTGGAGTAGATTATACCTTGGATGAGAATGGGAAGATTACTGGGATTATATATATATATATTAGTCAAGATGAGAGAACTGGAGCTAAAACCAGTATTAAGACCTATAAGGTTATAATCGAGTAGTTGAATTTATTGAAAAATAATTAAATTTATATATAACTTCTAATCTTTTTCTTTTAAAAATCATAATGAGAGGTAATTCATATGAAAAAAGAGAAATTTAGATGGATAGTTGTTATTGGAGCTTTGATAATACAATTATGTTTGGGTGCTATATATTCCTGGAGTGTTTTTGTGAATCCTTTGAAAGAAGGATATTCTTTTACAACAACTCAGACACAGATAATTTTTGCTGTTGCTCTTGCTACATTTGCTATTGTGATGGTATTTGCAGGCAAGTGGCAGGATAAGGTTGGACCTAAGAAAGTTGCTATTACTGGAGGGATATTATTAGGTTTAGGATATATATTAGCAAGGTTTACTGGCGGCTCTTTTTATGGCTTAGTTGCTACAATTGGCCTTATTGGCGGAGCAGGCATTGGTTTTGGGTATGTTTGCCCAATTGCTGCTTGTGTTAAATGGTTTCCCGATAAAAGAGGTTTAATAACTGGCTTAGCGGTTGCAGGTTTTGGTGCTGGTGCATGGATATTTGCACAGGTTGCTTCAAGCTTGATTGCTAGTGTAGGATTGTCTGCAACTTTTATGACATTAGGGGTAATATTTCTGGTTGCTGTTGTGTTGAGTAGTTTTTTATTAGTGAATCCCCCTGATGGATGGTTGCCTAAAGGGTTTAAGGCAGATGTTAAGAAAACAGGTAAGAAAACTGCAAAAACAATTGAACTTACTTGGCAGAAGATGCTTAAGACAAAGCAGTTTTGGTTTTTATGGTTGATGTTTACATTTGGAGCTGCTGCTGGACTTATGGTTATTGGAAATCTAAAGCCATTTGGTGTTTATTCTGGTATGACTGCTGCTGTAGCTGGTTCAGCTGTCGGAATACTTGCTTTATTTAATGGAGCTGGAAGGATTATATGGGGATTTACATCAGATAAGATTGGCAGAACTGTTGCGATGACTGTTATGTTTGTACTCCAGGGAGTAATGATGTTATACCTTATGAAAATGGGTACAACAGCATTGTTACTCGGTGTTGCTGCTGCATGGATAGGGTTTAATTTCGGTGGGAATTTTGCATTATTTCCTTCGGCTACAGCTGACTTCTTTGGAACTAAACACCTGGGAGCAAATTACGGATTTGTTTTTACTGCCTATGGTGTAGCTGGAATAATCGGCCCAATACTTGGAGGGAAGGTATTTGACCTAACTGGTTCTTACGTGTATGCGTTTGTTCCTTCAGGAATATTGTGCATTGTTGCTGCATTGTTAGCATTTATGACAAAAAAGCCTACCCTGGCTTAATTTTATTTTTTTATTTAATTATTATTTATTTTTATAACCATTTCTTATTATCTAAGTTCTACATGAATTTGATTCTGTAATAAAAAGAACTAATTAGATAATTATTGATTATTATTCTACCATTATAATTAAATTATTATGACCTACTCCCACGACCTAAAGGTCGGGGTATCTATGCTGTGGCTTCAGCAGCATGATGTTCAGCCTGTTGTTGGATGTAGTTGAATACAGTATCATATTCATTATAACCTACTGTAGTTGCACAACCTCCGGCACTCCAAAGATGCCCCCGTGAAAGCCTTAATCTGCTCTTTGGATGATTCTTAAAAAACAAATATGCTGAGCCACCTTTAACAAGCTGCATTCCTTTTGAATCTGTTATGTTATGTGGCAGAGTAACCATCATATGAACATGCTCAGGCATTACAAAAATAGTATGTATTTTTATATGATGCCTACTACATACCTTACGGATTGAGGCTTCAGCAATGTTTTTTTGCTTAAACTTGCCAAACATATTGTAACGATACTTTGTTGCAAACTCGATGTGCCAGAAGTTTACGCCAATTTTGTGGCTATAATGTTTTAGGTTTGAATTCATTTTCGTCCTCCGAAGACGAAAGCTAACGCTATTTTGATATCAAAGAATAGTGCGCTGTTTCGTCCGCAGATTATTCTGCGGCGAAGCCGCAATAAAATATTTTCTAGAATAAACAACCTAAAGGTCGGGGAATTAAACCCAAGTGCTCGCTACGCTCGCATTAAAAAATAAAAAATAGGTTTTTTACTTGACTCTAAGCATTATAGTAAAAAACGACTGATTCTTTTATTCATATCTTAAAGCATCTACAGGTTTTAGTTTAGAGCCCTGATATGCTGGGACAATTCCTGCAATTACACCTACAATAACTGAGACGGATAAAGCCATTATTACGGAATTTAATGATACAATTGTTCCACCTCGAGCTATAAATGTTTGCCCCATCATTGCAGGCAGGGCTCCTGAGAGAATAATACCAAGAATAACGCCAATTATCCCGCCAACAAGTGCAATTAGACCTGCATTGAAAAGGAATATCAGTAAGATATCTTTATTTCTTGCTCCGATTGCTTTCATTATCCCTATCTCTTTTGTTTTTTCTAAGACAGATGTAAACATTGTGTTTGCTATTCCAACTGCACCAACAATTAATGATACTGCTGCAATTGCTATAAGAAAAGCGCTCATTGAAGCCATCATCTCTGCTCTTGCTTCTTGGGTTTGTTTGTTTGAACTAATACTAAAATCTCTTGTTTTTTCTGTGACGTGCCTTACCTGCATTAGTTTAGTTTCTATTTTTGATATTGTTGTATCTAAATTATCTTCATCTTTAACTTTAATAATTATAGAATCATAGACACCATTATCTTTATCATCTAATATCTGGTAAGCCATCTGGATTGGCATGTATATATTGTTGTTCGTATCATCAAGTATGCCTACTACCCTAAAAGCGTTGCCTTCTATTGTAAGCATCTTGTTGATTCCAAGCGGTTGTTCAAAATATGATTCTGCTAATTTTCCGCCAATTACAATAACATTTTGATCAGCTGAATCAAGAAATCTCCCTTCATCTATCTTTGATGTTGTTATCTGTGACCAGATTTTTTGGTCAACACCGGTTAATGAAACAGAACCAGTTTTTCCAAGATAAGATGCATCAACATTTCCCCTGATGTTAGTGTCAATAAGCAATATGTCTGGGATGCCTTTTAATGCCTGCACATCAGTTCTGTCAACAACAATTTCTTCTTCTGTTGCTTGGCTCCCTGTGTCTCCTCCCCACCTTCTTCCATGAAACATGCTTCCACCTTTTGAATATCCAGCAGAAAGTGTTAACAAGTCGCCACCTAAATCATCAAATTGGGAATTCATTGATTGTTCCATGCCTGCTCCCAATGATACAATAGCTATAACTGCTGCAACTCCAATGACAATTCCAATTATAGTTAACCAGCTTCTTAACTTACTATGTAAAACCATATTAAATGCATGCTTAAGGCACTTTATTAATTTCATCTTGGTTTATTTCTTCTTTTTGAACAAATCCTTAAGCCTAAAGTTAGGATTTGCTAGTTTCTTCTTCTTGTATCTGCTATAAATTGTAATTCCAATTATGACTATAGCTAGAACGATAATATACCCTGTAAGTTTTGAAGAAGAGTTCTGAGCTTTGGCACCTGGCCTTCCAACCATACCTTCTGGCATAGATGAAACAAGATTTCCAGGGGATAAACTAAGTTCTTTCTCAATAATATTCCTTTCTCCCCTTGTGTCAGTGTAAGCTACTTGGATATTTAGTTTTTCAGAAGATTGAGTTTTTGCACGCTCCTCCAAACGTTTCTGAATATCTTTACTATCTGTTCTTTCAAAAGCTATTGAACTTGCAGACTTTAAACTAAAGCTTGCAACAGTATAATCTCCTTTGTTTAGATTACCAATAATCACTGAATTTGAACCTGTTACTCTCCATCCTTTCTGTTCAGGGATTATAACTGACACTGAAAAAGCAGGATTGCTTCCAATGTTTGCAATACTAAATGAAGTTTCGCCAGCTGAACTTTCAGAAAAAGCAACATCAAAATCAGTTTCTCCACCAACATATATTCCTGCTATTGTTGAGATTTCTGTATCAGCTCCACTTATGGGGTCATCATAAGTTAAGTGAAGATCTAATTCATATAATCCAGGGTCTGCATTTGTGTCTGCAATTACTAGGTATTCTAATTCTGCACTCTCTCCAATCTCCACATAATTAATGTATCTGGTATTATCACTTCCTACTGGAAGGATTATCTTATCTTCATTCTCCCAATTGAACCTTAGGTTCCTTAGAGGAGCATTGCCCACATTATTGACTGTGAATTTAAGGGGTGTTTCTTTTCCAGGTACTAATGTTGTCTTGTCTATATGGATGACTTCGGCATTTTCAGTGTTTTTAACATCAATTGAAAGACTTTTTTGTTTTCCTGTGCCTTCGAATCCTTGTTCATACTCTTTTATCTTTAATTCGTATTGTCCTGCAGTTGCATCCCTATCAACTCTTACCTTGAACTTGACAATCTTCATGTTTTCTTCATTCTGCCAGGCTCCAATTGTACCCACAGTTTGTATTGTATCGTATCCAGATAACATTTCAAAAGGATACTCTTCTACTACCCCTATAATAAGGTCTTCAACTGCTTGTCCTCCTTTGTTTTCAACTCCCAATCTTATTTCAACAACATCACCTGCTATTGCAGGATCGGGGTCTTGATTTACCAAGCTTATGCTTATTGCAGCTGTGTCAGATATTTCTGCATTAACTGTTAGTGCAGAAACAATTACCACTAAAAAAATTGCTATTAAATAGTTTATTCTCATTTTAAAGTTCCTCCTCAAAAGTTTTTATTTATTTTTATTATCTTACCATCTTTAAGTTCAATTGTAGTATGGGCATACTTAGCTAGTTTAAGATCATGAGTTACCATTATGATAGTTTTACCTTCTTCTTTCCAGAGAGTCTTGAAGGTTTCCATGATTTCTTTTCCTGTTTTTGAATCAAGATTTCCAGTAGGTTCATCTGCTAAGATTATTTCAGGATCAGTAACTAAGCTTCTTGCTATTGAAACTCTTTGTTGCTGGCCGCCTGAAAGTTGAGTAGGTAAGTGATGCGCCCAATTCTCCAAGCCAACAATACTTATTATTTTTCTCGCTCTTTCTGCAGCTTCTTTATCAGAGTACTCAAGGAATTCTAATGGTAACATAACATTTTCAAAAGCAGACATTGAAGGAATGAGGTTATATTGCTGGAAGATAAAGCCTATTGTTTTTCCCCTTAATGAAGCTAAGTCAGATTCAGATAGTTTTGTTATATCCTGGTTTTTTAGTAAGATAGTCCCTTTTGATGGTGTGTCTAAGCAGCCTATAAGATTCATCATTGTAGATTTGCCTGAGCCTGATGCACCTACAATTGCAACGAAATCACCTTTTTTTATTTCAACATTGACTCCTTTTAATGCTGGGACTTCTACTTCCCCCATCTGGTATATTTTCCAGACATTATCTAGATGAAGTAAATTATTGTTTTGTTTCATTGTTTTAAGTATACTTCCGATTATTGCTTTATAAATGAGATGGATTTAAAGTCCACATTTTTTATAAAGTTTTAAATATAACATTTGATTGGTGATAACTATGCCCATGAATCATTTTTTTAGTTCAATGAGATTTGGAACGGAGCTTATGTACACAGTCATTATTGTATTTCTTTGTTTTTTGATATATTATAAAACAAAAGAGATATATGACTTAACAAAACATAAGGGAATACATTATTTCAGGAATACTTTTCTCTTCTTTGGTTTAGCGTATGCTTCGAGGTTCTTCCTTTACTTATTCTTAATCGCTGGAATGACAATGGATATCTATTTTCCAAGAAGGATTTTTATGCCTTTAACTATGGTGCCTGTCAGTTATCTTAGTACTATAGCTATATTCTATTTAGCTTATAGCCTTATCTGGAAAAAGATTAAGTATAGGAATTTTATAGTATTTTCAAATACATTAGCTATACTTGTATCTTTAGTGGCGCTTACCTCTAAATCGCATATAATTGTTTCATTCCTGCAACTTTTACTATTGGTATTTGCTGTTTTGATAATCACTGCTAAAAAGCATAAAAAAGTGAAGATTAATGTTAGAGCACTCTACTTATTAGTATCTTTATTCTGGCTCCTAAACTTATTTGTTTTAGGATCTAGGCGGTTTTTATCTCTTGAAGTTAAGATTGTATTTCAGTTGATATCTGTTGTAGTGTTTATTGTGATATACTATAAAGTCAATAAATGGATAAAATGAGCAGGAAAAGAGATAGGTTAGAAGTAATCTATGATATACTTAAGATTATTAGAGACAAGAATAACTCTATAAAACCAACACCCCTTCTGAGGTATTCTAATCTGTCTTCACAGAGTTTTTCTGAGTATTATGATGAATTGATGAAAAAAGAGTTGATAAAAGAGGTTATTGATAAAAAAGGAAGGAGATATATCACGCTAACATGGTAAAACATCATAAAATATATAATTTTATAACGTTTTCTCTGCCCTTTTAAAATTGCTACATCACGCTACAGCGAGAAACCTTATAATCTAACATAGAATATAACG
>JAYEIZ010000335.1:0-23941 GCA_034660355.1 Nanobdellota archaeon
AAAAAATTGGCTTTAACATCGGAATTAAGCGACGTTGTTTAAGTTCGTAGCGAAGCGGAGAACATTAAACAATGTAGGGGAACAACGAATTTTGCTTGGCAAAATAGCCGAAGGCGGTTGTTGTGAACCGTTTAATTCCTGTTAGTTACTTTCCCAGCTACGAGCAAACATTTAAAGAATTACAGCGACTATAAGAAGCAGGTTCTTTTAAGCTACACAATCTATTTTTACAGCGATATGTTTGCGGAGTTCTGGGAAATTTCGTTCCGAAAAGTTAAATTTAAGTTTCCAATTAATTCGACCGTAGGGAGACTATATTTTAGGGAATTCTCTCCAATCCAGCGAACAAAGTGAGCCTTCAAGGAAATATATCCAGGGCAAGAAAACAATTTAATAGTTATTTTTTCTTTTTAATAATTAAGATAATTAGTATAATAATGATTAGAGAAATAATTATTAATGAAGATATAATAATTATAATTGGAAAGCCATCATTCTTCTTAGTTACAACTTTAATATTATTTTGGTTATCATTTTTTACTTGAGGTTCTGTTTTAATTTCTAGGTCAATACACTCATGATCTTTAGGTTCTTGGTTAGAATTACATTCTAATTCTGAGCATTTTTTATCATTGCAGACTTTTTTGGATTTACAATCTGAATCAGTTAAACATTCAACACAATCTCCTCTTAAAGTTGAAGTATCACAGAACAAGCCTAAATCACAGCCATCATCCTTTAAGCATGTATAATAAGCATCTTTGGTTCGATAACAGAAATGATCTTTCCTACATTCAAATTTCATATATGCAGTATTCTTGTTAGTAAGCAGGACATAATCTCCTTGCCCAGGACAATCCATGTCTGAATTACAATAATAAGGTAAAAAATCCCCATAATTTTCATCATTGTTTTTCGTGAATTTGGTACATACAGAAGTATCTTTGTTTTCAAAAGAGTCAAATTTAGTTTCTCTTTCATAGCAGTCTGGAGCAGGATCCATCAAAAAATCGTTATCACTAGGATATTCTTGAAGGTACCTTTCAATTATTGGAATGAATTTTATCTCAGAATTATAGTTGACCTCGCCCTCAATAAATATCTGATAGTTACCACTTTGCCAGCCAATAATGTCTTGCTCAACATCTTTTTTTCTGTAGATGTGATATTGGATGTTAACTGCATGATATACTTCTTCATTATTAATTTCGATTTTATCCATATTAAGTCGATCTATATGAAATCGGACAGCACTAACGGCGCTTTTTATATTATCATGTTCTGTAATAAGAACTCGTATAAATGGGTGTCCGGTAGTATCATAAGTAATGGTACAGGATTTGATATTTTCATCATATATTTGATGATTAAAATACCTAAATTCATCAATATCATCTTTTACAATATGATCTTCACATTTAGAATAAACAAAAGGCATAGATAATAATGCAATTACTACCAAGATTAATAAATTTGGTAAAACTTTCATTTTTCTAGTTTATCTTCCTTAAATGCAAAATATGTGATTATTAGTCCTAATGGCAAAGATAGAATACCTGTTATAATTAATAAATATTTGGCAAACGATTTCTTATATTTTATTCCAATTGATCCAAGTAGCATACCAATTGATACTGGTAAGATAAATAATGCTCTAATCAATGTATCTACTCTATCTACTAAGAAAAAATCAGCAAAAGTTGCTATAGAAATTAATAATAAAAGGATGCTATAAATCAAACTTATTATAAAAAATGTTTTTCGTTTCATTATTAATACAATCCGCTCTCATAAATCTTTTCAGATAAGCAATTTCTAAGTTTATCAATATCATCATGGTGTGAGAATTTTTCACAACAGCTTTCATATACATCTTCTAATCCTTCTTCAAAAAGTTTGTAATCGCAAGTTCTTCTTGCATCTAGATATTTACTATTGTATTTCTCTTCAAATTCATCTTTTGCGTCTAATGCAAATTCGTTTAATTCTTCAGAATCATCTTCAAATGCATCTTCTGCATTAAATAAACATTTTAATTTGTCAAAAGCTGTCTGAAACTGTTTGCATTCTCTCCATGTACTATACTTTTTAGTAGAAAGTTGGAAACAAGTAGGCACATTTTCAGTTTTAATAATACAATCCATTATTTTTTCATCTTCAGATGCTTCAGTTTGGCTAGAAGATGTTTCGGGTTGAGTAACCTTTTCTTCTTGTCCTCCAGGTTTTACTGATTCTTTCACTTGTTCAACTTTTGGATTAGGAGAATGGGTTACAACTTTTTCGGATTGTGAACAACCCACTAAAATAAAAAGAATAAATAAAAGTACAATTAATTGAAAGTGATTTGTTTTTCTCATCTTGCTTGACTAAGACAATGTGATTTATCTCCCTTAAAACGTGGATCATTACAGACTGATGAATCTTTAAAATCTCCAGCATACATCGCAACACACCAATCAGCATCTTCTTGATCATGGATTTTATAACAGTACTCGACATCTTTTTTCTTACTAGAAAGGGCGTCATACGCTAAATCTTCGCAAAAGTTAGTATCTCCAAGGTATCTTTCATCACTACAAACTTCAAAATTGCCTAACTCTGTTGCATAATGTTCTACACACATCTCTTGTGAAAAACTATCATCATCTTTAAAACAGACTTCAACATTCTGTTGATTAACTGCAATCTCTTTTAGACAATCTGCATATTCCAAAGATAGACATAAATCAATATCTTCATTTTTAACTGCAATTTCATTAAGACAATAATCTTTATCAGATAGCTTATTACAATCATTTGAAGTTATAGTTCCCCCATATATCAAAGTGATAACACATTCATCAGTATATTCAGGTACTATCTCGCATGAAGATATGTCTTGAGGATTAAATGAATTAAAGTAATCACAGAATTTATCTGAGCATTCTTTTTCATAATTTTTCTTTAAATAATCCAATATCTTTATTTGGCATTCTACTTTTTGTTTTTGGGTTGGCAAGGCTCCCTTATCTAAACTGTGTTCATATTCAAGAGTTGGATCTCTGGAGCATCTTTCAAACCATGTTTTTGCATAATAAAGAGCCCTATCAAGATTATTTGTACCATCAGTACCTTCTTTTGACATTAAACAAGCAAGTTTAAGTTGTTCATTTGTGATTTTATTGCAAACGCTCCTATCAAAAACAAAAAAACTAACTTCATAAATACATTTATCTTTCCAAGAATCCTCAACTGATGAATCCAGTTTTTCGCACAATGCCACATCTTTTTTCCACCCAGCATAACGTAGATATTTTGTATAACACATATCACTATAACATGAACGCTCCTGATTAGGCCTACAATAAGTGGGAGAATTATCTTTTGAAAAAATTGGAAAATAAAAAGCATCACCTTTAGAAAAATCCTCTTGACTACAAGAGTTATATGTGTCTTCTGTAGATATTGATTTGGTTTGTGTTACTTTGTTTGTGTTAGATGGGATATTTTGGATATTATTTTGACTACAACCTGCTAATAAAATTATAATGCATAAGGATATAATTAAAAATGATTTTTCTGTTAACATTTTAATCAAGTTGCCCCCATTTTTTCTTTATTAATAAGATTAAGACTCCTAATGAAATCAAATAAATCGCTATTAAATGTGGTCTGCCTGAAAATATTGAGAGTAATAACATTATACCTAGTATACCACTAACTGCAAAAAATGACCATTTTTTTAATTTAAATAAAAATGCAGTAAAAATGATATTAACAAATCCTAGTAATCTTATTGTGTCTGTCATATAGAATGTTGTCCTGCCACCTACAAATAAATAAGTCAACGATAAAAAATCCCTAAATAAAGACGCTATGCTAATAGCAATTATAATTATTAACCATAATATTAAAAATGCTCCTTTGCTTTTTTCTTTTGCCATTTTATAAAACATATATTAAGAATAATATATAAAACTATTGATTTAATCTCGGAAAGTTTTCAGAAGCGATTTGTTTTCTTGCCCCTTCTATTTTTAGAGAGAATTCCCGTTTTTATCGTTAAGGAAACTTAAATTTAATTGTAACTAACATCAGTTTTAAACGACCCGATAGGGCTCGAAGGCGAAGCCATCGAGAGTTCAATTCTGACCCCGAGACTCCATTAAGGTGAGGCTCGGGCTGGAAGAATTGAATTTGGGGAATAATTCCTGCAAGGAATTTTCCCGTTTAAAACTTGTTAAATACTTGGCGATTGTGCGGTGCCCGTAAGGGTTGTGATACTAAGAACAAGAAATATCGCCAACGAGGAATAGTCTGCAAGACGGTTTTTGACGAAGTCAAAAAATTCCGAAGAGTAAGATTCTTACTTTATCAATTCTGCGTTAGCAGACTATACTTGGGGGGTTTCCGTTTTCAAGGGCGTAAGCCCAATTTAGTTAATATATCAAGGGGGAAATCTCTTTTTATTGTTATTTTATCGTTTCTTTATAGTAGTAACATTATAGAAAGATTTATATATGATGAATACATTTCCATACTTGGTATGAAGCATAAAATATGTGTATCATTAGAACAAGAAGTTATTCTTCAAATGAATGATTTACTTAGAGATGGAACTTTTAGAAACAAATCTCATGTCATGGAACTTGCTGTTAGGAAATTGATAAAAGGGGCCAAAAATGATTGAAAGCATAATTAATAGTTTAGAAAATACCTCTCGACCAAGTGAACAAAATATTAATAGAAAGGATTTTTTCAAAACTGCCGGATTAGGTCTTTTAGCAGTAGGTGCTTCTTCATGTGCACCGCTTATATCTTCTCGTAAAGGAAGTGCCCATAGATACCAACCTAAATATCATACCATTGCTCATGAGTTTCTGGATTTAGAGAAAGAGTTTGGAGTTACTGGTGCTGATTATCGATTTTTAGATAGTATTATCGATAAAGCAAAAAAAAAGATTGAAGTCAAAGAACAATACTCAAAGGATGACGCTGTTCAAATATTGGAAACAATCGATTCAGTGTTAAAGGAAGAAGGATTTAGTTATAAAGCAAATGGATTATTAAATTATGGTTTGAAAACAAAAAAGATTGATTGTGATAATTATTCAGTAATCTATCTGGCAATTGCAGAAACTCTTAATCTACCGATTGTTGGTGTTGATGCATCAGACCATTTCTTTGTAAGGTGGGATCCAGATGGAAAACATGATGCAACAAATTCCCCTAACAAAGTAAATAGTTTTAATTGGGAGATCACTAGTGCAGAGGTACTTAGTGATGATTATTACAAGTCTCGGTTTAACATTGCAGACAAATCTATAACCAATGGTGTTTTTCTTAAAAGCTTAAATAGAGATGGAGTGCTTTCAATTCAGTATTCTAATAGGGGCATTGCTTGGTACAAAAAAGGAGACCTTGACAAAGCAATTGAAGATTACAACAAAGCAATCAGCTTAAATCCAAAATATCCTGGTGCTTATAATAACAGAGGTCTTGCTTGGTATGATAAAAGATACCTTAACGAAGCAATTGAAGATTTTGACGAAGCAATTAGATTAGAGCCAAATAATTATGCAGCCCATAATAACACAGGGTTAGTTTGGGCGAAAAGAGGCAAGCTTGACAAAGCAATTGAATATTATGAGCAAGCAAATATATTAAATCCAAAAAAATATGGTGCCCATCATAATAGGGGCAATGCTTTGAGACATAAAGGATACCTTAACGAAGCAATTGAAGCTTACGACAAAGCAATTAGATTAAATCCAAAACATGCTGACTCCTATAATAACAGAGGCATTATTTGGGAGATGAAAGGAGAAATCGATAAAGCAAATAAAGATTTCAGAATAGCACAAAGATTAAATGAATAATACTATATAAAAACATCAAAGAGATTTCCCCCTTTCCCTATTTTAGGAAACCCCTCTTTCTTTTTTAAAAGTAAGAATTTTATTGTATTTAACATCAGTTAAACGAAATACAGTAAATTTAAGCTTCAGAACCATTATAACATCTGAATTTTAGCATTAAATTTTCTCTGAAAGCTTTTCCAGAACTCTAAACCAACTCAGCCCCTTTCTTAAGAGCTTTTATATTAATATCAGCTAAGTCTTGTTTATGTTTTGGAAAAGACTTAGGCAGGGTCTTAACTACTTTATCTAAATCCAAAATCCCAGTCTTCTTAATAAAAGCCCCAAGCAGGATTACATTTGCTACTCTTACATTTCCTAATTCGTTTGCAATTTCTGTTGCAGGAACCTTCACAACTTTAACGTCTTTTCTTTTAACATCCCTATCAGCTAAAGATTCATTCAAAACAATCAATCCATTCTTAGCAACACTACCTTCATACTTATCCAATGAAGGCCTATTCAATGCTATTAATGTAGTGGGTTCATCAACTACCGGAGAAGCAATCTTATTATCAGAGATTGTTATAGAACAAGTGGCTGTTCCTCCTCTCATTTCAGCACCATAGCTTACCATAGCAGTTATCTCCTTATCTTCAGCTAATGCTGATTGCGCAAGTGCATTGCCTGCTAAAATAACTCCTTGTCCGCCAAAACCAGCAATTATTATTTTCTCTTCCATCTTTGTTTTATTCACAAAAAATCAAATCAAAGGCGAGACGAGGCGGGTCCCCGTCGGGGTGCCGAGTAGGATTTTTCAAAGAAAAATCCGTCGAAGCCATTGTTTGATTTGATATATCAATCATGAACTACTTAACGTCTTTAAAAACACCCAAAGGATAGTGTTTCTTCATATTATCAACAAAATTAAGTGATTCTGATGTTGAGACTTTCCAGTTAGTTGGGCACATAGCGAGTACTTCAACAAATGTAAAGCCTTTTCCTTCAATCTGATACTGGAATGCTTTTTTTATTGCTGCTTTTGCTTTTATCACATTAGCCGGCGTATCAACAGCAACCCTTTCAATATAGGTAGTGCCATCTAATGTTGCCAACAACTCACAAACCTTTAGTGGAAATCCTTCTAAACTGCTTTTTCTTCCAGCAGGAGATGTTGTTGTTTTCTGATTCAATAACGTAGTTGGAGCCATTTGCCCACCAGTCATCCCATATACAGCATTATTCACAAATATTATTGTAAAGTTCTCACCGCGATTTGCAGAATGTATTGTTTCACCTGTACCAATAGCTGCTAGATCCCCATCGCCTTGGTAAGTAAATAATATCTTGTCAGGCATCAGTCTCTTCATTGCTGTTGCAACAGCTGGCGGCCTTCCATGTGCACATTCTATTATATCACAATTAAAATAATCATATAGTAAAACTGCACAACCAACAGGCGCAGTCCCTATTGTTTTCCCTCGAATACCTAATTCATCAAGAATCTCTGCAACCAGCCTATGTATGATTCCATGGCCGCACCCACCACAATAATGAGTTTCTGCTTTCTTTAGTGATTCTGATCTTGTTAATTTCATTTTAGTACGCCTCTTATCTTTTCATAAATATTATTTTGTGAAGGATACCATCCTCCCCCATTTCCAAAATGTTCTGCTGAAATACCAGATTTCCCAAACAAACAAAGTTTTACATCTTCTATCATCTGTCCTTCTGACATCTCAACTACTAAGAACTTTTTTGTTTTTTCTGAAGCATGAACAATAGTTTTAGAAGGAAATGGCCATACTGTAATTGGTCTAATCATACCAACCTTAAGACCTTCTTTTCTCGCTTTTTCTATTGCTGCTTTTGCAATCCTTGCAGTAATTCCATATGCAACTATAATCAGGTCTGCATCTTCTGTATCTACTTTTTCTACTAGATTAAGCTCTTTCTTTATCTTATCATATTTCTTACTTAGGTGAATATTATGTTTCATTAACCCGTCCGAAGGGCGAAGGAATAATGTTTTTACTAACCGAGGATCTCGCCCTTCACAACCATCTAAGATAAAATCCTTCTTAGGTAATTCCAATATGGGCTTATATTCTTTAAGTTCAACAGACTCAAACATCTGTCCGATTAGCCCATCCCCTAGTATCATTACAGGGTTTCTGTAATAATCAGCATAATCAAAAGCATTCATAGTAAGGTCATATGCCTCTTGTACTGTTGATGGCGCAAGTACAATCATATGATAATCACCATGGCCGCCCCCTTTAACAGATTGAAAATAATCTGCTTGTGAAGCTCTTATATTTCCAAGGCCAGGTCCACCCCGAACTATATTAACGATTACACAAGGAAGCTCCCCTCCAGCAATATATGATATTCCTTCCTGCTTTAGAGAAATACCTGGTGAAGAGGAAGAAGTCATACATCTAAAACCAGTTGCAGCAGCTCCAAATATCATATTTATAGCAGCAACCTCTGCTTCAGCTTGTATAAATATAGAATCAAACTCAGGCGCCCTCTTGGACATGTATTCAGGAATCTCATTCTGAGGCGTAATAGGGTAGCCTGCATAGAACTTACAGCCTGCACTTAAAGCTGCTTCTACAATAGCTTCATTCCCTTTCAGTATTGCTTTCTTAGTCATTTCTCTACCTCAATACATAAATCAGGGCACATCTGGAAGCACATTCCACATCCAGTGCATTTCTCAGGAGCAATAACTTCTGCATAATGATATCCTTTTTTGTTTAGTTTAGACGACATCTTAAGAACTTTCGTAGGGCACACTGTAATACAAAAAGAACATTCCTTACATCTTTCTTTATCTATAGTTACTTTGGGCATAATCCCACCATCTTGCGTTAATTAAGGGACTATTAAAAATCCTTCGTTTTTATAGAATTCAGAGTTTAGTTTATTTAAAAGTTATCTCTAAGTCTTCCAGAGTACGTTAAAGTAATTAAGGTGAGATTTTGTTACTTCTTTATTGCGATTGGATCAGAAGACCATTGGATCAAGACAGTATTATCCCCGTATATTATTGTTGTAGTAGGGCTTGTGAATTTATCATCTACGAACTTATACTGTAAAAACTCCCTCTTCGGAACATTGTTCTTAAGCTTCATTGGAAAGGAACATAATTCTAAGAACATTCCTCATTAATCCACTTATCATATTCGGAATTAGCTTCTGCTTTTATCTTAATAATACAAGGAACATCATAAGAATGTATTTTCTTAACCTCTTCTTTGACCTTATCATAATTGGAATCTTTTGTTTTTGCAATTACAACCACTTCTGATTCCTCCTGAATCTTACCCTCCCACCAATAAAGGCTTTCTATCGGATGGATATTAGTGCAGGCAATGAGCTTCTTCTCTAATAAATGCCTCGAAATCTTAGAAGATTCTTCTTTGTCTTTACACGTTATGTAGACTAATATCATAGTACCATATAATAGCATTAAGTTTAAATACATTTGCTTTAACCCTAACAGAATATGCATAATAAATATATATTTTCAAACATATTAGGAACGTTTGTATTCAATGAACATTTCAATATATTAGATAGGAAACTATTCAGTAATAGTGAACAATACATAAACAAAGAAAAAACTGAAAAAGAATTCTCTAATAAATACAAGAACCTGAAAAAACCAGAAAGAAAAGAGCTAAAAAAGATATTATTATATTTTAATAATAGACAATTTTTCAATGATTTCTACAAAAGAAACATTGAATTAACAAAGAAAGAAATAAGGAATTCTGTTAAAGATGACTTACTAATCATGCAGACAATAAACAACCTTAATGACCTCGATAAAGTTATTAACATCATGATAAAAAGACTAAGGGAATGGTATTCTTTACATAATCCAGAATTCTCGCATTCATTAAAGAACCAGGAAAGCTTCGTAGATTTAATTCTAAAAAAACAAAAGAAAGAATTACTAAAAGAATTAAACAAAGAAGAAACAATGGGTGCTGATTTCTCAAAAGAAGACCTAGAGCCTATAATGGATCTTGCTAAGGAAGTTTCTCAATTATATCAGCTTAGAAACAAACAAGAAAACTATTTAGAAGAACTAATGAAAAAGGTTGCTCCAAACTTGTTAGCTATAGCCGGAGCAAAGATAGGTGCAAGATTAATAGAACAGGCAGGCTCATTAAAAAGCCTGATGTTATTCCCTGCTTCTACCATCCAGCTCTTAGGCGCTGAAAAAGCATTGTTTAGGCATATGAAAACAAAAGCAAAAGCACCTAAATACGGTTTTATACGCGAACATCCTTTAATCTCAAAAAACCCAAGGCAACTACACGGGAAGATAGCAAGAACATTAGCTGATAAGCTCTGTTTAGCTATTAAGGTTGATTATTTCAAAGGGGAGTTTATTGGTGATAAATTGTTAAAAGAAGTCGAGGCTAAATTTAAATGAAAGAAGAAATGGTTGATGTTATTGATGATAATGACAAGGTAATCAAAACAGTGCCAAGAGCCGAAATTAGGAAGAACAACCTAGGGCATAGGTCTGCACATTTACTTATTTTCAATTCAAAAAGAGAGCTATTAATCACAAAAAGATCTGAAGATAAAGATATTGAACCAGGTTTTTATGAATATCCTGCAGGTATGTTGAGTGCAAACGAATCTTACGAAGAAAATGCAAAAAGAGAGATTTACGAAGAGCCGGGAATTCAAAATCCAGAGATGGAATTTTTGTTTGACTTTAGGTATAAAGATGATATAAGAAATCAGTTTATTAGGGTGTTCAAGGTAATTTATGATGGAAACATCAAACCTATGGACGGAGAAGTAACTGATTACGTATTCCTCCCTAAAGATAAACTGCAAGAAACTATTAAGGAAAAGAAAGATAGATTCTGCAAAAACCGGATTGCAGTTCTTGAAAAATATTTGGGTGAGAAATTAACATGAAAAAATCAAGAATCTTTGAGGTTTACGAAGATTACAAAAAAAAGATTTACACAGTAAACCTAACTCCAGGAAAAAAAGTTTATGATGAAAGATTAGTAAAAGAAAAAGGAGCAGAATACCGAGAATGGAACCCGAACAGATCTAAACTTGCAGCATCTATCATAAAAGGCACTCAAAACATATTCATGAGAAAAGGAAGCGTTATCTTATACCTAGGATGTGCATCCGGTACAACCGTTTCACATGTCTCTGATATTGTTGGAAAAGAAGGTTTTGTTTTTGCATTAGACTTTGCACCCATAACAATGAGGGAGATGGTCTTTGTTAGTGAAGATAGAAAAAACATTGCTCCAATCCTAGCAGATGCAAACAAACCACAAACATATATAGATAAAGTAAGCCAGGTAGATGTCATATTCCAGGATATTGCTCAAAGAAACCAATTAGATATATTCCTAAAGAACATCGATATATTCCTAAAAAAGGAAGGTTACGCATTATTAGCAGTAAAAACAAGATCAATAGACATCACAAGAAAACCAAAAGCAATATTTGCTGAAATCAAGCAAAAACTAGAAAGAGAGCTCGCAATAATAGACTATAAGCTGTTAGATCCTTTTGAAAAAGACCATTGTATGTTTATATGTAAAAACAAGTAAAGTTTATAAAGCGCTAATCAACTTCTTCAGAGTCCGAGGATGTTAATATGGAGAAAAAAATAGAAAAAGGAACATTCACATTGAAAAAAGGCCTAGCTGAGATGCTAAAAGGCGGAGTAATAATGGATGTTGTTACCGCAGAGCAAGCTGTAATAGCAGAGAAAGCAGGAGCAGTTGCAGTAATGGCTTTAGAGAGAGTTCCAGCAGATATTCGGGCAATGGGCGGAGTAGCCCGGATGGCAGACCCTTCTAAAATAAAAGAGATTATGGCAGCAGTAACAATACCAGTTATGGCAAAATGCAGGATTGGCCATTTTGTAGAAGCACAGGTTCTTGAATCATTAGGTGTAGATTATATTGATGAATCAGAAGTATTAACACCTGCAGATAATAAGTTTCATGTTGATAAGAATAAGTTTAGAATTCCTTTTGTTTGTGGAGCAACTAACCTAGGCGAAGGATTGAGAAGGATTAATGAAGGAGCAGCTATGATCAGAACAAAAGGAGAAGCAGGAACTGGAAACATTATAGAAGCTGTTAAGCATATAAGGACAATTAATGAAGAGATCAAGGCTTTAAAGCACGCAAGCTTAGGCAAATTAGCTAAAGAGTATAAAGTTCCTCATAAGCTATTAGAAGAAGTAAAAAAACTAGGAAGATTACCTGTAGTAAACTTCGCAGCTGGCGGCATTGCTACTCCAGCAGATGCTGCTTTATGTATGAAATTAGGGGTAGATGGTGTTTTTGTTGGCTCAGGAATCTTCAAAAGCAAATACCCTAAAAAAATGGCAAAAGCAATTGTAGAAGCCACAACACATTATGATGATTCAAAGACCGTTGCAAAAGCTTCAGAAGGCCTAGGAGAAGCAATGGAAGGATTAGAGATTTCTAAATTAGATGTTAAGATGCAAGAAAGAGGCTGGTAATTTGAAGATTGGAGTTTTAGCCTTGCAAGGTTCTGTAAGAGAACATATACTGGCATTAAAGAAATGTAATGTAGAAGCTATTCCAATAAAACTTCCTTCAGACTTGGAAAATATCAATGGGCTTATAATCCCAGGTGGCGAATCTACCACAATGGGTAAACTGATGAGAGAATATAAATTAGACAAGGCCATAAAAAAGAGGCACAAAGAAGGAATGCCAATATACGGAACATGTGCAGGCGCAATACTCTTAGCTAAGAACATTGTAGATTCAAAACAACCAAAGCTAGGATTGATGGACATATCTATAAAGAGGAACGATTATGGAAGGCAAGTTGATAGTTTTGAAACAGATATAGACGTATTTGATAAACCATTCAAAGGAGTCTTTATACGAGCACCTATTGTAGATAATTGTTATGATGGATGTAAAATAATGGCAAAGTTAGGTGATAGGCCAATATTGCTTAGGCAAAAAAACCTACTTATCTCCACATTCCATCCAGAATTGACAGACGACTTAAGATTACATAAATATTTCTTAGATATGGTTGAAGAAAGTAGAAACTCAATCTTTTCTGGTTTTCAAGAACAAAACAATTAAAATTAGTTTCTGATAATATCCATTATCTTACAAGTCTTGCATAAATCTCCAGAAGAAGGCTCCTTACATTTTTTACAGATATTTGCTTTTCCTTTATGTTGCGACTTAAGAGCGGGCAACACCTCCAAAAAAGATCTAATAATTCCGGTATTTGTACCTTTATGATGTTTACCAAATAAATCTAACATGCTAGCAACCTCTTTTCTGTAAGCTCCTGTTCTGCAAGGGCACTTCTCATACTTAACAGGAAAATTATTTAGTTCAGAAAATAGCTTTGTCTCTCCTTCTGTACAGAAATATAATGGTTTAATCCTAGGAATAAAGCCTTTATGTTCTCTTAACCCGGTCTTAGGACCCAACCTAGGTAATACCTCAACACGA
Source organism: Nanobdellota archaeon (assembly GCA_034660355.1). Lineage (GTDB taxonomy): Archaea > Nanobdellota > Nanobdellia > Woesearchaeales > JACPBV01 > JAYEIZ01. Next base: position 13,361 of record JAYEIZ010000335.1, read on the forward strand.
TTCTGAAATATATTCATAATTACATTCTGTGCCTCATCATCTAGGTTATGGCCGGTAACTAATTTCGTCACTTTAAGCTGCTTAGCTTTCCTATTCAATACATACCTTCTCAATATACCGCAGACCATACATGATTTCCATTTAATCCCTTTCTCCTTAAGTAAATCACGTATATAACATAAAGAATGCCCAAATTCATCCCTAAAAGAAATTATATGTAGCTTAATCCCTTCCTGATCACAAAACTTCACTAAATTCTCTTTATTTATCTTACTATATGTTCCTATTGAGGGATCAACATGAATAGCTTCAACAATTATCTTTTTATTATTTTTACAAATCTTCTTCAGTAAATAAAGAGCAGTCGTAGAATCTTTACCGCCAGAACAAGCAACAAGCACTCTTTCTTTTTTCCCCATCAGCTTATTAGTTCTTATTGTTTTACGTACCTTCCTTTCAAAATACTCTAAGAACTTCTCTTTAGATAACTTTTCTCCTGCCTGTAATGTATATATTGCCTTATCTGCCATATTATCTAAGAACTAAGTTTTGTTTTTAAATCTAATGGTGAAAAAGTGCCTTTATTCCCAGAGTAAACAATATCTTATTTGACCATTTACTCAGTCAAACAAAGCAAAATCGCTAAATCCTCTTCTGCTTTAAGGGAATGGGGCGCATCTGCAGGCATGAAAATAAAAACACCCGGAATCATTTCAATCTCTTCATCAAACAGCTTAAATTTCCCTTTGCCTTTCAAAACTTGCACAACTCCTGTTTTTGTAGAGGTATGTGTATCAATATCAGTACCTCCAGAAAGACACATTAGTGTGTAATTATACTTATCAGACTTAGCAAGTACTGTACTAAATACTCCCTCTGTTGGGAATTGCATAAGGCCATTTAGATCCTTTGAAAATCCTTCTTTCATTGTATCTCTCCATCAACCCCTATAACCTCTTTAATTATAGGAATCTTCTTGCTACTAGCATCTACAGCAGACTCAACAGCAGAAGCAAGTCCGCCACAACAAGGCACTTCCATAATTGCTACGGTCACACTTTTTATTTTATTACTCTTAAATATCTCAGTAAGCCTTTCCTGATAACCTTCAACATCATCAAATTTTGGGCACCCTATTACAAGAGACTTTCCATTCAATAGATTAGAATGGAAGTTAGCATTTGCAAAAGGTACACAGTCTGCTGCAACTAACAAATGCGAATTCTCAAAGAACGGTGCTTGCGGCGGCAGTAGATTTAGTTGTACTGGCCATTGTCTTAATGTAGATGTCTGCTCTGAATTTCCAGAAGCATCTGATTCTGTATTAACTTCTCTCATTGCTGCTCCTGGGCAGCCGCATTCTTCTCCCATTTTCTTTTCCTCCAGATTAGGAACCTCAATTCCTTTTTCTTTTAAAAATTCTATTCCTTCATTCAGAAATTTAGTTTCATTATGATCTTTAAGATGCGCTAAGTGCGCCTTTACAGTATTCATGCCCATCGGAATCATTTTTTCCATTACTTTTCTTTCATCGTAAGGCTCTGCTTCTCTCTCTTCGATAGTTAATGCGTTTGTTGGGCAATGTCCTAAACATGCACCCAGACCATCACAAAATAAGTCGCTTATAAGCCTAACTTTCCCATCAATAACCTTTAATGCACCTTCATGACAATTAGGGATACACTCTCCACAACCATTGCATTTATCTTCATCAATCTTTATTATTTGTCTTTTTACCATTCTGTTCCTCCAGATTCGCCAACATATCATTTGCTAGCTCTTTTAATTTATCATTATAAAAACTATCAATAACCCGTCTCCAATTAAAATCTGATCGTGAATTATAGATATTAAATTCCTCCTTTGATAGCTTAACTAATTGGTCCGAATCAAACAATATCTTGAACATGTCATGCGGATCCTCTAATCTTTTATGATGTCTTACTATAAAATTGCTTATCAATTTAACGTCAAATTTATGATAATTTAATTTTTCTAATAGCTTTTTTGCTATGATTGGCCCTTTCTCATATTGATCTTTTATTTCGCTTCCATCCACATCATGTAACACAATTAACGAGAAAACCAGGTCTTTCCATGATTCCTCAATATCATATTTATCATAGTTCTTCTTTGCTATCTCTAAGACCCGTAAAGTATGATCTACTCCAAGATCGTTTTCCTCAAGGTATGGCTTTGCTAGCTCAAGCAATTGCTTATGTTTCATTATCTCACCTTAAGTTTCCAATATACTTCCTCTTTTTCCTTGTCTGATAAAACATTGTCCAACTCTGGATAGAGGTTTCTTTCTTCTATATTCCTATGCCTCACAAGAAGCGCAAAAAAACCTGACGTATCAACATTATCATCCTCTGAACGAATAGCATTCCCAATTCGCTCAATATGCTCATTCATTTCAATATGCTCATTATGGACAGTTTGTAATATAGGTAGGATCTCTCCTGTGAGGTGCTTATACTTAGAGTATAAGATTGCTTCTTGATTAAAATGCCTCCTTAACGTCTCAGCAAGCTCATTGAATATTTGCACCTTTTTCTTTGTCTGCTTATGTTTGGTTTTCTTAAAATCATCAAGTAAGGATTCAATCCTTTCATGGTCTTGAACTAACAACCCGGTAACACTTAAAGCTTGCATTTATACCACCTCAGTATCTTTTATATACTAAGTAGTAAAACGATACTTATATATATAAGTTATGGTTTCCTAATGTATACTATTAGAAATCATAGAGATTTCTAATCGGTTTAGAAACCGGAGGTTTCAAAAACCATGGAGAAAGACTGTACAATATACAAGACTGCAAGCTTTATAGGCAAGAGATGGACGTTATTGATATTGCTAGAACTTTACAAAGGGCCTTCAAAAACAAAGAGATACTCTGAAATTAAGCGTAAACTTCCAGAGATAACGCCAAAAATCTTTTCAGCAAGACTAAAGGAACTGGAAAAAGAGCGCTTGATAAAGAAGAAGATAGACGCAAGTAAATTTCCTGTAAAATGCGAATATACACTAACTAACAGCGGAGAGGATTTCATTAAAATCATTCAAGATATCAAGAAATGGTCTTTAAAGTGGAAGATTAAGAATATTGAATGTGAGAAAGCGAATTGTAAAGATTGCGACCTTTAACGTTGTTCTAATACAAATAAGCTGTTCGTAGCAAAAAAATTAGAAGCAACACGAACCAAGCTGCCATTTCCGTTCTTCCTAACATAACTGAACTCTTTTATTACATGTATATTATTCTTTTTACAAACCACTCTAAAGTCTTTAACAGTTAACTCTCTTATGTTTGGTGTATTATACCATTCATAAGGTAAAGCGCGAGATTTTGGCATTTTCCCAGATAATGCAAAAGAAAGCCTAACCTGCCAATGCCCGAAGTTAGGAAAACTAACAATAACCTTTTTACCTACTCTTAATGCTTCTTTAAGAACTAACAACGAATTATGCACAACCTGTATTGTTTCATTAAAGATTACATAATCAAAAGATTTGCTCTTGTAATGCTTAAGCCCTTCATCTAAATCACCGTGTAAAACAGACAACCCGCGCTCAACACATTTCTTCACCTTTTCCTGTTTTATTTCAATACCTCTTCCCTCTACTCCTCTTTTTTCTTTAAGTGACTTAAGTAAGGTTCCTATGCCGCATCCTAGATCTAAAACCTTAGATCCTATTGGTATAGTATCAACTATTATGGTATAATCAAAACGATTTCTTTTCTGTTCCTCCTTAACTTCAATCTGTGTTTCATTCATTTTTAAAATTATTATCAAGGAAATTTCCCAAAAGCTCTTTTAACGTATCATCTTTCAAAAGGAAAGCATCATGACCATAACCTGATTCAATCTCAAAGAACACAACATCTACTCCGTTTCTCTGTAATGCCCGCACAATCTCCTTAGACTCTGCCGTAGTATACAACCAATCTGAGGTATATGAAATAACAAGAAATTTTGACTTTATCTCAGAAAAAACATCCTCTAATTTCTTAGTTTCTCCATTTGTTAAATCAAAATAATCTATTGCTTTTGTAATGTATAAGTAAGAGTTTGCATCAAATCTCTCTACAAAAACATTCCCTTGGTAACGAAGATAGCTTTCAACCTGAAACTCAGTATCAAAATTAAAATCTAATTTATCCTTATCCTGCAACCTCCTTCCAAACTTCTCCATCATTGATTGCTCGCTAAGATAAGTTATATGTCCAATCATTCTTGCAACTGCTAAACCCCTACTTGGCCCTTCTTTTCCATAATAATACCCTTTGTTCCAGTTGGGGTCTGTAATAATTGCTCTTCTTCCTGTTTCGTTAAATGCAATATTCTGTGCAGAGTGCTTTACAGATGTTGCAATTGGTATAACTAATCTTACACTATCTGGAAAACTAATTGCCCATTGCAAAACTTGCATTCCCCCCATCGAACCCCCAGCTACAGCTAAAAGCTTATTTATTCCGAGATGATCAATTAAGCTCTTTTGCGCATTTACCATATCCTTTATAGTAATTATGGGGAAATCAGTGCCGTATTCATTTCCAGTTTTTGGATTTATCGAAGACGGGCCTGTACTGCCTTTACAGCCCCCAATAACATTTATGCAGATAAGAAAATATTTATTTGTATCGAATGATTTATTCGGCCCAATTGCAAGATCCCACCATCCTGGTTTTTTATCTTGTTCTGAATGGTACCCAGCTGCATGCGCATCTCCGGAGAGAGCATGGAACACTAAGATAGCATTAGATTTATCTTCGTTAAGCTTACCATATGTTTCATAAGCTAATGTAATTGGACCAAGTTTCTTTCCACATTCTAATTCAATATCTTCTTTAATCTCATAATACTTAATTTCTACAATCCCTGTAGAGTTATCTTCTTTAGTAATCCTAATCACCTATCGTTCCTGAAATTAACCCATTTATAAGTGTTTATGAGAATTTTATTCATATTGGAATAATATAAGGTTAATTCTTATTAACTCAACATACGCCCATTGTTTTTTGAGCATATTTACATATTTCACAAAATTTTTTTGATAGGGATTTTTCAGTTATCTTTTTATTAGCAATCTCTAAGGATAACTTAACAATCATTGAATTTACTCTTCTCTTCCCCCTCAATTTACTAGAATCACAAGCTCTTTTCCCTTGCATATACTGAGTTACAGATCCTTTAGTTATTCCTAATTTATTTGATATAGCAACTTTAGTTAGTTTATGCTCCCTGTATAGCCTAAGAACTAGTTCTCTTTTAATCATAGGGATTAAACCCCACATACATAGGTCACATGGAAGCTTCATGATATGCGTTTTAAAAGAATTCAAATATAAATCTTTTGTTTTAGGAGTTTTTGGGACAGGATTAACTAATCTTTATGCTTCTTCTTATCTTCATAGTCTTGTATGGCTTTTTTTAGGCCGTCCTGAGCTAGCACTGAGCAATGGACTTTTACTGGCGGAAGGTCACCAAGCCCCTTTAAGATATCATCCTTGCTTATATTCTTGGCTTCTTCAATTGTTTTACCTTTAACCAAATCTGTAGTGACTGAGCTTGAAGCAATTGCAGCAACACACCCAAACGTCTTAACTCCAATATCCTCTATTATCTTTTTCCCTTCGCTGTTCTTTCCTACTTTGATAAAAACCCACATAACATCCCCGCAGGTAGGGTTGCCTATCTTTCCTATTCCGTCAGCATCTTTTATCTCTTTTAGATTATGAGGGTGCCTGAAATTTTCCATTACTTTTTCAGTATACATTAAAAATCACCTCGTGATTTTTGATGCCTAAAAATCTCTGATTTTTTTGCATTATTGATCACCTTTGAAAGTTCTTTTCTCTCTCGAGCTATCCCATAGTGGGCTTAGATCTCTTAGGTTTGCTACTTCATCTTTTAACATTTTAAGCGCATAATCTAATTCTTCTTTTGTAGTGTACTTTGATAAACTAAATCTCAAAGAACCATGCGCAATAGAGTGAGGTATTCCCATTGCAGTTAAAACATGCGATGGTTCTAATGATTTTGAGCTGCATGCGCTTCCTGTTGACGCCTCTACACCTTTATCATCCAACCTGATAAGTAAACCTTCTCCTTCGATATATTTGAATATTATATTTACATTATTACATAATCTTTTGTCTCTGGGACCATTAACCTTAATCTCATGAATATTTTTCTCTACTTGCTCAATAAAGTAATCCCGTAATTCTGACATTCTTTTTATGTCTTCTTCACTAGTTAATTGAGAAGCTTTTGCAAACCCTACAATTCCAGGCACATTCTCTGTTCCCGCCCTTTTCCCAGATTCGTGTCCCCCTCCATGTTGCCATATCTCTACCTTTGTCCCTTTTCTTATATAAAGAGCACCAACCCCTTTTGGCCCATAAATCTTATGAGAATTAATTGTTACAAGATCAATATTTGTTTTCTTTACATCAAGAGGCACCTTAGTAAAACTCTGACATGCATCAGTATGAAAATATACCTTATTTTCTTTACATATCTTTCCTATTTCATCAAGGTCATTAAGAGTACCTATCTCGTTGTTCCCATGTATTATTGATACTAAGATAGTATCCTTCCTTAAATTCTTCTTAAGCTCGTCAATCTTTACAAAACCCTCTTCATCAACATCTAAATAGGTAACTTCAAATCCTTGTTTCTCAAGCCAGCTGCAGCTCTCTAAAACACAATCATGCTCAACCTTGGTAGTTATGATGTGTTTTCCTTTCTCTTTATTTGCAAATGCCACTCCTTTAATCGTCCAGTTATTAGATTCAGTTCCTCCTGAAGTAAAAAAGATTTCAGATGGATCAGCATTTAGGATATTTGCAATAGTTTCTCTGCTTTTCTCAATTGCAGCTTTAGCCTCTTGACCAAAAGTGTGTATTGATGATGGATTCCCATATTTCTCATCAAAATAAGGCAACATAACTTTCTCTACCTCTTTATCCACTATAGTAGTTGCACCGTTATCCAGATATACGTTCATTTTTATGACACTCCTGCTGGCAATGTTTGCCAACATGTTTTTCAACTAATTTTAGAATTGGAATTACAGTATCTTTATTTAATGAATAAACTCTTTTCTTGCCATATCTCTTAACATCTAAGAAATGACATTCCATCAATTTCTTTAAGTTATGGCTTACCTTACTTTGCTCTTCATCTACTATCTTACATATATCACTAACAGACTTAGGACCGCTAATCAAGCTCTGAATAATCTTCATTCTAGTCCTATTCGAGAATGTCTCAAAAAACAATTCATATGAGTTACATTTCATATGAATAGAAAAACATATGTTATATATAAAACTTTCGTTTAATTATCTATTTGTTGTTTAGATCATCCAAGGGACTTCTAACATTACTTTTATAACCATTACAATAGCAACTCCAACCATTGCCTTCCTAATGAGGTTATCACCATGTTTTACTGCAAGATGTGAACCTATCCATGAACCAACAAAACTTGAAACAAACATGGTGGACAACAATAAAAAAGAAGCAGTTGACCCCATCACCAGAATAGTAGTAGTGATTATTGTCTCAGGAATTGCTGCAACAATATGGGTACTTCTTGATTGTAAATAAGTTTTGTGAAAGAAATAAACCAAAACTAACACAGCAAATGTCGCTCCAGCCATAGCAAGTGCTCCACTCCAGATTCCTACGATTAGCATTAACAATAAACTAATCCAACTTATTAGATTTTTATTCGGTTTAGCTTTCGGTTTAACTCTTTTAAGCAAGAAAAAGATTCCAATACCCACCCCTACAACTATAACATATTTTAGTATTTCTTCAGGAAGCCTAACTATTGTACTTACACCAACAAATGACCCCGTCGCTAATGGAATTGTGATTATTCCAGCGAGCTTCCAATCTATGCTTCTTGCTTTATGGTAACCTCTTAATGCTCCGGATACCACTCCAACATCAGACATTCTATTTAAAGCAAGAACATTAATAGGTGGGAGGCCAAAAGCTAACATAGTTGGAATTGCAAATACTCCTGATCCACCAGAGATAGACGAAACAATTCCCATTACTAGACCTAATATCGAAATCAAAATTAATTCTACCATAATTTATTATTTTGAAAGAAAGTATATATATTTTACTAATTCCCCTAAATAAGGGAGTTTGCCCCTTAATTCTGGGTCTTCTCTTCTCACTTTGTTAGCTGGATTTATGGACTCCAAATCTACTTTTAAAATTAAAAAACTTCAGGAAAACTATCTAACTGTCCCCACTACACCCACAAACAGGCACTTCATTCGTAATATACTGGTAAACATTATATGCTGCAATGACGCCTTCTGCTGCGCCAGTTATAGCTTGTTTGAATTTACTGTCAACAACATCTCCACAAGCAAAAACTCCTTTAATGTTTGTTGCAGAATCTTCATCAGTAATTATCTCTCCTTTTTCATTCCTTTTAACATCTATAGATTCTGCAAGTTTAGAAATAGGAATATGCCCTATGCTTATGAATGTTGCATCAAGCTTTAGTTCTTTTGAACCATTGTATTCTTTATCTAACAAAACACCATTAACAAATTTATCTCCTTTTACCTTAGTAACATTAGTCTTATTTATAATCTCAATCTTTTTGTTCTCCATAACTCTTTTAAGATTAATAGGTTCTGCTCTGATATTATCTTTCCTGTAGATTATATATACCTTTTTGGCATACTCTGTTAACAATAATGCTTCTTTTGAAGCAGAATCACTCCCACCTACAACTGCAATAACTTTGTCTTTATAGAAAGCACCATCACATAAAGCGCAATAATGCACTCCTTTGTTAGCGAATTCTTTCTCACCAGGAACCTTTAATTTACGCCATTCTGTTCCTGTCGCAAATATTATTGTTTTTGTTTTGAAAGTCTTATCATTAACAGAAACCTTGAAACAATAATCACAATTCTCTAATTTCTCAACCTTTTTCTCTACTACTTCTACACCATATTTTTGTGCATGATTCTTAACATTATCAAACAGTTCTAAGCCAGAAATACTCTCAAAACCAGGATAATTAGAAACATCTCCAGCTAGAATCAGCGTTCCACCTGTTTTTTCTGATATTACAAGAGTTTTAAGCTGAAATCTACCTGCATATAATGCTGCAGAAAATCCAGCTACTCCCCCTCCAATTATGATCAAATCATACATCTTAAGTAGTTTATTCTCCTAGCTTTAAAGCCTTTTTCAAAACTTCAACATCAAATCCTACAATAGGATCATTGCCTTCTACCATAATAACAGGAACTCCCATCTGGCCTGATTTCTCAACCATCTCATTTCTTGCAGCATCATCTTCTGCTACATTCTTATCTTCAAATTCTACATTGTTCTGCTTTAAGAACTCTTTTACCTTAACACACCCAGGGCATGTAGGTGTACTATATACTGTTACATTCGCCATTAAAACCACCTCACGTAGTTGTATTAGTTTATTCTTTATATATCTTATCTATTTCCTCTTTTTTAGTGTTCATGTTTATGTTCTTTACTCTCTTTCTTTTCCTCATCACACTTCATACAATAGTACAGAGCATCACCTTCTTTTTTCTCTAGCTTATCTCCACATAACTTACATGCATTTTCTGTCATTTTTATCACCTCAAATTCATTTAAGGATTGTAATTGATTCCTAAGCCCCTTTGAATTTGCCTTCAAAAACAATCTCAGAAACCTTCTTTCTGTCAGATTGAACTTCCATTTTTTGAATCTCTTCTGGTAAATCCTCTTTGTTTCCAGGTTTACCAACAGCAATCATCGCTTCAACATTATAATCCTCAGGTACGTTTAAATCTTTCCTTGCTTTTTCATAATCAAATCCACTCATTCCATGCACAACTAAACCATTTATGGAACCTTGTAAAGCTAGACTTTGCCATGCAGATCCAGCATCAAACGAGTGAGTAATTGAAAGTTTCCCATTATACTCAAATATTTTCCTCGATATTACAACAACAATAACTGAAGCATTCTTAACCCATGCTTGATTCTGTTCAACTAGCAAATTAAAAAATAAATCCCAATTAGGAGTACCTTTCTTTGCATACAGAAATCTCCAAGGCTGGTTATTATAAGCCGAAGGTGCCCATCTAGCTGCCTCGAATAGAGACATTAACTCTTCTTTACTGAGCTCCTCTCCAGACATAGCTCTAGGAGACCACCTTTCAGGAAATATTGGATTTACAGTATATTCTATTTCTCTGTTGTTTACTATTTCATCTTTCATTTCTAACTCCTTTTTGAATGTTTTTTATATTAGTGTTTTGAATATAACTACAATAATAACTACTACCACTAACCTCAACATCATTTTCTCATGCATACACATTCCCTGTTTTTCCTTACATCCTTGCATTGGACAAACATGTGCCATTTACCTCACCTCCATTATATCTTCCCTACTAAATCAAGACCTGGTTTTAGTGTTTTTTCTCCAGGTTTCCAGTTCATAGGACAAACCTGTCCTTTGTGTTCAGATACAAATTTTGCAGCTTGTAACTTTCTTATTAACTCATCAACACTCCTA
>JAYEIZ010000336.1:0-6856 GCA_034660355.1 Nanobdellota archaeon
ATACTAGTGAGCATGGGTATAACAGTTTTTCAGAAGATTTATCCAGAGAAGGGTTAATCTTACTCCCAAAAACAGGTTATAATTTAATAAGAATTAACAATTTTACAGATTGGATTCATTTTTTAGGTATATGGGGAGAAGCTGGGACTCTCCCAGGCACTTCAGGTCCAAACAGCCCCGCAAATATACAATATCCTGGTCAACCAAACAGATGGGATCATCCTTTAGAATTTGCTGAAAATGCAAGACCACATGAAATAATAGGTACTACTGGAAGTCCTGTGAACCTTCACGCTTATGATAAAGAAGGAAGGCATACTGGTTTGATAGATTCAGGGGATATTGAGGCAGAGATTCCAGGTACTTATTTATATGTTCCTTCTGATGATGGAAAAGAACTGATTGTAATTTTGACTAATGAAGAGATTACATTTATCGTTGAAGCAACAGGAGAAGGAGAATTTAATTTTTCTGTTAGTGCTTATGATAGGGATACTTCTTCTGATATTAATTTATATTATGAGAATGTAATCATCACAGAGGATACTATTGCAAGATTAGACGTTAAAGATACAAACCCTGACTTTATTATGCAAATAGACCAAGATGGAGATGGTATAATAGAAACAACAGTGGGGCCAGATGACATGACAATTGAAGGAAATTATACAAATCCAGAAATAGATTCAGATAACGATGGCTTAGCAGATTCAATAGACAACTGTCCTAGCCTATATAACCCTAACCAAATAACTGATTTTGATAATGACGGATTTGATAATGTTTTGTGCAATGGTTTAGATTGCAATGACAATAATGCTTTAGTAAATCCTGATGCAATAGAAGAGTGTAATAATATGGATGATAACTGCAATAATGAAATCGATGAAAATTTAATAATTGAATATGGGTCAGATATTGGCGCTTGTGAATTTGGAATAAAAACATGTATAAATGGAAACTACACAATAACAGAAGAAGCAATAGAGCCAAAAGAAGAAATATGCAATAACATTGATGACAACTGCGATGGAATACTAGATGACATTAAAATAATCAAACTAAAAGGCAAGGGAAACTTTGTAGGGGACATATCAACAGGAACAAAAGGATGGTCTGTGAATGAAGAATGGGAGTTTAAGTTTGAATCTGAAATCAAGCCCAAAAAAGAGGATTACAAGGTTGAGGGAGAAACCAAGTTTGAAACTGGAAAGAAAAAGGATAAAACAAAGATAAATGGAAAAATAGAAGAGCACAGATTTTTCTTTAATAGATATGGTTATGGTTTTGATTTAATTGGAAATAAAGCAAAATTAAAAGATAAAAAGGATAATATTAGGGAGGATTTACCATTTATGTTAAGAATATCTAACTTAAACAATAGTTGGCAGTTAACTCATTTATTAGGAAGTAAAAATGGAAGTGTTATTGATTATGATATTAAGGATGTTGATGATATTACTGATGACGAAATAGAAGTCAAGTACGCTTGCAAAAAAAATAAAAATGATAAATATAGTAAGTCTTCCAAGAAATCAGATGATGATGAGGAAGATGGAGATTAAAGGCAAAGAATAAGAGGTGAATTTTTATGGCTAAAAAAGAGAAAACTAAGAAAACAACTAAAGTTTTTTGGAATAAATTGGAATATTGGAAAAGGGGAGGACTTATTGGTTTTATAGTAGGCATCGTTTATTACGGTATTTTTTTGTATGACAGATACAGCCTTACAAGACTTTTAGGGGACAATCCTGCTACAATTTTGGATGTTGTATCTTTACAGTTTGTAATTCCGTCTATACTAATCCTAACAATTTATGGGGGGTTATATGGAACTTTTCTTGAAAAAATATCTTCTAAAAAGAAGAATACAAAAATAGGATTAATAATTGTTTATACTATTATAAGTGCTATTATTTTCTTTTATATATGGCTATATATGGTCGTAATAATAGCAAAGCCTTACTAGTATGTTTAACTTTGTTATACAATAATAATATAGAATGATTTAATGGAACAGTAAGTTACAGAGTTCAAGATATGACGGTTTAGCAGACTCAATAGACAACTGTCTTAGCCTATGTAACCCTAACCAAATAACTGATTTTGACAATGATGGATTTGATAATGTTTTGTGTGATGGCATAGATTGCGATGACAACAATGCTTTAGTAAATCCTGATGCAATAGAAGAGTGTAATAATATGGATGATAACTGCAATAATGAAATCGATGAAAATTTAATAATTGAATATGGGTCAGATATTGGCGCTTGTGAATTTGGAATAAAAACATGTATAAATGGAAACTACACAATAACAGAAGAAGCAATAGAGCCAAAAGAAGAAATATGCAATAACATTGATGACAACTGCGATGGAATACTAGATGACATTAAAATAATCAAACTAAAAGGCAAGGGAAACTTTGTAGGGGACATATCAACAGGAACAAAAGGATGGCCTGTAAATGAGGAATGGAAATTCCAGTTTGAGTCAGAAATTAAACCTAAAAAGGATTCTTATAAAGTTGAAGGAGAAACTAAGTTTGAAGCAGGCAAGAAAGATAATAAGGTAAAAGTGGGTGGTAAGATAGAAGAGCATAGTTTTTTCTTTGACAGATATGGTTATGGTTTTAATTTAATAGGGAATAAAGCCAAATTAAAAGATAAAGATGCGAAGGTTAAGGAAGAACTACCATTTATGTTAAGAATTTATAATTCTAATAACAGCTGGCAATTAACACATCTGCTTGGAAGTACAGATGGCAGTGTTGTTGATTATGATATTACTGACACTAACGACATAAATGAGGATGATATTGAAATCAAGTTTTCGTGTAATGGAAAAGGTAATAAAGATAAGAATGATAAAAAAGATAAGTAATTGGAGGGGTGATTTTAATGAAAAATTTTAAAGAATTATGGGATAATCTGAAATATTGGCAGAAACCCTAACGCGTCACTTCTAATTTCTTTACAGCATCTAGCAACTCTTTGGCTTTTCCTTTCTCAAAATGTTTCCTTACTGGATCAATTAACTTGTTTATATAAATAGATACAGAACTCTTTAGGTCCATTGGATGCAATTCACCCTTAGAATACACATCTACTAATATATCATAACTATCTATGCTTAAATCACCACCAAACTTCTCAGGTCTTTCTACCTTGATTTCCTTAAACTTCTCAAATATAATATATTTACAATATTCTATTATCGGGTTTTCCTGTACAATCTTCTCAGGACAATAAGCTTTCCTTATCTTTCTCTTAATATCTTCCTCAGAATCTGTCATGAAAATAGCAGTATCTGGCTTTGATTTTGACATCTTTAGTTCTATGCCTCTGTCTGCTCCTTTTAGATCAGTTTTAGGAGGCTGCCCTAGCCCCATAAGCATATGGTGGCTCACAACAACTGGTTTTTTATATCCTAACTTTGGTGCAACCTCTCTTGCTAGCATATTAACTTTCCTTTGATCCATCCCTAACTGTGTGATATCTGCTTTAAGATTGAATATATCTGCACATTGCATGCAAGGATAAAATATCTGGGCAGCACTTAGGTTTTCTGACTCTTTTCTACCCATGATCTGAGCACATCTCGTTATTCTATTAACAGTATTTAACCTTGCAATCTGTACTACCTTCTTCCAATAAAGAGGATTACCCATCACATCATTAGCCCATAAGAATTCTATCTTATCAGTTTCCATACCGCAGGCTTTCCATACTTCAATTTGATATTCCCCTACTGCCCTTATTTTTTCAAGGTCTCCACCCATCTTATTATTCATCCAGCCAAACCAATCAGCAACCCACATCTTGAACTTGACGCCAGCTTTAACCATCTTATTAACATTTATAGTTCTCATAATACCTTGTGCTATATGCAAGTTGCCGCTAGGTTCAAAACCATCATAAGCAATAGGATTCTTCTTTTCATCCAGAAGTTTAACTAGCTCTTCTTCTGTTACAATCTCTTCTCCAACTTCCTTAACAAGCTCAACTCTTTTGTTTAAATCCATTTTATATGGTAAAAGATCGTTTACTATTTAAATCTTTTTGAGAAAAAATTAAAGTATAAATTAACTTATTATTTACTTAAACTGAATATTATATTTCTTTCCTTTCCCTTTTAATCTTGCTCTAAAACCAAATTGATATATCAATAATCCTAGGATAATTATACCTGATACTATACCCCAACCAATAACTTGGTTCTTAGGAACCATTAATCCTGCCACTCTAATAACCCCCCCAAGAATAGGAGTAATCTGTCCTTTTTCTTCTTCTGACTCTATAGACTCTTCAACTATCTTTTCCTCTACAATTATCTCAGGCTTTTCTTCTTCAACTGATTCTTCTACATCTGATGGAATAAAGTAGAAGCAAGTCCTCTCTTCAACAGGTTTAACTTCTGTTCCACACTTCCTTGCGTCAACACAAGTTCTAGTGCTTTTACCATTTGGTTGGCAAGCGCTCCAATCAGTACATTGCCAGGTTGGGGTGCAGATTGTAGTTCGAGTAGTACTTCCTCCTCCGCCACCACTACTAGGTGTTTGATCTCCACCATTTACTGAAGGAGTATAATCAATCTGTCTAATGCCTGAATGGATTAATCCTGTTATCTTGTACATTGTTCCTGATAAAGTACATGTATATCCACTATAATCTCCACCACTACAATAAACCTTAGTTTCACTAGCGCCTGAACAATCAGAAGTCACATCTGAAATATCATCAATCTCAACATCTTTCACACATACAGAACCTACAGATTCATTTGTCCTATTCATATAAACTGTTTTTTTGTATCCAAACGGCGTTAGGTCTATACCTCTAACCATTAAAGTCTGCATTCCACCTTGAACACTCGAGTTTATAATAATACTATTGAAGTTAAATGGAGCAGCGTTTGAGAAATTCCAATCAAACTCTACAATAGTTTGGCCATTATCTTTATCTTTTATCTTTACAGGTAAAGTTCCTGATAATATTTGTGTTCCATCATACTCTACACTATTAAATTCAAATGCAGTGTTTGGATAAGAGCTTTTTACATCATTTAATCCACCATTAGTTGTATCATTTGTTCCTTGAGCTACATTGTTTATTGTTAAGTCAAACTCTTGCGATGCACTGAATTCACCATCATCAACAGTAACCTTAATCAGATATTTTCCAGAGTCATTAAATGCTGTATTCCATAATCCGTCTCCTGCTAAGTTGGTGTTTGCTCTTGGATTAATACTTGAATATGTTGTATTTAAGGCATCACCGTCAACATCATTGCTATCAACTAGTGTAGTTATGTTAATATTATCGCCTTCATTAAATTGTTGGTCAGCTATTGCTTGCAAGGTTGGTGCGTCATTTACTGCAGCTAGTGTTACGGTTATACTCTGTGTTTTTGCTGCACCTTCTGAATCTGTGAGCCTTAATGTTATTGCATCAGAGCCATATGAATCAGCAACTGGAGTGAATGTTATTATATCATCACTAAATGCTGCATTAAATAGTGAAGTGTCAACACCTTCAACACTCCAATTTAATAATGAAGGATCATTATTTTCTAATATATCCTCAACATCCAGCTTACAACCACTTAAGTCTAGACTCCATGCGCCATCATCTTCGTTTTTGCTTTGATCAGGGATTGTACAGTTAATATCTGGAAGGTCATTTACACCTGCTACAGTTATCTCAACCTGCTGTAAGGTAGATGTTCCATGTGAATCAGTAACATTGAATGTCACAATCCTATAGCCTGATTCATTTCCAGGTGGAGTGATTATAAATTGGTCAGCACCAAGATCAAGGTTCATGTTTAAGTCGATCGTTCCAGAACCTAATGTGTAATTCCATATTATATCAGAGGTTGCATCTTCATAGAACCCTATTGCTCCGGAATTAGATCCATCCCTTACATGATTGTTTAGGTTTAGTGTTTTTACATTATCCTCGCTGAAATCAATGGCTGAATCTATATTATTGATAAAGATAGGCTCCCTATTCACATAAAAAGAAACATTATTGCCTGTTAGATAAAAATTAGCTGCTCCGAAAATAACCTTAGTTACACTATCTTGCTTATAATAGCTTCCAGGGAAGATCTTCATAGTTGAGTTTCCACCAGTATTTGGTGTTACTGTGTATGTTTTAGTTGTGTTAGTTCCTGCACTTGAGGATGTTGGGAAACTGCTATCTGATACTGAAACTATGCTGTTTACATCCCTTACAGTCCCATTTATATTCGAAGCACCACCTGAACCAGTATTGTTAAATTCTACTGTCATAGAGTAAGGCTGCCCAATAATTAATCTAGGTATTTGTGGAATTCCTATCCTTATATTTGGATCAGGAATTGAAGATGCTATGCTAAAAGATATATTTGCAGTGCATGTTCCACCAACACCATCATCTAGAGTAATGTTAAGATCGTAACTTCCTTCATCAGAAGAGCCATCAATCTCCCATTCAATAGGTGCTTCATTTGCAGTGTCTAGATTTTGAGGGCTTGCTGTAAGATTATTCAATCCTGTTTGCAATGGATCAAGAGTAGCTGTTGTATAACCGTCCCAACAGTTTCCTGGAGGCGGAAAACCAGAACAGCCAGTATCATAAAGGTATATCATAAAATTAGGGCCGCCATTAACAGGATTTGGGTTTGATAGCTCTAGGTGCAATCCACCCGTACACTCTGCTGCATATGCAACACTTGTTAGAGTTAAGACTAACAAAAACATAACAATGCTTTTTGCCCACACTCTTCTTTCCATTTTTCTTTTATTACTTCTCCCTAGTTGTATAGATATTTAAACTTTATGGTACATTAACTACCCTCGATATTATCTT
>JAYEIZ010000337.1:0-6848 GCA_034660355.1 Nanobdellota archaeon
AACTGCCTTTTGATTTCAAAACTCTGACAAAATCCTGATACGATAAGTGGTGGGTTCATTTTTCTTTTTAAACTTTATAAATGAATTGCCGCCGAAATTTTGTGCCAAATTTTGGAATTTCACAATAATCTTTATAAATAAGCCTTAGTTCTAGAGTGTATTATGACATCGAAGAAGTTTTACATAACCACGGCTATTGCATATCCCAACTCTGCGCCTCATCTTGGTCATGCGTTGGAGATTATTCAGACAGATGTATCTGCAAGATTTCATAAGCTTTTAGGTAAGGATGTTTTCTTTCAAACTGGTACGGATGAACATGGTGTTAAAAACTGGCAGACTGCTAAAAAAGAAGGCAAGGATATATATGAATTTCTCGATTCTAATGTTAAGATTTTTAAGGATCTTTATGAAAAATTGAATGTGTCTTATGACTATTTTATCAGAACAACTGATAAGAAGATGCATCATCCTGGTGTGATCAAGCTTTGGAAAGAGCTTGTTAAATCTGGAGACCTCTATAAGAAGAAATATGCTGGGCTTTATTGTTCAGGTTGTGAGGCTTTTAAGACAGAGAGGGAGTTAGAAGACGGGAAGTGCCCTAATCACCCTACTAAGGATATTGATACAGTTGAGGAGGAGAATTATTTCTTTAAACTTTCTAAGTATAAAGAAGAGGTTGCTAAGAATATAGAGTCAGATGAATACAAGGTGGTTCCAACTACCCGGAAGAATGAGATACTATCCTGGTTAAAGGAGGCTACTGATATCAGCTTTTCAAGGCCTAAATCAACTTTACCCTGGGGAATTCCGGTTCCTGGAGATTCTGAACAGGTAATGTATGTCTGGTGTGATGCTTTGTCTAATTATATAACCGGGGTAGGATATGGCAGGGATGATAAGAAGTTTAGTAATATTTGGCCTGCAGATATTCATGTTATTGGAAAGGATATTTTAAGGTTTCATGCAGCTTTCTGGCCAGCAATGCTAATCTCGGCTAATGTTCCTTTACCTAAGAGCCTTTTTGTTCATGGGTTTATATTATCTAAAGGAGCGAAGATGAGCAAGTCAACTGGTAATGTGATTGAACCGTTTGAGCAGATCAATAAATATGGTGTTGACCAGTTTAGATTTTATATTATGGGCGCAATGCCTATTGATTCTGATGGAGATTACTCTGAAGATTTAGTTGTAGAGAGGGTAAACACTGAACTAGTTGGAAATGTATCCAACTTATGTTATAGGGTACTATCTTTTACTAACAAGAACTTTGATTCCTCTATTAAGGATATAGATGAGGGTAAGGTTATAGAAGAGTTAAAGGCTAAGGTTGATGCGATAAAGAAAGCTTATCTTGAATTTGATTTTAAGAGAGCAGTGGATGAAATCTTAGGATTTTCTGCAATAGGAAATAGGTATTTGCAGGAGAATGAGCCTTGGAAACTTTTGAAATCTGATAAAGAGAAAGCACATAAGATATTAGGGTTGTGTGTTAATATTGTAAAGAACCTAAGCATATTGATAGAACCGATAGTTCCTGGTTTTTCTTCCCAGATACAAAAGCAGCTGAATGTTAAGGATATTAAGTGGGAAGATATAAATTTCAATCTTAAGAATCACAAAATTGGTAAGGCAGAGATTGTAATTAAGAAGGTTGAAGTAGTAGACGAGGAGAAATTTCCACTTGATCTTAAGGTTGCGAAGATTGAATCTGTTGAAGACCATCCGTCTGCTGATAAATTATTTATAGAGCACATTGATTGCGGTGAGAAAAGGCAGATTGTTTCTGGGCTTAAAGATTGGTATAAGAAAGAAGATTTAGTTGGGAAGAACATTGTAATTGTTAGCAATCTTAAGGCTGCAAAGCTTCGTGGTGTTGAAAGTAAGGGTATGTTGCTTGCGGCAGAGGAAGGAGAGTTATGCGAAGTATTATTTGTCTCTGGGAATCCTGGTGATAAGGTGGGGTTTGATGGTTTAGAGAATTCTTCAAAACAGATAAATATTGAGCAGTTTGCTAAGATAAAGATGAAGGTTAAGGATAAAAAGGTTTATTTTAATGATAAGGCCTTGAAGGTTAATGGCAAAGAAGTCAAGGTAGATATAGCTGATGGTGTTAAGATCTGTTAGGTTTATTTTTAGTTTATTTTACTGGGCGCGTAAACCTTAGAATTTCTGATTGAGAATTTCCATTAACAAAACCTGATGCTAAAAAAATAGATATCATCTTTTCATTATCTGCCCTTGTTGTTCCAAAAACTTCTTTTGGATGTATATCTTCAGCCAATGCACATTCTATTGCATATTCGATAGTAGTGTTCATTATCCTTTTGCCTAGCCCTCTTTTATGATATCCTTCAGACACCGAAAGAACACTTGGGTATCCAGAGCCAATCTCTATTTGTCCATCCTTTTCTATCTCAAAACCACACTTACCTGCAATGATCCCATTATCTTTATACAGTACCCACCCATGCATGAAGTGGCCATCATCCCAATATTCTTTGTAATAATAGTCCATATTTTGGAAGAATCTGCGTTTGCTTAAAAATACTTCTTGTTGATCAGTTCTCAGTTTTCCTTTTTACCGCAATATTTATATATTAGTATTACGAATGGTATAAATATTATTAGTATTACTAATGTTTTACCATGAAGAAAGGTAGTGGAACTAAGACCCGGATTTCTATTACATTAGATAGGGGACTCTTTAAGAAGATTGATAAGAAGTGTGAAGAGCGCTTGATGAAGGTTTCTAATTATGTTGAAAAACTTATAGAAGTTGGTTTAGAAAATGAGAAAAGGCTCAGGAACTAAAGAAAGGATCAGCATTACTCTGGATGAGAAACTTGTTAGTGAGATTAATAGGAAATGTGAAAAACGTTTGATGAAAGTTAGCAATTATATTGAGAGACTTATTGAGGTGGGACTTAAGTATGAAAAATAGATACTTACATTTAGTTGCAATGTTTTTGGCAGTTTTAGTAGTTAGTTTGCCAATCTATTCTTCTGTTGTTTTTGCTAGTTTGAGTAATGGTATTGTTTATGGGGGGGATGGTGTTAAGGGGTATTATAGAAATAATGATTTGATTAAGATAAATGTTACAGCTAGTATTTCGGATGATTCAGATGGGATCTCTACTTCACAAATTAAAGTTGAAGGGGAAGAGTTTACTAATTGCAATCTAATTTGGAATGGTGCTTATGTTTGTACGCATAGTGTTAATGCTGGAGAACTTACTGATAATATATTTGTTGTTAGGTTGGATAATGATAATGGAGAAAAGGATAGTGAGTTAACCATACATGGTTCTTTTGATGAGGTAAAACCTGAAGTAGAGCTGTTTGAGATTACTCCTTTCCTAGTTGGGGAAGACGAAAATATAATCATCAGGTATAATGTGAGGGATATTTCTAACTCAGATAATCTTAATAAGTGCACCGGTATAAAGAAATTAGTTTTTTCTCATGGAAGCTATTCTTATACCCCTGAGATCAATTCTATGCCCTATGCAAGTGGGAGCAGTGAGATTGATTTCTTGAATGATTGCGATAAGGAAGGGAGTGTTATTGTTGCTGCAAGTGATATTAGTGAGGCTAGTGGGGAGATTGAGGTTACTTTAGTTGCTTATGATAACTTTAACCAACAATCAGATGCAGGAAGAACTAGTTTTGTTTATGATAAAGATGCTCCGACTGTTGAGGGATTTGAAATTATGAACATTTATGGCGGTGTTATTGATTATTTTGGAGCAAATATTATCAGTGATGTTGCGGTAATTTTTGAAGTTATAGATGGTAATTTAGATGTTGATAATGTTTTTGCAGATGTTTCTGGAATTAATATTGACAGGCCATATAGTTATTATGATAAACAAGCTAGTTGTGGTGAAGGGAGTGATGGGAGATTTAATTGCAACATTACTGGGTTGAGGCTTAAATTAAGCTCAGATGTTAGCTCTGTTGAGATTAATGTTAGTGTTTCAGATTTGCTGGGTAATTCACAATATGTTTCTTTGAGTAAGGCTATAAGCTATGATGATACTGGGAGCGGAGTTGATAGGATTAAAACGAATTATAAACATCCTACTGAGAACATTTATTATCTTGGAGGAACTGATAATACGATAATATTGGAGATTAATTCTCCTAATGCTGGTTTTTATAATAGAAACGTGTTTCTGGATTTAAGGAATATTAACAATAACCCAAATGTTAGAGCTGATGAATGTAGGGTAGAGGGGGGCTTGTGGAAGTGTTATTGGAATGATGTAGATGTTACCAGGGTTAATAGGGGTGTTTGGGAAGTTAGTGTTGAGGCTAATTCTGTTGATGATCTAGGAAACAGCCTTTCAGGAGATTTGGAATGGAATCTAACTGTGGATAAGCAGGATCCTGTGATTGGTGAGATTAGTTATTCACCTGCAGCACCAGTTAGTGGAGATACTATCAGATTTATTTTTAATGTTGAGGATGATAGTGCGGTTACTGCTAGGATTAATTCTTCTCTTATTAGCACTACTGAGGAATTTTTTGGGAGTTGTAATCAAGATAATGAATGTACTGTTGAAATTGGAGATTTAATATCTAGTCATATAGATTCTTCTGTTGAGGTAATAGTTGAAGATGTTATAGGTAATGTTGCAAGTACGGTTGTGGGGATTGTTGTTTATCAGGCAGAGGGAGATGTAGTACCTAATTTCTTTAGAGTAAATAACGCAGAGCCAATTCCTTTACGTATTGATAGGCAAGTAGCTTCACAAATACCGTTATATGTTTTTGTTCATGTTTCTTTGAGTAGTGTAGGTAATGGTAAGGCTATTAGTAAGGGTGTGCATTGTGAAGGGGGTAATTTTATGGATGTTTCTCTGACAAATGAAGATACTAATGATCCTTATATTGAGATTGAGACAAATCCTTCTATAGGGACTCTTCAGGGAGATATTCTTCACGTAAACTGTACATTAACACTTAAGGTAAGAGATGACCAATTTGTTTATAGTGCCCTTGAGATAGAAGAGATTAATGAAGAAGTAGTGCTTTATGAAAGTGTTTTTGGAGGCGTTGGTGAATCTGCAGGTGAGAAAGTAGCTAAACTAGAAGGTGAGATAGCTGCCCTGGGTAGGAAGATAGAGAACCGTGAAAGAACACTTAATACATGGGGTACGTGGTGTAGTATTTCAGAGATGTTGGGTCAGATGAATGTTGTTTTGCAGGGCCTAAAGACCGTTCTTTATGTGATGCTTGGTACTGCGTGGAGTGCTTGTTTTGGCGTAGCTGCAGCTGCAGCAGCTGCAGCTTCTGTTCCTTGTGCTTTTACCGGGCCTGGTGCTCCTGCATGTGTTGCTGCTGCTTATGCTGCTGCTCTTTTAGCTTGCCAGAAACCCTTGGAAGGGCTATGGGCTGCAAAGTGTATTGTATTATCAGATATTCATGCACATTGGATTGAGAAGTTTATATGGCCTACTGGATTTCAGAATCCATTTATTATTGGCCTTATGAATAAGGCGTCTTGTATGATAGGGTTACATTGTGCTTTATGCAGTTGGGATGCACTGAAGAATGTTGCTGTAGGGTATGTTGCAAGTAATGCTCCTAATAGTGTTGGTTTAAGTCTTCCTACTTCGGAAGGAGGAGAGATGGATTTTATGAATTTTGCACCCAATGCAGGAAGACCATGGTATAAGAATGAAGTGACTGCAAGCTGGGGAGGGAGCACGATTACAAGAACTCAAACTGAATATGGGGGGTGGATTTTTGATCCATATAAAAGCAAGGATTATGCTTATGGGTGTTTGTGTCTACCTGCATTAGTATATAATTTCAAAAAAGAACAACAAATAAAATGTATGTATCGTAATTGTATTACTGAGCATATAGAAAAAGGACAACCCCCCTTAGGTTGTGAAGCTGCTTTTGCTGAGAGGTCGTGCTTGTATGTTGAAAGTGCACAACGCAGGAAGTATGGTTATATGGGTGGGCTTTTTGGCACACTCTGGGAGTATGTTAAAGATAATAAGTTAGTCCTGGGAACTACAGTAGCTTATTTATTCTATTGTTGGAAATATATTGTTGCCCCTGAACTTGATTGTAGTAAGGCTCTTGTTACAGGTGTTTGGGCAGGGGGCT
Source organism: Nanobdellota archaeon (assembly GCA_034660355.1). Taxonomy (GTDB): domain Archaea; phylum Nanobdellota; class Nanobdellia; order Woesearchaeales; family JACPBV01; genus JAYEIZ01. The sequence goes on from JAYEIZ010000337.1 coordinate 6,127, forward strand.
ATAGGTCTACTATATGTGGTGCATGGGGGTCTGGGATGACAATAGCAGAGATACTAAATATGATGTTCAATCAGGAATTTAGCATGAATAATTATGAGGCGGAATTGGGAGGTGAGGATTATTGCGAAACAGGAAATTACTGAATAAGCGAGTAATTAGGGTATTGCTTCTTTTTTTAGTAGTATTATCTTTGCCTGTTTTTGTTTTAGCTAGGTTTAATTATCTTGATCCTAAGGTTGATAGTTGGTATGATGTACAGCCCTGGGAGCTTGAGGTTTGCAGAACCTGGGGAGGTACACAGGAGGCAGAGTCTGGTGCAACTACCAGTGCGCCAATTTATTTATCAAGGATAACTATCTCTTTACAGGGCAAAAAGCAGGTTTATGATGTAGCGGGGTTTAATCAGACGTTATATACAGCAAGCTGGTCTTTAGAACCTTTATCCAATATTAATTATACAGTAGAGTTGGTGGGCAGAGATCCAATTATAACTCCTCGTACTATTGCTGCTGGAACAGCCAGGTACACTGATCCTGCAATAGGGTATTATCCTAATTCCATCAGTCAAGGATATCTTGAGGGAAACTATACCTTAGTTAGGATGATTTATGGCAGTGAATGGGTGGAGGTTCCGATAATTGATTTAGGATGAAATTAATAAACTCAATTAAGAAATCTTTGTTTGTAAGATCTTTTAAGCTAGATAGGAGATTCTTTTTTGT
>JAYEIZ010000338.1:0-6781 GCA_034660355.1 Nanobdellota archaeon
CTGCCTTTTGATTTCAAAACTCTGATAAAATCCTGATACGATAAGTGGTGGGTTCATTTTTCTTTTTAAACTTTATAAATGAATTGCCGCCGAAATTTTGTGCCAAATTTTGGAATTTCACAGATTTTGTGAAGTTTGAGAAGGTATTTGTTCTTTGAATCCGATGAATAATAATTAAAACGGTGTTATTGTTTAACATCAACAACAATAAAGAATCAATTCTAATCCAAACTAAAATCTCTAGTAACAGCAACAACATCAGAATCTGGGTCAGATAATGCATCTACTAATAGTAATCTTAAGGTTTGCTCTTCTCCCTGGAAGTATATCCTAACGCGGTCTTTCCTTTCAACATAGTCATTTGTGCCTACAACAATCTCTGGGTCGAGGACCTTATTTGGAGATGCTTTTTTGGCATTTATCGACCAGTCTTCATATACTTTAACTTGTATCTTAGGAACTACAGGGAATTCTCCTTTGTTTATTATTGTGTAATCGACTCTTGTGACAAAACCTTCGCCTTCATCCTCTTCTTCATATTCAATATTATCTATTATTAGTGTAACTCCTTCAACTGTTCCGCTATGGTCATCAGGAACATCTGGGAATTCTACTACGCATTCGTCTTTGTCTTCTACCTTTTCACCATCAGAGCATACATAATAGATTTTTTCTTCAACTTCTATCTTTGTCTTTACAGGGCATAGATCACAATCTTGTTCGCATTCCTGCTCCTCGCATACACATGCAGGGCATTCTGGCTCTGATGTAACCTCTACAATGCTTCCTCCTGTTGGTGATTCGGTTGGTTTTAAGTACGAAACTCCAAATATTGCTAAACTAATGATAATAATAAGAAATAAGAAGTTCATTGGCATTCTTTTAAGAAATATATTCTTTAATACTCTAGTGGTTATTTCCCCTTTAGTAGGAGGTTTTGCAAAAGGATCTACCATGTTTAGGCTAATTAATAAGGTTATATATAAATTTTTTTAATTTTCCCAAAGAGATAATTTTAATTTAGTTATCTAAATTTCCAATGAATTTTTTAAAAAACACCCTCAATTCTCTCATCACAAGATGGGCATAGATTCTTCTTGATATTGTTTTGTTGAACTCCAAATCCACTTCTTTCAATAAGTAGTTTACTGCATCTCGGGCAGTATGTGTTTCCTGAATCGGGAATATTTGTGTTGCCAAGGTAGATATGCTTTAAACCGTGTTTTAAGGCAATCTTTTTTGCCATCAATAATGTTTCTTCAGGTGTGTTAGGAGCATCTAACAGCTTATAAGTCGGGTAAAAAGCAGAGAAATGTAATGATGTTTTAATTCCTAAGTTTTCTTTTATCCATTTAACTAATTTTTCAATCTGCTCCTTCTTATCATTATAGCCAGGTATTATTAGATTAGTTATCTCAATAGATGTTCCTATTTTCTTTATCTCTCTGATGGACTCTAGAATTGGTTTTAGTTTAACTGAACAAACCTTTTTGTAGAAATCTTCGTCCATTGATTTGAGGTCTATGTTTGCAGCATCTATTAGAGGATAAAGCTCTTTTAACGGCTCTTTGTTTATATAGCCATTAGTAACCATTACATTTTTTATTCCTTTTTTCTTTGCTAGTTTTGCTGTTTCCAGAACATATTCATAGAATATTGTAGGTTCGTTGTATGTATATGATATGGAGCTGCACTTTTTTTTGAGTGCTATTTTGATTAATTCTTCTGGTGTTATCTCCCTACCTTGGAAGTTATCTGCTTTTTTTTGTGAGATATCATAATTCTGGCAGTGTAGGCAGTGTAAGTTGCATCCTAATGTGCCAACAGATAATGAAACTGAATTTGGCAGAAAATGGTATAATGGTTTCTTTTCTATTGGGTCTATCGCAATAGAACAGGGGTTAGAGTAGACTAATGAATAGAGCTTACCATCTATATTCTTTCTTGCTTTGCAGCTTCCAACGTTATTCTCTTTTATTACACAATTCCAAGGGCATAGAGAACACTGCACTATTTTGTCCTTTAGTTTTTTGTAGTAAAGGGCTTCTTTCATATTATTAAGGTTGTTTTTGTCTTTTAATAAACTTTCTAGAAAATTAGCTATTTTTAAATGTCACCATTTTAAAATACTACACAAAGCTTTAATAGTCCTTTTTTTATTTCTAAAGTCAAGGGTGGAAAATGGGATTTTTGAATATTTTAAAGAAGAAGGAAAAGTCATCTGCTGATTTAGGCCTAGATTTGCCTCCAGAGCCTCCTAAGAATATTGGGGAAGATCTTCCTATGGATGAGCCTGTTGATGAAGAATTGATGGTTAAACCGCCTAAGCCAAAGAAGAACGTTCCTAAGTCTAAGAAAAAAAAGGATAAATTACCTGAATTACCTCCTTTGCCAGAAGAGGACGAATTAGATATTCCACCATTGCCAATAGATTCAAAGCCAGATATAAAAAAAGATGAATTAGATTTGCCGCCCCCTCCATTAATCCAAAGAGAGGAAAAGAAAGGTTTATTCTCATTTTTAAAATCCAAAAAGAAGGATGAAACGGAATCGTTGCCAAAAATAGAAGAAGAGATGCCTGAGTTGCCTAAAGAGGATATCCCTCCACTTCCACCATTGGATGTAAAAGAAGAAATGCCGCCTTTACCTATGGAAGAGAAGATGCCCGATATTCCCGTGCAAAGACCATTAGATTTTGAAGAGCATGTTGTACCTAAAGAAGTTATGCCTGAGGTAGAAGAGCCTGCACCGATACAAGAAATGCAAATGCCTATTCCAAGAGAAATAAGTCCTAAGGCAGTTGTGAAACAAAAGTTCATTACAATCAATGAGTTCCAGTCTATTCAAGGCAGTATAACTGAATTAAAAGTGAGCTTAAAAAGCATCGATTCCTTCTTTGGTAAATCAGAGGAGAACAAACCAATAGTAGAAAAGGAATACAGCGAATTAAATAATAGTTTATATGATATTCACAAAAAGATTATGTTTATTGATAAGAATCTGTTTAAAGAAGCAGCATAGAGGTGTATTAATATGGTAGAAACTCAGGTTTTCGTAAAAATAGACAATTACAAGGATGTTTTGAATACTGTTGGCTTGATAAAAGATAAACTAAATGAAGCAAAAGATACATTAGCTAAGATAAGAGAGCTAAAACACCAAGAAGATTCAGAACTGGAAGGATGGGACAATAAGCTGAATGATATAGAAGGTAAAGTAGAAGGGATAGATAATATATTATTTGAACCATCACAATAAAAATGCCAAAAAAAGAAGAAAATCCATTATTTGTTGGAATAGAGAATAATAGCGAATTAAGAAGAAATCTGTTAGAATGCTCTAAAGGTATTTTAGAATCTTTGAAAAGTTATGAGAGTTTTAAATCTGCGAAGAAAGAAAAGCATCGCCTTATTGAGAAGTTTAAGAGTAATGTCAGAGACATCTCTAAGCTGATAAATAAGCTTAAGACTGCTATGCCTAAGGTAAAAGAAGTAGGAATCAAAAAACCAGGGAAGAAAGTTGTTAAAAAAGAGGAAAACCCTTTGCCTGCTAAGGTAGAGGGGCCTAAGGAAAAAACAGAACTTGAAAAATTAGAAGCTGAATTGAATGATATTGAAGGTAAATTAAATACTTTGGCTTAGAATTCTTATTAGTTTTTTAGATTAAATATTGTTTGATTATTTAGAAAACTCAACAACAATAATGGCTTCGACGGTTTTGAGTGAAATGCTTCGCATTTTAATGCCACTCAAAACCTTGCTCGGCATCCCGTAGGGAGCAGCTAAAAGCCATAAATGCCTTCGACATTTAATTCACCCCTGCCTCGCCTCGCCATTGTTGTTGAGTTTTTAGAGAATTATATGGTAGATACAAGCTCTGAGAAGATATTGTGGCACTTAATAACGTCTTTTAGAAAAACATATTCATCTATTTTATGAGCTTGGTTGACGTTTCCAACACCAAAAACAAAACCTTGTATTTTGTTATATGCCATTATGCTAAACTGTGTTGTGAACTTAACTCCAATAGGTTTAGGGTTTATCTTATGTTTTTTAATTATGCTTTGCATTTGCTTGATTATAGGTGAGTTTTGGTTTAAATCCACCGGCTTATGTTGTTGAGTGGTAGAGGTCTTTACTGGCCTGAGCATTCTTCTAAATTCAGTTACTACTTTCTTAACATCTTCACCAGGAATAACTCTTCGGTCTACTAGCATCTCTGCATAATTAGGTACTGTGCTGTAGGATGATCCTCCACTTATAACTCCTATATTTGTTGTTGGGTTTCCTACTAACTGGTGTTTTTTGCTATTTAGTTTTTTAGAATATGATTTTATTCTTGGAATAACGTTAGTTAGTTTTAGAATTGCGTTATCTCCTTTCTGTGGAACGCTGCTATGTGCTGCTTTTCCTTTTGCACTTACATTAAAACGAATCTGGCCTTTGTGTGCTGTAACTATCCTTAGGCCTGTTGGCTCTAGATCTATACAATATTTGATATTTTTAAGTTTATTATTCCTAAGTTTCATTAAAGAGTTTATTCCCATGAAGTTTTCTTCTTCATCAACTGTGAATGATAAACTTATGTTTTTATTAGGGTTTTTGGCTAATGCTGATAGGATGCATGCAATACTTCCTTTAGTATCACAGGTTCCTCTTCCGTATAGTTTAGTTTTTGTTAGTTCCCCTAAAGGATCATAATTCCACTTCCCTCCAAAAGAAACAGTATCCATATGCCCTGTAATCAATAGATTGTCTTTTCCTTTGACTATAATGTTGTTTCTATTCTTTGCAATTTTCTGAAATTCTGGCTTTAATCCAATAGATCTTAGGTAATCGAAGATGTAATTCGCAACTTTGCTTTCTTCTCCTGTGATAGAAGGGATACTGATAAGTTTTTTTGCTAAATTAACAGGATTTTCTATTACATTCATACTAATCTAATTACTTTGTAGAATATATAAAACTTTTTAAACAACATTGGTTTTCTTTGTGTCTATTGCGAGGATGCCGGCTTTATTTACGCGGAGATGCCGGAGTGGTCAAACGGGATAGCGTTTGGTTACCATAGGTACTAAACATCCAAACTCAAGTCAGTTGAGTGATGAGGTCTCAGGAAAGATCGATGAAGCATTCGTGAGCCATCTATTGGCTTAGTGCCTACCGGGGTTCAAGTCCTCGTCTCCGCACTTTTTCATTTCTTAGTGGGCTTGAGCGAAGCGAAACCCTCAACAGGTTAATAAGGATGATAATCCTTATGTGGGAATCCTTATCCTAGTATTATTCACAAAAAGTTTAACTTTACTAAATAATAAATGAATAATAGAAACATTTAAATATAAGGGCCTCTTCTAATTACATATGGTATCAGAATATGATGTTTTTTATGTTGTTGCTTCCAAAGGTGGGCTCAAAGTAGCTGATATAGTCAAGACCTTACAAAAGCCCAAGAGTGAATATCAAAATATTTTCAACAATGTTCTGAAGTTAGAGAAGAAAGGCTACATCAAAAGAGATAACGCAGTCAAAGTTATGTACACTGAAAAGGCAAAGAGCCTATTCAGGTTAATCTCCTTTTGTACAAACAATGGCATAAATTATAACCTGATGTTCAAGAAAATAGTTCTTGAGTTTGTTTATAAAGCCTCCATGAAGGAGTTTTTTACAATAAAGGATATAAGAGTGCATCCTCAGACATTCAGCTATTATGTCAACGCATTAGCAAAATACGGTTTTTTGTTGGTTGTAACAAAAAAGCCCATGAAATGCAAATTACTAAGACATCACTTTCTGGTTGATTTGATGAGCTTTTTTGGAAAGAAGCTTGAATTCTATACTCCCAAACAGAAGACATTTATTGACGAAATAAAGAAGGAGCTAAAAAAATATAGGAATAATCTTAAGATTAATTACACCATTATAGAAGAATTCGAGAACAAAGAAGAAGTTAATTTTATCTATTCAAGCTTAACCCTTGAAGGCAATCCATTAACGTTGCCTGAGACACAAAAATTAATCCAGGATAATATCGTCCCAGGGAAGCATAAGTTGGTTCATATTCAGGAAGTTACAAATTATAGAAAAGCAGTGGATTTAATGATAGCAAATGCCAAAAGGAAGATAAGACTAAACCAACAATTAATCCTTGAATATCACAGAGTTGCAATGTCCCATATTCGCGGAGCAGGCGAAATAAGAAAACAAAATGTAAGGATAAAGCTTAATCCTAACTTTAAGACATGTAATTGGCATTTAATTCCCTTAAAATTAAAAGAGTTAATAGAGGAATATAAAAAATTTGAAGTGAATAAAAAGGATATTAAGGCAATTATAGGCTTTGCTTCCTTCTTCCATAACGAGTTTCAGAGAATTCATCCTTTCATTGACGGAAACAGCAGAATCTCAAGATTGTTGATGCTTCATATCTTAAGAAGCCATGGAATTCCTATGTTAGACTTGCCATTAGGCTATTTTGACTTATATCTGGATTTAACGAAAAGATCAGCAAAAAGAGATGATAAAGCATTCAAATATCTAATAGAAGAAATCATTGTTATGAATCTAAAGAAAATCAACAGCACTATATAAAAACACCTGTTAGCTTAGTCCTTATGGAGAATCTCCTTCTCGCATTTATCTTCTAATAAATTTCTTCTCAAGAAAGGTCGCTAACGCTCCCAAATTTTAAATAGTTTAAATTATTACATTCTAATATCTCTTTTAAGTCTTGGCTTATCTGGAATGAAGATAAGCATGCCCTTACCTTTAACATGTCCGTGCCA
>JAYEIZ010000339.1:0-23501 GCA_034660355.1 Nanobdellota archaeon
GGAAAATTAATGCTAAGGATGAGATTCATAAGATTAACACTAGTAAGTTAACACTATGGAACAGAGTGTGAAGAATTAATTTGATATAATGAATTTCGTTTATTTGTTAACTTAATGACATTGAGGGACATCCCCCGGTCGGTCTGCGCCATGGCTGGATTATTAATTAGTTTTTTTACTAATAATGTATAAATAATGGCTAAATTAAGGCTAAATAAAGTATAATTATGCTATAAAAAGGCTAAATTAAGGCTAATTAATAGGTAAATCAAAGCAAAAAGTTTATATATTAGTATATAGAATAGTATATTAAATACTCAAAAAGGGGCAGAATGAGCAAACAAATCAGGGTAACAGTAAGCGATGAGATTGATAAGCTTCTTTCTAAGATAGCTAAAAGGTTGGGCAAGAAGAAATCCATGCTAGTTAGGGAACTAATGGAGCAAAAGTTATACGATTTAGAACTAATTCAGAAAGGGCTTGAAGATTTAAAATGAGTGGGAAAAAGGGACAGATAACATTGTTCATAATATTAGGAATAGTTGTTCTAGTAGGTGTAGGGCTATATTTGGGTATTCGTAATGATGTTATTACAACAACTTTGGATCTTGGAAGGGACTTATCGGTAGAGGAGGTTCCTTTAGAGTTTAGCCCTGTAAAGTATTTTATTGATGAGTGTTTGGAGATTGTAGGGGAAGATGGCTTAAGGGCAGTTGGTGCTAGAGGCGGTTTTGTCGATCCTTGGGATTATGGAATTAGTACAACTAGTGAGCCAACAGAGTCAGATGCTGTAAGGATGGCGCCTTATTCAGATTATAGTGTGCCATACTGGTATTACATGAAGTCTGGCAATGATTGTGAAGGGCAGTGCGAGTTTATTGCAGCTCCTGACAATTTACTTTATCTTTATAGGTTAGATGGAGAACAAGAAGATAGGCCATCTATAGAGAAAGAAATAGAGGATTATATTAATGGTAATCTTGATGTTTGTTTGAATGATTTTGAGATATTAAGAAATCAAGGGTTTTCTGTCGAGGTATTAGGGGATGTTGATTCTGATGTTAGGATAAGGGATAATGAGATTGTGGTATTTCTGAAATATCCTTTGGAAGTTAGTAAGGCCAGCAGCAGAAAGATATCTGAGTTTTTAGTAAGGCTTCCTGTTGATATCAAGGGAGTCTATCAATTGTCCAAGGAGATTGTTCAGATGCAATCTGATTCTAGGTTTTTAGAGATGGACCTAAAGAATAAGATCGCTGCTTTCTCTGATACTGACTCAAATATGCTGCCTCCTACTGATGATACGGCTATCGGTTTTGGTGGAGGGGTTAGATGGCCTGTTGAGGTTATAAAAATGAATTTTATTGCTATGCTTACCTCTTATGTTCAGGCGCTTCATGTAAGCAATACATTCAATGATAGGCAAGTTAATACTGGCGATAGCAGATTAGATTATGCATATAATTCTGAGATGTTGGTTGAAGTAGCTGCTGACCACTCTAATTTAGAAGTAAACTTTCTTTATTATGATTGGTGGCCAATATATTTTAAGACTAATTGTAGGGGGGGGATGTGCAGGCCGGAATCATTCTCTTCTAATTCTCTTTCGTTTCCAGTAGGAACCCAAGACTATAATACTGCTTATGATGTTAGTTATCCTGTTCTGGTTCAGGTCAGGGATCCATATGCATTCAATAGGAGGGGGTATAGCTTTTATTTCTTTATGGAATCAAATTTAAGGAATAACAATGCTATGCCTGCAAATTATGTTTCTAGCCCGGCACTTGATACTGGATCATCTATGTTTTGTGATGTGGATAAAAGAAATTCTGGAGAGATAACAGTTAATGTATACGACTCTGATGGATATAAGGTAGATGGTGTTGAGGTATTTTATAGCTGCGCTGATGAGACATGCCATATTGGAAGTACAGAAAATGGTGTTTTGAGTGAGAGATTCCCACTTTGTTTAGGTGGAGTGGTTTCTGTTGTTAAGGAGAATTATGTTGGGGCATCTGCTGCACTTGATACTCAGCTTGATAGCGAAGATTTAATTGAGTTTACCTTAAGGCCTATAGTTCTTAAGAATTTTGTTGTTAAGAAGAAACTTATTGAGAAAAAATATAGTGGAAATTTTGGTTATTGGCATCCTACCTTAAGGGAGGTTGAGTTGAGGGAAGGGGAGAGTGCTCTTATTAGCTTAGAGAAGATAAGGGCAGTTGAACAAGAAGAGTTTAATTCTGTTGCATCATATTCATGGAACCAGACAGAACCTTCTGAGATAAGAGTAGGAGAAGGAGATTATATGCTTACAGTATATCTTTTGCTTGATGAAAAGGTCACTATACCTGCAAGTGTTGTTGAAGGGGTTGATATCCCTGCTTATGAGTTTCCAGAACCGTATCCCAGTGGCGGGTTGATCAGGAACATAACAATAACTGACTATAATCTTAGAAATTCAGATCTTATTACGTTTTATGCTTTATCACATAATCTTTATGATCTTGATGAGAGTGAGATGACAATTGATGATATTGATGATGTTGTTGATATTGAGAAATCATCTAAGATGTATGGTTATGGTGCATGGCCAGAGTTTAAATAAAATGAAGAATAAAATAATAAGGGGAAGTGCAATGTTGTTGGCGGTTTTAGTAGTGATGATACCTATTTATTCTTCACTTGTTTTTGCTAGTGTGTCTGAGGGATATATTTATGGAGGTTTAGGCATTAATGGATATTATAGGAGCAGTAATGGTGCATTGGCTGACGTAGTTTATGTAAATGTTACTGCTAGCATTTCAGATGATCAAGATGGGATTACTCCTTCCCAATTCAAGGTGAATGGAGTATGGTTGACTGATGAATCGCCTGCGTCATGCACTGATGTCGGAGGGGGTAATTTTATTTGCCAGATTGAGTTTAGGGAGATTACATCACATGACTTTAACATAAGATTGCATGAGGATAATAACGGGCCTAAAGACAGTGAGATAACCTTGCACGGTTCTTTTGATGAATATGGCCCTACTATTGAATTGTTTGATATTATTACTCCTTATGTGGGTGAAGGAGATGATGTAGTTATTAAGTACAGAGTTAAGGATACATCTAACTCTGATGTTGTTGATAAGTGTAGCGGGGTTAAAGAGCTTAGATTTTCTGTTAGTGGCAGCGAGATATATACTGAACATATAAATTCACTTCCATTCAAGAGGGGGGAAGGAGATTTTTTTAATAGTTGTACTAAAGAGGGGGAGATTAGCCTAGCTGTTAGTGATATTACCAGCACAGAAGGAGATATAGCTCTTACATTGGTTGCTTATGATAATTTGGATAATCCATCTGAATATAGCACTAAGACTTTTGCTTATGATAATGCTGCTCCAAGTATTAGTTCTTTGAATATAATGTATAGGGATGGAAAAAGCCTTAACTATTTCGGAGATAATGAGATTAGGAATTCTGTTGTTGGTTTTGAGGTTACTGACCAATATTCTGATATTGGTGAAACTTATGTTGATGTTTCTGGATTTAATGTTGATAATATGGCGGGATATGATGAGAAACTAGCAAGGTGTAGTGAAGGCATCGGGGGAAGGCATAGCTGTAATGTTACAGATGTTATAATTAAATTAAATCCAGATACAACATCTATTAATGTGAGTGTTAATGCTTCTGATGTTATAGGAAATTCTGTTCTTGTTTATTTAAGCAAGCTTTTAAGTTATGATAACATCGGTCCTGTAGTTAATAGTGTTAGGACTAATTGGGGTAATGGAAGTTATATTGGTGATTTGAATAATATCACTGTTGAATTTAATGAGCCAGCAGGTGTTTATAGGGAAGATATCAGGTTAGATCTAAGTAATATTAATCCGCGGTTAGGGGATGAGCTGCCGAGAGATTGTTTTGAAGTAGGTAATGGGAAGTGGGGATGTTATTATGATGATATAAGATCTAATGTAAATGATGGAGAAAAGATAGTCACTGTTAGTGGGGTTGATAGATTAGGTAATATTATGAGTGATGATTCTTTTGTTCTTATTGTTGATAAGGTTAAGCCAGCAGTTGTAGGATCTAATGTGGGTGCTAGAGGCGCTGGAGGGGTTGAAGCAATAGATGGTGCTATTAAGACAGGAGATAAATTGTCGATAAGTGTTGATGTTAGGGAGAGTAATGGGTTGAGGGCTTATGCTGATTTTAGCAATTATGTTACTTCGCATGGTGATGTAAGTAGAGTAGGGGGACAATGCACAAGAGGGGAAGGAGATTTATATTCCTGCCAATTTACAAGCGATTCAATTGATGTTCCTAATTATATCTATGGGAGTGTTCCATTAGTTTTTGTAGATGATGTTGGAAATGTTGAAGAATATACGACCCGTGATTTTGAGGTTTTTAAGTATGCTGATGTAACTAATCCTAACTATTGGAACCATCATGTAACCTGCAGCCCTAAGTTAGTTGATAGGCAGATAACTACTTTAATAGACTATAAGGTTATGTGTAGTATTCTTCTTGAACCAATAACTGCTGATCAAAGTACTGTTTCAATTGGTTTAGGGCAATGTAAGGATAATATAGAAGGAAGCACTGCCTATATCCAATCACATGAATTGCTTAATGATCAGATTGGGAGTAATAATCCTTATCTGCTTATTACGTTATCACCTGCGCCTGTTAGGGTAGATGAGATATCTATCAATTGTCCGTTAGGTATTCTTTCCAGGGTTGAGAATGATGTGATGAAGAATACTGAGATTGAGAATATTACTATTGATATTGAGTTTTATAATATGCCTTTAGGAGAGTATAGCGAGAGTATTGAAAAACAGATAAGGGCTGTTGAGAAAAAGGCTGCTGTTGGAGCAAAGTATGTAGGAAGCTTGAGGAAGATGATGTTTTTTCTGGAAAAGACGTGCGGTTTAGTTGGATTAGTGGGTAAGCTTCAGGCTGCTAAATGTATCCTGGCTGCTACTTTTCAAGGGCAGTGGGGAACAGCTGCTGCGTGCGATGCTGGAAAAGAAACCGCAAAAATAAGTACCACTTCATTCTATAAGTATTGTTCTTATATTTCATGTACTGCTCAGGATGGAAAAGCAAATGAAGATGCGTCAACTGGCGAGGGAAGAGATGGTGCTTTATGGGGAAATTGGTTAAGGGAAAGCCAAGATAGTTATGAAGCGAAACATAGAGGCATGACTGATTTTTTAGCTCAATATGAATTAGGCTCAACAAGCATATGGCCTGAGTCACCAAAAGAAAGTTTGTTTTTAAGCATAGCGACAGGGTGTGTTCCAGGCATAATTAATGGGATAGAAAGATGGAGGCAGATTTATTGCAATTATGGTGTTTGCTTGGCTGATAGAAATGTTGATAATATTCCGATTGATGTATGTAAAGAACAGAGGAAATATTTAATCTGTAAGAATGTTGCTGGGGAGGCAATAGAATTATCTATGTATGTTCTGCCTATTAACTGGATGAGAAGCTTGATGCGGCAGGTTAGTGGCATAGTATCTGATCCACTATCTTCTGTTTTTGGATTTTTAGGATTGTTTTGCCCAGAAACACCTGGAAGTGTGAATTGGGCATGTTCTGCTTTGAATGGCATTGCACTCTTTACAAAGATAGGTGAGGATATAACATTGATGGGAGAGAGCTTTGATTATAAATTACAGGGAGATATGTGTGAGGTTTATTTTGAGAGGTTAGATGAATTAGATAATCCGGGAGAAAATGTTCAAGAATAATAGAGTTGGTAAATATAATACCCAAAAAAATGGTAAAAATTGAAACTTTATTAAAAGAGGGATATATGAAAAAAAATAGATTTAAGCAAAAAAGTGCTCAATTGAGTAAAAAAATACTCAATACTGTGGATGTGTTTAGTTTGTATACTTTAAATTATAAACTAGGCATTCATGGGAGAGAGTTGTCAAAAAAGATAAGTGGGAGCCAGAGGATGATTTCAAATAAACTTAAGTTTTTAGCTGGTAATAATATATTAAAATGTGAGGAGAAGGGAACTATAAAGAATTATTATCTTAACTTAGAGAACCCTTTAGTTTTTGACCTAATGATAGTGGCAGAGCAATTCCAGACTGTGATATTTTTGAGTAGTGATTTTAAATTGATGGATCTGTTTGGGAAGATGAGGGATTTAACCAGTGGGGGCGTGGTTGTGTTTGGAAGCTATGCCCGGGGAGATTCTGGAGAAACTTCAGATTTGGATGTTCTTGTTTTAGGTAATTATGATAAGAAAAAAATGAAAGATTTGACTAATCTTTACCCTATCAAAGTTCATATAATGCAGATGAGTAAAAAGATTTTTGAAAGAGGACTCTTCAATAAGGAGAATTTTATGCTGGAGGTTTTGAGAGACCATATTGTTGTCAAGGGAACTTCTGAGTTAGTGGATCTGTTTTGGAGGTACTATAATGGCTAGTATTGACTGGTGTTTGAAAGTTAATAAAGGGATTAGACTGATTGAGCCATCTGAACTTAAGTGCAGGGATTATATTTCAAGAGCAGAAGATGATATAAAATCAATGCAAACAGCCCAGGGACATTGGAAGATAATAACATCGTATTATGCATGCTATGATGTTTTGTATGCTTTATTGATGAAATTTGGTATAAAATCAGAGATTCATGATTGTTCGATCGCTTTGATGAACCTTTTTTCATTTAAGAAGGAAGATATTGAATTTTTGGAAGAATTGAAAGAAGATAGGATTAAAGTACAGTACTATCTTGAGAATATTACTTTGAAAGATGAGAATAAAGTAAAATTGTTTGTGTTAAGTGTTAAAGAGATAATTAGTAAGTCGCAAAAGATAGATATTGAAAATTTAAGAAATCTTTTGATGGAAAAGATTTCTAATCTTTCAAAAGGCGATAAAAAATAGGCAATTGTATAATAAAATGAGCATCAAAGAGAATATGTCAAAGCTTAAACAAAAAGATCTGCTTAAAAGAATCGGCTCAGCAAAAGGAGGGCACCGGGAAATTGTGAAAAATGTTCCATAAGCACAAGATGCCAAGCTTTGAAATGGGAATTGCTTTGATTATATTAGCTGTAGCTGTAATTGGAGCTGGGTTTTTTAGCTCTGATAATATCACTGGAGGCACTGTTGGGAATTTAGTTACTGGAAATGTGATAGGGATTACAGGGATGGATGTTGCTGACTCTCATTGGGCAACTGTAACACAACAAGGATTTTATGATTTTAATGGGAATAAGTTAGATTCAAGACCTATTAGTCAGGATTATGTAGATGTAAGTGTTACACTAGATTCTGGAGAAGTAAATGCTCAGAAAATAAGTGCAAGTGGTTCACCGTCTCTACTCTATTCTGGTCCTATAAATGCTAGGACAAACCGTTTGACTCAACAAGGAATGAGCCAATTAGGCATTCCAGCCAGTTTTCAAGATCATGTTCTTGGTTTAGCAGGCCAAGCTTATAATTCCAAGGGGGGAACTAATAGCTTTGGAAATAGGTATTACACCAACGAAGGGGGGAGTATATATACTTATGATGGGCAGGATAAGAAAGTATTTCTATTTTCAACAAATATTGGGAGTACTAATAATCCTAGTACAATTACATTTGATGATTGGCAAGATACTTATGTAAGGTTTCATATACCTGATTTTTATAATGATGGCAACCCAGATAGTGGATTAGCTCTTGTGAGAATAAATCCAGATAACTCACAACAGGTTCAATTTCAAAATAATGGTGTATGGCAGACCAGTACGATTTATAGTGCGCAAGATGGTGCAGTAGTTAGAAGTGGGACTACTGATGAAGTGGTTACTATGCCTTTGGATGCTCAAATTGAAGGAACTTTAGTTGATGCAACAGGGCTTTCTCCAAGTATATTAGGTACAAAGGCGTACTATAAAGAGATTGTTGGGCCAGATGGAGCTACTGTATTGATGGGGTGGGATGAGGGTCAATGGGAACCAATTGAAGCTTGGGGAAGCATAGCTGAGCTTAGAACTAGGGATCGTTGGGAATATAGGCCTATGACACAAGCAACAACAACACCCTCAGCTGCGAATGTAGTTTATAATCCTTTAGGGAATACTCCTTTTGAGCGAAGGGATGATGGAAATGGAGATGGGCATTTTGGAGCATCTAGGGCAGGTGGGACAAGAACACACAGCTCTCTTGATATTCCTGCTCCAGCAGGCACTTCTGTTAGGCCTGCTTCTGATGGAATTGTTTATGAGGTTGGTGAAGACCGAGATGGGTATGGTCATTATGTTATTGTTAAACATACAGGGGTTGATGGGGGAATATATTATACACGTTATTCCCACCTTCAAGAATCTCCTACTTCATTAGGTATAAGAGTGAATCAACAAGTTAGTGCAGGTTCTGATGGTACTGTAATTGGGAATGTAGGAACTAGCGGTAATGCTGCTAATACTCAACCACACCTGGATTTTCAATTAATCCAAGATAGAGAAGGTAATTGGTTTGCGCTTGATCCTGCAGCCAATATGGATGTTTTGGGTGATTCAACTGCATTGAATAATAGGGGGTTTAATACATTTTTTAGAACCAGAAGCACTACTATTCCTTCTGGTGGTTTTAGTATTAGTACTAGGCAAGGGGGAATAGTTACTAGCGTATCAGGAACTCAAACATTCACTTTTGCAGTTAGGGATGCTTATACTGGACTAGTTACTTATAAGGATATAAGCGCTGATAATGTTAATAAGGCTAGAGATAAGCTGAGGCAAGAACTTTTAAGAGAAGGTTGGAGATCTAATGAGTATTCTTTAGATTATGTTCAGCCAGGCTCTGGTGTTGCAGGGCAAACAGATATTTACATGATTAGAGTGGATGGAAGGATAACTGAGTACAGGGTGCCTACTAATAACATTCAGAGAGACAGAGTTCTTGACCTAATAAGAGAAAGGTTACAAGCTGACGGCAGTGTGTTAACGTCAGTTGATGGAACGGGTTCTTCGTTTACTAAAAAGAGGCCAGAGGTTTACCAATCATATAGACCAGAAGGAAGTAAAGTTACTCTTACATTGGCTGATGGCTCTAATTTAGTACTTCAGCAAGATCCTACTAACCCTAATTTGTACTCTGGAATGTTAAATGGAAAGACATGGTCATTTAATATTAATGATAGGACATTTGTTGCTGCATCTGCTGCTGTGATTCCTATTGACTCTGGAGATATTGTCAGTTTTGAAGGGTATGATCGGAATGGGAATATGTTGGTTAAAGTGAAAAGAGGAGATGTTGAATCAACTGTGGTTGCACCACAACAAGCAGATGGTACGTTCAATATTGGTGGTGAGCCTTATATCCATATACCTGGTGCAGCAAAACCTCAGTCTGCTATATTGAGTAGTGGAGCAAGGTTTACAAATGAATTTGCATTAGTTGAGGGAGGATTGCTTTTTTATAATAGTGAGACGAAAAAATTCTATACAGCTAATAATCAACTTGTAGCTGATGGAAAGGATATAGTCAGGAGCGAAACTATGTTAGAAGATGGCTCTTCATTAGGGCAGTATTTTACAGTTGGTAGTGGAGGTCAGATTAATGAGCATAGCCCTTCAGGTTATCTTTTAGGCAAGGATGGTGAATCTTTAAAGATATCTCAAGAGGTTTATAATATTCTGACAGATGGTGGACGCATAACAATGAGAGGGATTAGTTCTATAACTGATGGTTCGAGAGCAGAGGTAATTACTCAACAAGGTGTAAAGCTAAAAATAACTAAAACAGGAGATAGGACAACTATTGAGTACCCTTCGGATAAAGATGGTGTTAGTACAACAGTTGAATATGATGAAAGTGCAGGAACTACTAAGACTACCAGGGAGGCATACAGAAATGGGCAGCTTTCAAAGACAGAAGTTCTGGTTTCAAGAGAAGGGCATCAGCTTGTTATGAACCATGGCGGTAGTGATTTCTTAGGCGGCTCTTTTAGCGCAGATGGAATGAATATTCAGCTTGCTAATCCAGAAACTGTAAGAGCTGCAGAATCTTTTGGCGGGGATATCATTGATGTTCTTTATCTGGCTGCTGTTGCTGAGGGTGCTACTAATGATGCTGGATGGAGTTTTAGTGATTCTGATTTAAAAGTTAGGGAAACAACTATAACCAGGGTTATTATTCATCCCGATCATGTAGTTACTCCTATTCTGGATGGTCTTATCACTGGAAATGAAATGATTTATGCTAGAAAGCATAAGGCAGGTAGTACATCTGGTTCTATTTATATAACTACTCCAGGCGGATATACTTATTATGGGGGCAGCAATTTTATTGAGCCAGATGGCTCAAAATTCACTCCCACGTCAGCAGAGTCTGTTACAAGAGAGTTTACAACTACTGCCAGAATTGGAAGTGGAAATAATATAATCACTATGAATCCAGGTGATTATGTAAGGGAAACCAGAGATAATGGAAGACCTGAAGGAACGTTTATCTATAAGAATGGGAGAATAGCAGGAGGGATTATAAAAGATGGAACTTCTGTTAAGACAATTAGGACAGAAAATTTATATAATGCAAATGGGCAATGGTCTTCTCAAGATTATGCTAATGATCCATTTACTAAATTCATGCATGAGAAGTATGAGGAATGGAGTGTTGAGTCATTTGGAATTAGGCTGCAGGCTGCTTCTGAGATTGCGCAAGGTGGAAGGGGATTAAGCACTTTACTTGGTTGTGGAACAGCAGATGACTTTAATTTTTTAGGAATAAAATGCGGTGATTGGAGAAGAAAGGTAGATACATGGTTTACAGAAACTGTTTTAGGTTCAGTTATAAGCGGAAGATGGGAAGAGTCTTTTTGCCATGCGAGCGTTCCCAGGGATAAGCCGGAAGGAGGTTATGTGAACTTTAGAAGGCCTGGCGGCTTAGTTGGAGTAGGAGCGCATATTGAAGGAGAAAGAACAACTATAAATTATCCTGACGGCACAAAGGAATACTTATACAAAATAACTTATGGAATAGATAATCCTCAGTTTGTTGAAAGAGAAAGAGCGTTTGAATTTGGATATAATGTTGGGTTATCTAATGATGGGAGAACTGTTAATATTTACGAACAGAACCAACCGGTTGAACTTGGAGGAAAGATAGAACAGGTAGGTGAAGAGGCTATTGTGAAGTATAGTGATTCATTTTATGATAAGGTGTGCTTAGATTTTACTGAAGAGATTTTGACTGCAAGATCTTGCTGGGATCTTGCTAGTACGGATTGTAATGGTGTTAAGCAAGTCTGCAACAGGATAAGCTCTGTTGAAGAGACAAGAGGTGCAACACATTATAGAAGACCAGGTGAAGAAGAGCAAGAAACAACACCAGAAGAAGCACTAGAAGAGGCTGTGATGAATGACTGGTAATTATTTTAAGCAATATCTGGATTCATTCAGAAAGTTTAAGTTAGAATTAGTTATATTTAATTTCTTATTTATAATGTTTGCTTATCTAGGATTTTATCTAATGCAGTTTATTGTTAAGGGGCCAATGGCAAGATTGGATGAAGTAGAGAATATTGCTGCAAATATCTTTGGTGTTGAGGCTGCGATAGCTGCTTTTAGGAATTTCTTTTTAGTTGGCGCTATAGCTATCTTAGTTTTCTTCTTGTTGATAATACTAAGCTATTCATTGTTTGAAGGATTAATCTGGTGCAGGATTCTAAAGAAGAAGTTTACTCTAGAGTATTTTAGAAGATTTACCTTGTTGAATCTGATATGGTTTTTTTCATTTATTATTATAGCATCTATACTCTTGTTCGGATCAAAGCAAAGCATAGTAGGTGTTGTTTTAGCAGTACTTGCAGTAGTTTTTATCTTATTTAGCCAGATATTAGGGGTTGTATTTACACAAAAGAATAAATTGCGGGCAATAAAGAAAACTTTTAGTATCGGTTTTAGGGTTCATCGTTTTATTATCCCTTTGATCTTTATTTTAGCAACATTTTTAATTGTTTCACAATTGAACCTGTTAAATATCCATTTTATCTTAATTATGATTATTTATCTGGTGTTTTTCAGCTGGATGCAGAACTATTTTGCAGATGTTATAGTAACTATTAGTTAAACTTAATATTCATAGGGAATGAAGAGATGATAGGAAAAAAAAGAGGGCAGATTACTGTATTTATCATAATCGGGTTAATTGTATTGCTAACCTACCTTTTATTGTTTCATTATAGGAGGGAAAGCATAGAAGATACAGAATTAATCCAGCCAGAGCTGATACCTGTTCAGCAGTATGTTGAGTCATGCACTAAGAATCTGGCAAGGGAGGCTATAAACATTATTGGGCTTAATGGAGGGTATATAACCTTCCCTGGATGGATAGATAATGACCCTAGCACATACTTAAGGCTGAATCCTGGTGATGAATTCAAGAATCCATATTGGAGATATGATGGAAAGACTGCTGTTCCATCATTAGGATTTATTGAGAATCAGATGGAGGATTATGTGGAAGAAAGGATTGAAAGCTGCATAGATAACTTTTCAGCTTTCCATAATCAGTTTAATATAATCGAGTTAGGGAATTTTGATGTTATAGTTGAAATTCAGGAAGAGGATGTAATGGTGAGAACAATCTATCCAATCGAAGTTCAGGATAAATTCAATAAAACATTATCTGAGCTGCAGAAATATATAATTGTAATACCTATAAGATTAAAGGAGGTTCATGAATTAGCCAGCAAGATAATTGAAGCTGAGAACAGAGATTATTTTGTGGAGACTAAAGTTATTGATCTTTTAAGTCTGGATGATGATGAGATACCTACAGCAGGCATATCTTATGGATGTAGTAAGGAGAGATGGGAGCTAGATAAGGTTGAGGATAAATTAAAATTACTGATGCAGATAAACTTACCTTATATAAAAATTAAGAACACTAATTTTGATGAAGATGCAAAGATAACCCCTTATCAATTGCAAGATACTAATCCGTTCTCTGAATCAGATAGGTACAGCGATTCTTATTATGGTATGCATTATATATGGGATATCTCTCAGGCAACTTACCCCAGCATGCGTGTAAGCTTTAACTATGATCCTAAATGGGACCTTATGATGTATGCTAGGCCTAATGATGGAAAGTATCTTGAATCGAGCCCTCAACAAGTAGGGGGCGTTGTGAATTTATGCATGCACATATGGCACTTTACCTATGACCTATTATTCCCTGTGAAGGTTACTATTGTTGATGATGAAACAGATAATAATGAAAGGTATGTTTTTCAATTTGCTTTCAAAGGGCAGATTAACCATAACAAACCAGATAGAAGAAATTCTCCAATAACTTATTTTGAGACAAGCAATACATACCTAGAAGAAGAGTATTGTGCTGATGTTACAAATGAGATTACTGTGCATGTTAGTGATAAGATTACAAGTGAAGGTATTAGTGGAGCTAATTTAAGCTTTACATGCGGCAGATATAGGTGCGATATTGGATATACTGAAAGTGATTTTAGTAGTGGCGGTTTGCCTGTTCTGAGGAAAAGATTTCCATATTGTTCAAATGGTATTTTAAGGTCAACTAAAGAAGGTTATGAAGAGGGAGAGATGTTTATTGGTACAGGAAGGGATTTAATCAGAGATCCTGATGGAAATTTACATATAGGGAAAACATTCTATCTTGATATGACTCCTATCAAAGAATTTAATGTTGATGTTGTTAAGCATAAGATGGTTGATGGTGTTGTTGGAGGAGATATAAGGTTAGAAGGAGATGAGAGGGCAATAATAACTGTTAAAAGAGAGGGGTTTGAGAATTATGCAACCTACTCTATAAATAATTCTGAGGAAAGCTTTCCTTTGAAGCTCCTTGTTCCAAGCAGATATGATAATTTTAATTATGATCTAGAGATATATGTAAGTGATAATGAGAGCATTAAGGCTGGCTATAAGGGGGAGTGGGAGCCAAGCAGCGATTCAATAAGCTCTGGGGAGAATATTACTTTCCATGTTATTGAAGCTGAACTTGAATCAGATGAAGAGAGATATTTGTTTTTAGCAGGGTTGAGCTCGTATTCAGATAAGGTATATTTACCAGAAATAAAATGAAAAAGAAGATGGATCAGATGATAGCATTGTTTTTGGTACTGTTAGTCATATTACTTCCAGTAGCTTTTGCTGATGATGCAGCAGGCCCTTCAGTATCTTTGTTTGTTGATGTTCAGCTGCCTGAGTATCATAATAGCGCTAATATTGATATTTCAGGTAAGACTTTACCTGGAGCAGATATAGATATGTATGTTAATGATGTAGGGCCAAGAATATTAGCTGCAGATAGTGCTGGAGATTTTAGTTTTGATAATGTTCAATTAACAGAGGGAGAGAATAAGATAAGATTCGATGCAAAGCTTCAAGGCAATGTTCTTCAAAAAGAATATGTTGTGATGGTCGATACTTTGCTTCCTGTTGTGGAATTAATAAATTTTCCAGAGTTTTTAGGGGAACCTATAATAGTGGTTAATGGAAGCGTTAATGAAGAGGTTAATATTTCATTTGAAGTTACAATTGCACAAGATGATGGTTCTGCCCCTCCAAAAGTTACTGGATTGAAGAATACTTCTATAGAACCTAATAAGGTTGAACTGAGTTGGGACAAGGTAGAGATAGAGGATTTTGGGAAGTATGTTGTTTATAGAAATGGTAAGGCTATAGCCTCCACCCCTATTGGAAATGAGGATTATACTGATTTCTCAGATATAATGGTAAATTCTGGGAGCACCTATAGTTATGAAGTTCTAGCTATAGATGTTAATAGAAATCTAGGTGAGAAATCAGATGCTTTGACTGCCACAACATCAGAGGGAGGTTCAATAGAGATTCCAGATGTTAGTGAGATTGATATATATGAAGATATGATAGTGGTTAAGAGAGCAATATCTACTGAGGATAATTTTTTAGAGGAACTTATTTTAGATCAAGGGGATGGATTCTATAAGATAGTTATTGAGGCTGTTGATAAAGCCGGAAATAAGCTTGTTGAAGAGAGAGAGATATTGTTAGATACTAAGGAGCCTAATATAGAGATAATCTCTCCAAGAAGCAGCGCGCAGATATATGAAAATTTTGCAGATGAGGTTACGATAAAAGGAAAGACAGACCCTCCAGAGCCTGGAGCTAGGATATATCTTTATGTTGAGAGAACTCCTTTAGGGATGTTTGAAACAAATTTTGATATCTCTGGAGTTCCAGATGAATTTCAGGATCTGCCTGAATCAGAACTAAGGGTGAATTGCGAATTAGGGATGATAGGGACAGATGAATGTGCGACGCGTTCTGATTATAAGGCAATAGCGGATGCTAATGGTTATTTTGAGTTTAAGGATATAGACCTTACCTCTATGTGGGCAGGAGCTTTTAGTGTCAGGGAATATGAAACAGGTGAACCCTATAGAACAATACCGGAGCGAAGGGATTTAAAGGATTTTATGAGAAGCGAATTAACTTTTGTTGCAGTAGATGCAGGCGGCAAAAAAGGAATTAAAGATGTAAGCTATGAGATTGTAAGCTGTTGGAATACTGACCTAACATGGCGTGCTTCGCCTATGATAGAATACCAATACCCTTCTCTTTTGAGTGTTGAAAGATTAAGGGAAGGGACTGAAACAATAAATTTTGCACTTAATATGAATTATTATGGTATGGCTGAAGATGGTGAAGTGATAAATGTTCATGTTGCAAGTGCATGTGGTAATAGTTATCTAGAGAATTTACCTGGTTATAATTATAGCTGCAGAATTTTAGGGAGCTGCAGTTCCAGCTTAAGCAGGAATGGGAAGATGGCTTATGTGACATGTCCTTTAAGAAGATTAGATGGGCTGGGGAATTGGTCAGTTACTGATTGGGAAAGTTTTGTTGATGCTGTTAGGAATGAGATGAGATTTCCATTTAAGGTAAAATTCGATTATAATGAGTATTATGATAATAATTCAGTTGGCAGGGGAGAACAAGTGCTTTGTACAGAGACTGGGTATGTTGTTGATGCAGTTGTTATTCCTCCTGGAGAGGTTTTGCCAGATTGGCTGCTTTATGATTTTGTGGATATATTAAATGAGTCTTTGGATAAGATAAATACTCTGACAGAGAAAACCAGGGAGGTTTTACAGTATGCATTCTTTGGGTGCATGGCTACTTATGTTGTTAAGATTGTAACTTCAGTCTATAGAAGAACTGTTTGTGAGCTTGAGAGGGTTACTAAGCAAGTAGAGTCTGGGATTGCAGGCGTTGCTACTCCAGTAGTAGTTGATCAGATTGATCCTTGTGGAATCTGTTTGCAGGAGAATAGGGGTAATGAAAATCCAGAGGTATTGAAAAGATATGAATCTAAACCTCGTAAAGATTTCCAGGATTTAGTTAGTGATAAATGTTTGAAGGTATGCTATCCTTCTTGTGCATCGGGATGGGAGGCAGAAGCTAGTTTGTATCAGGCTTTTAGGTGGACTTGTGATAGGGTTTTTGGCCATGAGACACCTTCAAAATGGACTCAGGAGTTAAGTGATGACCAGATTTATCAAAAATTAACTCAAGGTAGTAGCTGCAGTGATGATCAAAGTGTGAGAGGGAGGCGTTTAAGGGCTGTGAAATGTAAAAGTTTAGAAGAGAAGTATAGGATTAGAGGCACGTTTGGTTATGAGGATATGTGTTTAGAAACAACTACATATGATGGATATGAGATGGATTATGCTTTGTATCATATTGACAGGAAACATTCACAAGGGGAGAATGTTTATGAAGTAAGTAAGAAAGCTGGAGATGAGAATGTTAAGGTCTCTTATGTTATAAAACAGGATGAGGATAATTATCTGGCCCCATTGGTTCAGTCATGTGAGCAGGTTTGTAAGGGGGAGATAACTGGTAAACAGCCCGATCTTAGGTTAAGGACAGAGACTGGCCAACCAGTTGGGAGAGTAGGGGATGTTAAGTCTAGGGACTTGGCTGGAGAAGACGGAACAATGCTTTATGGCTGTATAACTCCTAATGAATGTGTTTCATACATGACAAAGCCAGAGATAGATGGCAAGAATGTTGAGATTGATAAAGCAGTTACAATGGGTTATACTAGTGATTGTTTCTTTCCAGAGTATGTTAGTGGTGACCCAGGCAGAAGAATAGAGTGTTGTTGTGTTAATCCTAAAACTACAGGTGATATTAAAGAGTATTATAGGCCAACAGATGTTGAAGGAAGGAATGGGGAGTTTGGAAATACTCAATATGGTGAGATGAAATGGAGCTATAGGTATGATAAGATAAATTATCCTGCTGAATCAGGAGCAACAAGATATAATCCTAATAGGTATATCAAGGAGAGGGATTTTGCAGCGTGCTTTGGACAGAATAATTGGATTTATGATCCTTCGGTTAAGCCTGGGCAGGTAGGCAACTTATTGATAATAGACCCTATGAAACAGCATGTAGCTGCATTCCAATGTGTTGCTATAACACAGATATTAAGCAGGTTTCAGTTGTTGAGTTTTATTTTAGGCTCTATGCAGAGATGTTTGTTGAGCATAAGGAATACTGGATTTGCAGATACAGGTGTTTGTAAAGAGACATTTACCCAATATGTTTGTTCATTTGTATGGAGAGTGATTTCTTATTTAAGAGGTGGGTGTTTGCCTTTTGGCTCCGGCATAGATTTTACAAAGAGCGATAATGATGCCCTTAGCACATTGTCTGCTGGAATGAAGGGATTATGGGATAGTGTTGGAGATTCACAGAATGAGATAGCATCAGAGTATGGGAATGCTGAATTGAATAACTTATTGGGTATGGGTGAGCAGGATACTTTTAGGAAAGTATGTTTAGGGGCTTTTGGATATGATTGGGAGATTAATTTTAATAGCTTATTAGATGTAACTTATGATACTCCTTTTGCAACATTTGTTCAGCCTTTTTCACAACGCAGAGAGTTTTTAGGATTTGACCCTACAACTGGCAAATCAAAATATGAGTATAGAGCTTCGTGGATGATTAATCCTGGATGTGATTTAGATGGCTATGAGGTTTATTTAGGCTGTGTTAATCGGGATGATGTAAGGATGAATGGGGATATAGATTGCTCTAAACAGAGAGATCCTTGGGGAACGAATTGCGCTTGTTTAGGTTTGCAAGGCACGAATGCTCCAAGAGAGGTTTTATATTACCAAAGCAGAGGGAATATTAAACAGAATGAAGGCATAGAAGTAGACTCAACTATGATTCCAGATAAGGTTAAGATGTCTGATTATAGGTATGACCATTTAGTGTTTAAGTTTAGGTTGGATCGGGATTATATCAGACATGGTGGTGATCCTACAAGTTGTTTCACTCAAGACAACCCTGATGGTGTATTTTATTTCCCTCTTACTGATGTTACTGTAAGGGAGGTTGCTGGATGTAATGTAGATGTTCCGTCTGGAACTTTTTCGTGTAGGGAAGGAGCTAATCTATTCTATGAGCAGGGTTTTGCAGAGATAGAGGGTGTTGAGCTAGATGGTTATGGGGATTTTGATGATGATAAGCTTGATAGAGATAAACATGTTGGGGCAACATATTATGCAAATGAGCCCATAAATGGGAAAGTGAAGTATAGCAAGGATGAAGAGCTTCAATGTTTAGCAGTCAGGATTTATGATGCTCAAAATAATCCATTCTTTGGAGGGGATAGGGGGCAGACCTGGGTTTATCCATTAAGAAACGAAGGTGGAAATTTAGTGCAGGACTTTAGTACTTATATGATCAAACCAAGTGATGTTTTGGTTAATGAAGGGGCTGTAAGGCATATACCTGATGAGTATAATCCTCAGGGCAATCCTGGGCTTGTAAGGATTAAGACTAAAGATAAAGCTGCAAAGGTAGATGGCACTTATTCTATTAGGTTCTATAAGATGAGTGGTATAACTAATTATGAAGTAAAAGGGGGGAATGTTGAAGTAGAGGATGAAGATGGAAATCTTTTGGCATTCAGTGGAGAGTTAAGGTATGATCTAGTGTTCTATCTCGGAGGGTTTGCTGTGAGGTTTAGGCCCGATGTTGATGATCAAGGAACTACTTATAGGTTTGAGACTATTGAGGGGACATCATCTACAACAGAATCTGGAAGCAATCAATGGGTGCTACATATTGATATTAGAAGTCCTAAAGAGGATGGAAGTTGTAGTGCGGTGAGGGATTTTGATTATGATAATTCACAGATTGTTGTTTCTAATGGAATTAAACAAGAGAGGAATATTCCTATTTTGGTGAATCCGAATACCAGAAATGTTGATGGACAATGTAAGACTGAAGATGCACATAATCCAATAACTGAAGAATGTATTTGTGGAGGTGGCAGCAGAAAGAATTGCCCTAACTTAGGATATGATTATTGTTATGAAAAATGCAGGAAGTATCCTAAATGTGAGCCTGATAAACTTAATACTGGGCCTTGTGTTTGCGGTAGATTCGATGATGCTAATAAGTATAACTGTGCTTATGATATAAGTAAGGATAGTGATTTTGGAGGAGATTTTAGAGATGGAAGTTATGGTTATTGTGTAGCTAATAGATGTACTAATTCTCAAGGAACTCAAGGCACTACCCCTAAACCTGAGATTATAAGAGGTAGCTCTTTGATACAGACTTATGATGAATCAGAAGATAGGGTAACAGATACACCTTTAAGTTCAGGAATCTTGAAAGTAAAATCAAAATTTAGAGTATCTTTGAAGGTTGATGGTAAAGGAAGATCAGTAGATAGTGTTGAGCTAATAAGGGCAGGGGATGTGCCTATTCATTTTGATCCTCCACCAACTAGGAGTTATGGTTTCTGGAGTGCAGAGATAGATTTAAGCTATGGTGGTGTTAAGGCGCATGTTTTGAGCTTTGTTGCCAGGTCAGGTGGTGAACAGAGTACTGCTTTAAGACAGGATATTATGGTTATTGGAAATGAATGATTAATCATTTTAGAATAACAACTTCTTTTTGAGCCTAATTTTTCTCTTCTTTTTTTGAAAAGATTTAGGTTAATTAAAACCGTAATGTTTATAATTGAAAATCTGTGATTTTCAAGTATAACTGCTTTGGAAAAAGTAGACTTTTTCCAAAACAGCTGAAAATTCTAACGCCTTTTTAGAGTCTCGGAATTCTATATAATTCCAAAACATTTATAAAGCAAAACGGAATTCCCAATTAGGAAATATTCATAATAAAAATAGAATAGAATAGAAGGTGGTATATAATGGCTAAAGAAAAAACACATATAAACTTAGTATTTATTGGTCACGTTGACCATGGGAAATCAACTACAGTTGGAAGACTTTTGTATGATTCTGGAAATATTGATGAACAAGCAATGAGAAAGCTAAAGGACAAAGCTAAAGAACTAGGTAAGGCCGGCTTTGAGTTCGCTTTTGTTATGGACAACTTAAAAGAAGAGCAGGAAAGAGGAGTTACAATTGATCTTGCTCATAAAAGATTTGATACAGGCACATATTATTTTACAATAATCGATGCACCTGGCCACAAGGATTTTATCAAAAACATGATTACAGGAGCTGCACAAGCAGATGCTGCAGTTGTTGTTGTTTCTGGTAATATGAGCGATGGTGTTCAGGCACAAACAAAAGAGCACGTATTCTTGGCAAGAACACTAGGTGTTAACCAGCTAATAATCGCTGTCAACAAGATGGATCTTGCTAAGTATGCTGAGGATAGATTCAATAAGGTTAAGGAAGATGTATCTACTCTACTTAAGACAGTAGGTTACAAACCTGAAGAAATATCTTTCATACCTGTTGCTTCACTTGTTGGAGATAATGTTGCAAAGAAATCAGAGAATATGGCATGGTATACAGGAAAGACTTTACTTGAGACATTAGACACTCTAAAAGCACCTGAAAAACCAACAGACAAACCATTAAGGTTAGCGATACAGGATGTTTATTCAATTACAGGTATCGGAGTAGTTCCAGTTGGAAGAGTTGAGACTGGTATTATGAAGGTAGGAGATAAGGTTATTGTTGTACCAGGAAGAGAAGGAAAAGGGGTTACAGGAGAATGTAAAACCATAGAGATGCATCACGAGCAGATGCAAAAAGCTGAACCTGGAGACAATATTGGATTTAATGTTCGTGGTATTGAGAAAAAGGATATAGCAAGAGGAGATGTTTTAGGGCATACAGATAATCCTCCAACAGTTGCTACAGAGTTTACTGCACAGATTGTTGTATTAAACCATCCAACTGTTATTACAGTGGGCTATACACCTGTTTTCCATATACATACAGCACAGGTTGCATGCCAGGTAACAGCTATTGAGAAAAAGCTAAATCCGGCAACTGGCGAAGTATTGCAGGAAAACCCAGACTTTATCAAGAATGGGGATGCTGCTATTATTAAGTTAAAGCCAGTAACACCATTAGTTATTGAAACACAGAAGGACATTCCTGAAATGTCAAGGTTTGCTATCAGAGATTCCGGAGCAACAGTTGCTGCAGGAATGTGTATCAGTCTGGTTAAGAAATAATTTTTTATTTTTTCCTTAGTTGGATCATGGCAAGCCGGGCTTATCATGGAGCAAACTCCTAATATCACATAAAAACAGAGAAGAAAAATGCAGAAAGCAAGAATAAAACTAGCAAGTACAGAAATAGCTAAGATTAACGAGGTATGTGAATATATTAAAAGTATAGCTGATAAAACAGGAGTTGACATGCGCGGTCCAATTCCATTACCAACTAAGAAATTAAGACTTGCTACCAGGAAAGGTCCTGATGGCGGCGGTACTTCTACTTGGGATAGATACGAGATGAGAATCTATAAAAGAGTTATTGATCTAGGCTTAGATGAACGTGCTTTAAGATTAGTTATGAGAGTTCCTATTCCAGAAGGGCTTAATATTGAGATTGAGATGATTGAGTGATTAGTTAATTCTTTCTTTGTATATTAATTGCAAATTAGTTTTAAAACCACAACAACAATAATGGTTTCAAACACGGTCATTTGCTATGCAAATGCCCTACTCCAAAAGGATTTTTCCGAACTTCTTAACGGAAAAACCCTCTTCAGTCGCATTTTCGTCAATGTTGTTGAAATTATCTTAGCAATGTTTATATACTATCTACTTTTCTTTTATCTTATGAATTTTATAACATTGATCGGAACTTTAGCTGGAGCATGCACAACTATCTCTTTTTTACCTCAGGTTATGAAGACTGTAAAAACAAAGCATACAAAGGATTTATCACTAGGGATGTTTATTCTTGTTGTTGTAGGAATGGCTCTTTGGCTTTTTTATGGGATTCTTTTAAGTGATCTTCCAATTATCATTGCAAACTCAATGACTTTTGTTCTCGCATTCATTATACTTGTTTATAAGATTATTTACAAATAGTTTAGTAATATTTATAAATAAAATGGCTTTTCTTTTAGACAGCCCTGCTTAGTTTAGTGGCTAAAACATTCCGCTGTAGATAAATTCATTGCTTGACCAAAAGCATAAAGCTTGGGATGAAAAGCAAGCAGCGACGGAAAGATCCCTGGTTCAAGTCCGGGAGCGGGGACTCATAGGGGGAAGTTTTCCCTCTTTTTTATTTTTCTCAAAACCAATAATCTTTTATTCTCCTAGATTAATTGCCTAATTATGAGAATAAAAAAATTAAAAATAGGATTTGAGAAATTAACAAAGGCAAAAGCAAGAATAATAGCTCATCTGATAGGGGATGGATGTGCTTTCAAAAGCAATACGGACTACAATCTTAAATATGATATTTCGGATAGAGAGTTACTTAATTCTTTTAAGAATGATATTTGGAGGGTCTATGGTCTGAAATTAACGATTGGTCTTAAACCGTCTGGAAAAACAGGGAAACTTCTCCCTTTTGTAAGGTTAAGATCAAAGTTGGCTTATGAAGATCTGTTAAGTTATTCTTCGTATTACTCAAAAGATTGGATATTAAAGAATAAATTCTTGAATTCATCTCGAGAGATTAAGCGGGAATTTCTAAGGGCGCTTTTTGACGATGAAGGGAGTGTTGTTCCTCAATCTAAGAGTGCTGTCATTAGATTATACTCAATAAATCTTAAAGGATTGAAACAAATCGAGAAAATTCTTAATGATTTTGATGTGCATTCTAATCTTCAAGGGGGCTATGGTGCAAGAAGAAACGTATATGCATTGATTATTAAAGATTTAGAGCTATTTGATGGTAGGATTGGATTTAATCTAAGGAGAAAGCAAGAAAGATTAAATCAGTTCCTTAAATGAGGTTCAAGTCCTGGAGCGGGGATTTTTTCTTTTTATCTTTTCTTTTTCTTCATTCATACAGTATCTCCGATTAGAAAATGACCCCCCCTAAGTGCTCAGAAAAAAGCACATAGGAGAACAGAATGACTACTAAGATGACTGATAAAACTTCATAAAAATATCATCCCAATCCCATTTCTTTGAAGCTATTCCTTCAATCATACAAGGAGTTTTCTTCTCCTTGTATATCTCAATAAAATTATT
>JAYEIZ010000340.1:0-6680 GCA_034660355.1 Nanobdellota archaeon
AGATTCATCAGCTCATGAAGGTTCTTTGCAACCATACCATTATCAAACCAAAACGCTGCTTCCTCAGATGCAGGTTCATAAAACCTAAGCTGATTCAATATCTTATGGAGCTCTTCTGTTTTAGTCTCTATATCTCTTTCCTTCTCAGTAAGAATTCTTTTATCATCCTCTATAAATCTCTTCTGTGCAATCCATCTTTCCTCTGCACGCTTTAATTCAGATAACTTATTAAGCAATTCTCCGCTAAGCTTATCCTTATTCTCAGATTTGATTTTCTCCTTTGGATGAAAATACCAATGATCCTTCATCCTTTTAAGCAAATCCTGGTTCAGTATACTATCATTAATCCCTTGATTCTTTACTACAGAAAGAAGTTCTGAGAAAAAGCCCGTTTCATCCTCTAATTTATTTGTTCCCTCTGCAAGTTCATGAATATTATTGGATATACCCTCCTTAGGCTCTTTAATTGGTTCTTCGTGGGGCGCATCAACACTCTTTTCCACTTCTTTAGGAGCACTCACCTCTTTTTTCTCCCCATCACCCTTGAAATCTTCCTTGTATTTCTTAAATTCATTTAATAAATCATCATTATCTTCCTTAGGTTCTTCCTTCTTTTCTGCCTTTTCCTCAGGCTTCTTCTCATCTATTGCAGGCAATTCAGCAGGAGCTTCTTTTTTCTCCTCAGAAACAGGCTTCTCCTCGGGTTTCTCTTCCTTTTTCTCCTCTTCCATAGTATCTTCTGCTAATGCAGGTAATTCATCAGGAACATCATTATCACTTTTACTCTCCTCAGAAGCAGGTTTATCCTCATTTTTACCCAATATACCTTTAATAAACTTCTTAACCATCTACACACCCCTTTAAACTTTTATTTTTCTTATCGGTTTAAATACTTTTGTAATTATTTTAAAGTGATTCTACTTTAAAAATACGCGCAAAAGACACCCTTATCGTAATAAGGGGCTTTTGCGCAAATGCGATGAAAACAAAAAAACATTCTCATTTAGTTGGTTACAACCCCCTCTTTTGTTAGGGGCGGGAAAAGCACACTAGTTCTGAACTATTGAGGGGTTCTAAGTATTGAGCTCTGCTCAATACTTTTCAAGTTGGTAAACATGATGCACCTGACCATTTATTGGGGAGGCCAGGTGCAAATGTGATGAAATACCTAACGTGGTAAACATAATGCGCCTTGCACATGTGGTATGGGACAAGACGCAAATGTGATGAAATACCTAATTTGGGTAAACATAACACAATCAACCTAAATAACCAAAAATTAGCCAGCCATGGTGCTGGTAAATGGACGCGAGCCTGCGAGCGTCCTCGCAGCCCAATGCCGAGGGTTGCACTTAAGACGAAGTCGAGCAGTGCACAAGAACAACCCCTGGTTTTTCTAAGTGGCTCCGTCGGAGTGGACGACGAGGAGCGAAGCGACGACAGCCGCCATGATTGGCTGGCTAATTTTACATTTTTATTATTCAACATTTTATTCTACCATTAAACATAATGCACCTAACCCTTCTTTTTGAGAAGGGCTAGGCGCAAATGTGATGAAAGCATTACTTTTGCGCATTCTAATTCAGCTCTGTGTAAATATCCAAGCTACTTCTTGTATCAGGTATTAGATACCTCCTTAGATTAGCAGGTATCTTTATTTCATAATCATAAACTCCATATCTTCCTGGAGAGTTCTTACTTACTTTAGTGGCAAACACCAAATCCTGTGTTCCATTATACTCTCCATGGCTGGGGTCGCTGCTATCCCACAAGATGCCTGTAATGAAATTAGAATTATTTGTAGAATTGATAATAGGAATATTAGTTATGTTTGTAGTATAGATAAGGAAACTATCTGGATTCCTAGCTAATCCATCATAAGAATATGTAGCATTTATCGAATCAGTATGGTTGGTCAGGTTCAAAGCAACATCTATTTCTTCAAAATCATTATACGTAGCATTATTCCCGCTTGAATTTATCCCCAGTGCTGTTAAATTTGTCCAGGTTATGCTGCTGTCAGAATCAATAAAGAAAACATTCCCGTTTATGTCAGTCTCATTAAGCCACATAATTACAGAATAGTTAAGAGCACTCACAAGAACAACATCAACTGCTATATCACCATAGTAGATATTAGAAGATGGTGTAAATATGGTATTATTCGCTTTATTGTTTGATTCATTTACCTCATTTATAGATCCATTTGAAGATAAAGGGGCATCTACTAAGACATAGAAATTATATGTTCCAGAAACAACACTCCAACTCACATTAATTGATATATTCGAGCTTGCATTCAACCCATTGATAGTATAATCAGAACCAACCTGTACACCGTTAACATCTGGGTCACCATCAAAGAATTGAACTGTAAAATCCTTAGACACATTCTCCTCACCAATATTATAGATTGTAGCATTAATTATTATTATTTCATTCTCTATTGGATTATTATTAGAGAATGTTATATTGAAAGAGCTTATAGTAATATCCTTATCACTTACATTAAAGAATCTTGTTTCAGAAGAACCAACATTACTGTTGCTGCTGTTATCCGAACAATTGATATAATATTCATAATCACCAAAATCCAGAAATAATTTAAAATTTTGAGTTATATCTTTTATTACATTTGTGCTATTGGCTCTGGCAGTATCATTCAATACTAAAGAACAATTTGAAATGATAGAATGGTCGCTAACAGTATAGGAAAAAGTTATATTCCTTCGTACCATAGAACTATTCTCTGGTGAAATTAAACTAACTACAGGGTTACTTGTGTCAAAGGTAGTAATATTATAAGCATAATCTATATTTACATTCTCAAAATTTATGGTCTGGTTAATACATTCAGCAACAACTGTTATATTAGATCTGCCTTCACCTATAACAGACACATTCCATATTGTTGTATTGTGTGCACCTAACGTAATATCTCCTAATTGATTTGTTAGGTTCTCTCCAGCACTAACATTCAATACAGTAGGATTTGAAAAACTAATAGTGGCGTTACAATTAATCCCGCCTTTGCCCCCAAATATACTGACATTAACTGTGACATTAAAAGAATAGCTGGTATTCCTCACACTATCATTAGCAGGAACAAGTATTGTAACATTAGTCTCACTAGGCCTTGTTGTATTCAAGATTACATCAGCATAGGTCGTTCCAGATGAAAGATTGGTTGTGTTTATTCCATAGTGTGTTAAGTTCCATGCTATTACAATTAAAGTATCCCCATCAGATCCATTTACTGATGTTGTATATGCTGCATCAACTATCGGGGGTCCAGCACCATTTGTTCTTGTTCTCACAAAATCACTTGTATTTGTAACATTTAATGTTACAGAGATACCGCCCAAAGCATAATCTCCACCATCATTGAATATAGTTCCATCTACATTATGGGGTGATGGAAAAGCTTCAATAATAATTGAGTAAGCTATTATTAAGCCCATTAGAATCATAGTGTTCAAAATTATTATTTTTGTCTGTTTTTTCATTTTAGCTCAACATAAAATGCAACATAACCCAGATCTGTTTTCTTGTACTTCTTAAGTTCTGAAGGAACCCTCATCTCATAATCATAAATGCCGTATCTGCCTAGGGCCTGAGGATTTATCTTTGACACAAATACAATATCCTCTGTACCGTTGTATTCACCATTTGTATCATCACTCATATCCCATAGAATTCCAGTTACAAAATTTGATGTATTAGTAGAGTTCGCAATAGAAACATTATATATTGTGT
Organism: Nanobdellota archaeon; assembly: GCA_034660355.1. GTDB lineage: Archaea > Nanobdellota > Nanobdellia > Woesearchaeales > JACPBV01 > JAYEIZ01. The sequence goes on from JAYEIZ010000340.1 coordinate 3,757, forward strand.
TACTGAATATTATAAATGATGTTATATTCTTAGGGTTGCTGCTTGAAGTATAAGTTCTATTAATAGAGTCTGTAAAATTCGTAGAGCCTAACGCAACATCAATCTCCTCAAAATCATCAGACGCGTTTTGTCCAGATACATTCCTTCCAATTGCAGTGAGATTTGACCAAGTAATGCTGCTGTCATAATCAGTTGCAAAGACATTCCCCGACGAAACATTCGAAACATACCAACTGAATATGGACTTGTTCGAAGCACCAGTTATCCTTAAGTCTCCAACATTTTCCCCATAAACAGTATGCCATGACACAACTGTAATGCTTTTGTTAGCTTTGTTATTATCTTCATTTAATTCTGTAATAGTATTTGATGGGTCTATTCTTACAAAGATGTATGTTGTTCCAAGTAGCACAGTCCAATTAACACTTAAAGTGACATTAGATCCAAAAGTTAAGTTAATCCATTTATCACCATTGATCTGTACTCCTCCATCATCTGGATCGCCATTGAAAAACTGTACTAATGCATTTTGTGCATCCGAAAAACCAATATTTTTGATAGTAGCATTAATTGTAACATTTCTTCCTTCTAATGGCGAAGTGTCATTGAATGTTATTAAGCTTCGATCAATAAATAGGTCTGGGGGAGTGACATTAAAGTACCAGATAGCACTCGTTTGCGAATTGGTTGCATTGTCAATACAAGTAACACTCCAATTATGGTACCCATCCACTATACTTGGCACAGTGTTGTTTATTACACTACCATTCCCTGCAGGAATATCGCTTATATTCACTACATTGTCTAAACTTATATTACAACTCAAATTAACAGCCATATTATCCGTTATAGTAAAGTTAAATTCAACATTTTGAGTAGTATTGCTGCCATTAGCTGGCGCCAATAGGGTAATAGTCGGTTGAACAGTGTCCACAAATATAGTGATAGGTGAAGAATTAAATCTTCCATTGACCTCATCCCATGCTTCTAAAATTATGATAAAACTCCCATTAGACAAGCTTGTTAAATTATCAGACCTAATGATTCCGTTGCTCGCAGTCCCATTTGTACTTGGAGTATTATCAATATAGAACGTGTAATTAAGCGTTGAATCCAGGTTGTCACTTATGTTAAAATATATCTCAGGTGTAGAATCACTAAACCATGTTCCATTATTAGTGGTTATATTTACAGTTGGAACAGTCTGATCAACATAAAACCTTCTTTCACTTAAGTTAGTTCCAATATTCCCAACAGTATCACTACAATTAACTGTCCAGTTATATGCGCCTTCAGGTATATTGTAGACATCAAATGTATTTTCAGCGCCCTCTACTATACTAGTATTTGTTTGATTTATTGTTCCATTTATGATCAAAGAACAATTACTAAGAGTAGTATATGTATCATAGGGAGTATAGCTGAAAGTGATATTGGCAGTACCATTCCAGTGATTGTTACTTGGAGTTACTAAAGATATTATAGGCGCGCTTGTATCAACAGTAAACCATCTGCTTAATGATGTATTCGCATTAGTAGCATCATCTTTACATGTCACATTCCATAGCTGTGTTCCTTCTTCTATCCCTTTAAGAGTCCGATTCATCACAGTTCCGTTAATTACAATAAAGTCACTATGCTCAACAGTCCCGTTAATAGTCAGATTACAAATCAGAACAGTATCAAAATTATCAATTACTGTAAAATTAAATTCTATTGTTGTATTTGAAGTGTTATAGTAATCAACAGGAAGCAACAATGTTACATTTGGTCCAGTCCTATCAATGTAGAAAAAGTTATGTAATGTTCTGTTATTACTCACATCATCTATTGCAAACACAGTTATATTGTATCTTCCCTCTGGCCATTTTGTGGTATTTGAGATATTTATATAGTCACTCCAAGTGAAAGAGGTCGCACTAATAGAATTATTTGAATTATTAATCACTAGATCAAAAGTAGAATTAGTTATATTATAATGCGATTTAGTCAGATTACGGTTAGTTACTGCTATAAGCAGACTGAAATCATCATTGAAGTAATCTCCATCTGGAACAATAAAGTTTATGCTTGGTGCTACATTATCAATAACAAATCTAACAACAGTCGTATTAGTATTGCCCAGTGTGTCGTTCGCAATTATTGTAAAGTTGATGTAAATAAACCCTTCATTAGGGAGATCAGTAGTAGAATTCCACATAACATCCCAAGAATCTGTAGAGTTCAATGAGCCATTTTGGTAGACATAGCCGCTATCATTTATCAATACATACGTAACAGCATCAATCCCAACACCACTATCAGTCACTGTACTTGTTAGATTAATCAGATACCCCGTTGCCTCATTAGGGCTAGGGTTTTGTATAGTTACCACGGGTGGTTGAGTGTCAACTAATATCTGTATAAAAGTAGAGTTCTGTTTATTGTTAGCTTCATCAGTAGCTTCAACAGTTATATTATAATAACCGTCTGATAATGTACTTAGGTTTATAGTGTCATTTACACCATTGCTTAAATACCCAGTTGTGCTTTGTGTTGTGAAGTCAATATAGAATGTATAATTCAATTCAGAATCCAAGTTGTCTGTTATGTTTATGTTTATGCCTGGAGTGCTATTGCTGAAGTTAGATCCATTTTGGGTTAGGATTAACGGAATAGGGGGGGCCGTATCAATAAATATTATCAAAGACGTAGAGTTTATAGTGTTGTTTGCATTATCATGCGCTTCAATGATTATCCCATAACTTCCATTAAGTTGGGAGCTGATATTATAGTTTTTCCTTGTCCTATTTGCAACATAATTAATATTATCTACACTCTCATTTATCAAAATACTATAATTTAGGGCAGTATCAAGATTATCAGTTATGTTAAACCCAATCTCAGGTGTAGAATCACTAAACCATGTGTTATTTATTGTAGCC
>JAYEIZ010000341.1:0-6676 GCA_034660355.1 Nanobdellota archaeon
TCTCTTTCCTAAACAAAGCAATCGTATGGAAGTCGGGATTTAAGTTTTCAGCTAAATATCTGAAAACTATGTTTTCATATGTTAGCTTATCCAGCTTTCTTGTTGAAGTAACTCTTTCACAAATGCCGTTCATGATTATTTTTAATGGAACTCTGGGGTGATAGCTTGGATTACCAGGCCCTTCCACCATTTCATCAAACTCAGTGTAATCTAATTGATTTGCCACATCTTCTATTAAATAACACATGTGGTTTTTTGGAATAATATCCCTAAGATTTGTAGGAAGAAGTTTTGTTTGTTTTGGGCTTGATTTGATATAAACCATTTAGAATCACCTCATTTATACTAATTTTATAGACGAGGAACTATATAAATCTATCTATCTCTTGACGAGAAACCAAATTAAGAAATTAGTAATTGTAAGACAGCCTGTTCGGCTTTGATGTATTAAAATTGTCCCCTTAATTCTTGTCCTTTATGTATCACTTTGTTCTTTGGATAGGACGCCTCTCAAAATTACTCTGCGGTCGCAGTTTTCCCGAACTCCGCTTCGCTCGTAACGGGAAAAGGATTTAACAGGGCTTCCCCGATGTTAAACGCAATAATCAAAATTTCGACTTCTTAGCTTCTAATTTACTTAAATTTATATAGTTAAGAATCTCTAGAACTAAATTAAAGAAAAAAAATAAATTCACATAAATTCCAATGCTTTCTGCATAAGTGGAAGTACAGCTTCTGCTTCATCTTTAAACATCCTGCCAAGTTTAGAAAATGACCAATCAGTAGAATCAGGTTTTCTATTCTCGCGAGAGATCTGAAGTTTCTTCTCACCTTCATTGTACTGCTGTACTGAGACTGTAATTCTTGTTGTTTCAAACTCTTTTTGTTCAGAAAATAATTGTTTGTCCAGATTAGGATCAAATGCCATCTTATTTCACCTCTTTATTATTCTTAGCAGCAGGCTTTGCTTGCGCTTTTTTAACATTATTTGCTGGTTTTTTTGTTTCTGTTTTTTCTTCTTTCTTAACTACTGGTCCGTCTCCGTTTTTTCTGACAGAAACAACCTTAGCATCTATTGGTTTCTTCTCTGCTTCTTTCTTAGGTTTTTCTTCTTTTTGAACTTTTTTAGCTTTTTTCTTTGGCTCTTCAACTACTTTCTTCTTTTTAACCTTTCTTGGTCTTGTAGTCTTCTCTTTTGGTTTAGTCTCCCAAACAGAAATTTTCAATTTAGAGAATTCAGCTTTAACATCTTCATGAGAAGCTCCTCTCTTAATCTCAATCTTCTTTGAAGTTGGCTCTAAATGAAATATATTGCATTTACGCCTGCGAACATTACCATCTATAAGCACATAATTACTATCCAGAATGTCTACAATCACAGCTTCTCTTCCACCATCGCGACCTGCTAACTTAACACAAATTCTTCCAATTTCAATCATTTTGTTCCTCCAATCTCTTTATCCTAAGGGCAAAGTCGCCTTATACCTAAGAGATTACCTTGCTTTTTCAATAAACAATTTACGCATACACGCACTACAAAGAACGCCACCATAAGGTCTTTCAGGCCTTTTCTTTGTCTTAGGCATATTCTGCATTTTATAAGGGCGAGCCCTTACAACACCTTTAAGCTTAGCACCGCATTTACCGCAATGAGCCACTTTAGGCTTCTCTCTTTTGAAATGCGTTACTGTCTTTGAAGGTGTCCTTACCTTAACCCTTCTTAAAGACCTTGACCTTAATCTTGGTTGTACCATCTTAAATTCGAAAATCTAATACACTTTAAAAAGCTTTCTTAATACTGTACTGAATATGATTGACAGGATTATATAACTCCCTAACCAGCCCATCTTGAATAGGCCCCAGTTGATTTTCTGCTTTTCATTATCTATACTTATCTGCCTTACTGTTTTATCCTTTAAAATCTCAATTGGCTTGCTGTAAGTATTCTCAGTTGTTATTAACAGCTCCTTTGAATATCTCTTATTATCTAAGTTATATTCAAGTAAATACTCTCCTTCTTCACCAGATAAGACCCATTTTACTTGATTGCCTTCACTAGTTTTAATAGCGCCACCATTTATCATTATTCCATCTGGAACAATAAGCTCTATATCTCCTCGTATATTATCATAGAGCGAAACAGTTGTTGTGAATTCCTGCCCAGGCAGTATAGGTTCAAAAGCCAGATGTGAATTCATCCATCCAAATATCAAGATTATCGGAATGAAAGTAAACAAAGTAGATCTCATTGAATGCTTCATATACTGCATATTAGACTTCATTGATTTCTTCTGCACTTCCATCATTTTCTTAGGATCATTCCTAAGTTCCTTTACTTGTTTCTGCAATTCCTTAATCTCCAGCTTTAGATCCTTCATAAGGCTTTGATTAGTAGTGAACTTATAGATCACAGTAATAACAAGTGTTATAACTAATGCCATTATCATAACTACCCAAAAGATAGGCAAGGCCAATAAAGGGTCAAATACCGGGTTTAGAAGATTTTCAAACATTTTTACCTCTTTTTTTAGTTTCCGCCCATGAACTTTCTCATGGCAGGATACATATCCATCATATGTTGCTTAGCTATCTCTTCATATAACTTGTAAACAATCATAACTGTAAGTAGAATACCTGTTCCTCTGCTCAATGCGCCTGTTAAATCTGCAACTGCCGCCAAAAAGCCAACAGCCATACCCCCCATTATTGTTAATGGCCAGATATACCTATTCAATAAGCTCTCAAGCACTCTCTGGTCTTTTCTAAAGCCAGGTATCTGCAGCCCAGAAGACATCATCTGCTTTGCTTGAGACTTAGCATCCATTCCTGCCGTCTGAACCCAAAAAATACTAAATAAAACACTGCCTGCAACCATAAAGAGCATATAAACCAAAGCCTGCCCTATTTGTGAGCTAGTCATGGAATGAGTAAGGATATTATTAACAATAGGGGGTGCCTGCATCCAATATACTAAGCCGCCAACTATCTCTCCAGAAGATTCACTAAACCTTGCAAACATATTAGGCCCAAACCAATTTTGTGTTAATCTTCCCCATAATTGCATATTAGCCATAAGAGCCGCAACCAAAATAACAGGAATATTAGAAGTATAAATGAATGCAAGTGGCCATCTTATACCATGACCACGAATTCTGCCAAAACTTAATGGAATCTCAACCTTCATAGCTTGTGCATAAATAGACATGACAAATACAAGAACAGTCGATATCAAAGCAGCTAATTTAATTCCAGCTGTAGTAGGATCTCCCGCTGATAAAGATTGGAATAGTGCAGGTATCGCCCCAATAGAATAAGTAACTCCACTTAGCCCCCCAGGTCCAGGAAGCCAGCTAAAAGCCTGTACAAAAATCTCTTGTGAAACACCCGCCGCAATAAAAAGCGAGATACCGGAACCAAATCCCCATTTACTTATAACTTCATCCATGAATAATATGAGTATGCCTCCTAAAAACAATTGGAATGCCAATAAGAGCTGAATCTGAAAATAAAGTGGTGTGCCTCTAAAAGTCTCTGAAGGTGCAAGCCCACCCATAAATACATATATAATAGCTTCAAATACTATGAAAAATATTGCAAGCAATTTCTGGAGGCCTTGGAATGTTTTTTTACCTTCAGCCTGCGTCAAATCTAGTTTCAAAATTCCAGACCCATTCAATAATTGCAGAACAATAGATGCAGTAACTATCGGGCCTATTCCTAGTGACACTAAAGAACCGAAATTAGCTGCTAATATAATAGATAGATACTCAAACCTTTGCAAGGAATTATGCCCTAAACCAAAAAGAGGCATTAAACCCAGAACAAAGAATATAATTAATGTAATTCCAGTCCATTTCAACTTCTCTTTGAAAGATAATCTCTTTTGTGTTGGTTTAGAAACTTCAGGGAGATTATTCAGAATAGTTTTCCAGAGTGACATCTTAACTAGACGATTTTACCTCTTTTTTAACAACAATAACTTCTCCTCCTGCTTTTTTTATCTTATCTATAGCACTTGCAGAAGCATATTTAACATTAATTTTAAACTTGTTAATTACTTTTCCTGTTCCTAATAACTTACCATAACCCATCTTGCCTAGATCAATAACATAAACTGCACCTTCTTTAGAAATCATGTTTTTCTTCAATAATTTCTCTAACTTTTCTTCAATGTAGTTTATGTTAATTCCTTTTACCTTAACTCCTTTAACCTTGAAACCATGCTTACCAAAATATTTTGTATCTTTCCAAAACAGGGTCTTTTTCTGATCTGCACGTTTACCAGAACCTGCCATGCCTTTGCCGCCCCTGCTTCCTGCTCCTCTATGTTTTTTCTTAGAGCCCCAGCCGTGGGTGTGAGATGCACGCTGCCTGCTAAATTTCTTTCTCGTGTTAACTGTCATCTAAATCATCCTTTTCAACAGATCATTAATCTTATCTGCCCTATAACCTAATGCGCCATGCGCCTTAAAACTAACCTTAATTCCTTTTCTGTCAAAGCCACCCTTAGGCGGGCTAAGTCTGAAAAAAGGTTTTATTTTCTTACCATTAACTGTAATGAATTTATTATATTTTATCTTACCCTTGCTATCTTCAGTTCTCCCTTTATACTCTTCTCCCCGCGCACCTAAAAGAGCATTATACGTTTCTTCACTTATCTCTCCGTAAGTAACATAATCTTTAACCTTTTTAATCATACCTACAAATGAAGGAGAATCATCTGCTACAACACAACAGTTCTTCCGATATAGCCTTAACAATTTGAATGTATCTTTCACTCCCTTGCTAAGGTTGACATTTCCCCTAATCCTAATTACTGCTATCTTCTTCATTTCCTTCTTCCTTGCTTATTTTTCCTTCAACTATTCCTAGCTGTCCAATATATTTATGTGCTGTCTTCATCTTAATAAGATTTTTTAATGAATCAAAACAAGCATTAACCAGATTAATCTTTGTCTTTGTTTGGCCTTTTGTTTTTGACCACGCATCCTTAATTCCTGCAAGTTTCAACATCTTCTGGCATTCTTTCTCAACACACAACCCTGTGCCTTTGGGAGCTGGAATCAGTTCTATTGATGTAGAACCGCATTTCCCTTTAACAGCAAATGGAATCGAATGAGGTTCCTTACAGCCACACTGCCATGAACCGCAGCCTCTTATTATCTTTATTACATTTAATTTAGCTCTTCTTACTGCTTTCTCTCTTGCAGGTACTGTCTCTTTACTTTTTCCATAACCTAATCCAATATGCCCTTCAGTATCACCGATAATAGCAAAAGTTGCGAAGTGCGGCTTATTCCCTTCCTGCGTCTTTTTTTGCGTCTGTTTGAAAACTCTTCTTTGGCCGCCTCCAAACTTACCTTTTGATTGCCCAACTAATAATAAATCAGCATCAATACCTGGCAATAGAACATCTACTATTCCACTTTCAAGTATAGTTATACCTTTATCCAGGATTTCATCTACATCTGTTACGTCTCCATCCTTTACCTTTTTACCAATCTCTGTTTTTGGTTTCCAGGTTTCTTTGTCAAAAGAGTCTTTTTTCTTTACTCCTTTCAATACTTGTTTCTCGACGGTTTCTATTACTTCTTCCTTTTTTTCCTCTTCCTCTGCCATATTTTATGCACCTAGTATCTTTTTCTTAACTTCCTCAAAATTTTTAGCATCTTTTCCCTTTATCTTATCCTCAGAAGGTAAAATGTCTTTTGAGTGAGGGACATTTAATCCTGCATCAACACATCCCTTTAATACCGAATAAATTCTCGAGCCTTTAACAGAATTTTGTAATCCTATATCTAAGACACAATCAATCTTTTTATCCTTAGACTTATTGCCAATAATAAGTCCCACAAGATAAGCAGAAGATACATTGCCTGTATTTCCATTCCAACCGTGTTTCTTCAGTTCAGAAGAGTGGCAAGACAGCTTTACCTTGTCCCCATTTGTATTATATTCTACTATCTGAGCTATTATGTTATTGTTGCTTTTTCTTATTACCAATCTAGGTTTATTAGCTAGTAAAAGCTTCAATCTTTTTTTATAATTAGTTTTTCCTAATCTCTTTCTTTTAAATTCCATTTTATTTCTTGATCTTTTCTTCTAAATATAATGAAATGTGCCTTTTGCTTCTGAAAAACCCGCCCTTAGATTTCAAGTATAGATCTCTATAAAGCTTATCATCTATAATCTTCCTTTCTTTTAATCTTATCAGGAACTCTCTTTGGACCCTTATCTTGTTTATCCATTCTCTTTTTCTAGGCAGGCGCGCACCTCTACTACCTTTCTTTGAAGCAGGTCCGCTCTGTTTCCCTTTCCTTCTCTGTACTAGTCTTTTCCTGGCCCGTACTCTGGAAACGCCTACATCTTTTATCTTGACTATTACCTTTTCTTTTATTAGGTTCCTTATATCTGCCTTTGTTATTGATTCCTTTATATCACTCAAACTATCGGGATCGAATTTTACCTTTTTTTCTGAACATTTTAATATTTGAGCAGCAAGTCTTTTCTGATTATTTAATTTCATTATGCTTCCCTCTTAGTGAGCATCTTATCTTTTTCCTTCTTTGCCTTATCCTTTTTCTCATCATCCCCTAATTTCTCCTCTAATTGCCCTTCTTTCTTAACCGCTTTTTTCTCTTCTTTTTCCTTCTTCTTCTCTTCTTGAACTTTCTTC
>JAYEIZ010000342.1:0-6649 GCA_034660355.1 Nanobdellota archaeon
ATGAAGTACCCTGCCATAAAGGAACAATTTATAGGGATAACTCCGGAATAAGTGTTATTATGCGGGATTTTGGAAGATCCAAATAAGATTTATAAAACAAAAAACTATTTAATTAACATAACCTTACTCTTTCTATGAACATTCCATGCATTAAATGCAAAGGAGCTACACCTATGCAGAGCTGCGGAAGAACATTCTGCCCAATCATGGCAAAATCAGAATCATTATTCAAAGTAAGAGATAAACTCCCAGAAGAAAACTTTTTCGGTTCTTCTCCAACACCTTTTGTTGGACATAACTTCTATCCTAATCTTTACGTAGGAATACTAAGCTCTCCAGAGCAGACTGAAGATGCCTGGCTGCATGATGCACCAAACTACTGGGCAGACCATAACTTTGAAATACCTCAGATTATAGATTACCGCTCAGCTTTAATAAACTCCAGATTTAGGTTGCATGTAAAACAAAGAAATAATCTATTAGACATTGGACAAGAAATAGGGATGGCCTCTAAACCAGTTGACATAGAGATAAATCTTGAAAAGAAACCCACACTAAAACTAAACACAGATCCTTATCATCTGCCAATGGGCCCTAACGCAAAACTAGAAAAAGCAAAAATAACAGAGAACCCAAAAATAGATACAAGGGTTGACAAAGTCGTCTCAGATACTGATCTAAAAGCAAACGATGCACTACTTTATCTATATGAAAAAGGTTTTTCAGAAAACTTCTTAACAAAAATACTAAGCATTGGCAACCTAGGATTAAAAAATAATAGAAAATTAGTGCCAACAAGATGGTCTATAACAGCTGCAGACGATACATTAGCAAAACACCTACTCCATGAAGTTAAACAATACCAAGAAACAAACTACCTATCTTACTTTGGTGGCTACTTAGGAAATTACTTCTTAATATTATTCTTCCCAGAAGAGTGGTCTTATGAACTATTTGAAACATATGCACCACATGCAGAGTGGAATATCTCCAATGAATATAAATTCATGACAGATTATGAACCCTATGAAGGTAGAAAAACATATGCCGAAAATTGTGGTGGAGGATATTACGCAGCTAGATTACCTATTTTAGAAAAACTCTCAAATCTAAAAAGACAAGGTTATATTCTCACATTAAGATTCATAACAGGAGAATATTCAGTTCCCTTAGGAGTATGGGTTGTGAGGGAAGCTGTAAGAAAATCACTAAATAATAGACCAATTGAATTCTCTAGTAAAGAACTAATGCTAAAATATGCTACAAACTTAGTAAAGAAAAAATTTAACTACAACGCAGAAAATCTACTAGAAGAAAGCATTCTTCTAAGAAAATTAAAAACTCAAAGCAAGTTAACACAATTTCTTTAAAACCAATAACTTTATTAAATATAAAGCTGATAAAAGAAATAATATACTTAATTTATCAAAAAAGGACTATAAAATGAAAAAAAGGTTTCTTGTATTTGTCTTAATCTTTGTTTTGTTGTGCACTCCATTAGTCTCTGCTGGCTTCTGGGATTGGTTAAGGGGGGTTACTGGTAGGGTAGTAGAAACTGATTCATGCTATAATTCGATACAGGACATTAATGAAACAGACATAGATTGTGGGGGCTCTTGTGATCCATGCACAGAGGGCAAGACTTGTGATCAAGGCAGTGATTGCCAACCGGGTTTATTATGCATTAATCAAACATGCTCAGTTATAAGATGCAATGATACTGATGTTACTTCTGAATTCCCAAGCGGAATGAACTATTATTTATATGGAGAAATTTATATGGATGGTGGATTAGTAGCATTTGATAGATGCATAAAACAGGATTGCTTAGATGAAGGCGGAACAGTGGATGCCAATAATTGTCCTCAGACTGATACAGGGGAATATGTTATAGAACATAATTGGGAAAACGGATGTGAAAGATGGGACGAACTCTACTTCTGCCCATACGGCTGCAAAGACGGCGCTTGTATTGAAGGTACACCTTCAGTTGAATGTACAGACTCAGATGAAAGTCCAGACTATTTGCTTACACATAAAATACCTGCCCCATTTACTCCGGATACTTATCCTGACTTTTTCGTTAAGGGAGTTGGGAAAGGAGAGTATGCTGGTTCAACCTATCCTATAATTATAGGTGAAGAACCAGATGCAAGTAACCCTAAACCTACTTCAGATTCATATAGCACCTATTACGATCATTGTTATGATACCTCCTATTCTAAAAACCTGCTCGCAGAGTCATTCTGTACTTCAGATGGGAGACTAGCTTCAACAGGAGGAATAGAATGCCCATACGGCTGCAAAGACGGCGCTTGCTTAGAAGAGCCCGAATGCACAGACTCTGACAACGGCATAAACTATTATGAAAAAGGAAGAACCTCAGTATTCACAGGACAATCCGATGATGAGTACCATAGCGATACTTGTTATGAAAAAGAATTAGCTGAATACTTTTGTAGGGAAGATAATACTCTTGGAAGTGTAGGATATAACTGCATATATGGTTGTGGAGATGGCACTTGTCTCTATCCAAACAAATGTGATTCTAAAGAGATAATACTAGCAGAAAATCAAAGATTATCGGCTGTAACACCTATATTAGACGTACAAGATCTTCCAAAAATGCTAAAATCAGGAGTAGTAACCTCAGGTATGGGTGAAGCTTCATACAAACAAACTATCGAGTTCTCAAGCGGCAATACAGGCTATATTGGCTATTTAGTGGATGACGACGATGTTGAAGACAATTTCTTGTATTTCAAAAGCGGAGACGAGATAGCAAAATACAACATCAATTTTGAAAGTGGCTTAGAAAGTAGGGTAGATGGTGACAGATTAATAGACTTAATAGGTAATAAAATTGAGATTCTAGGCAAAAAATACATAATTCTTATGGCTAAGAAAGTAATAGATGGAGTAACACTATCATTAGTAGGTGGAAGCATCACAGACACATTAAAAGAGGGTCAATCTAAAGTATATAACATGAATGGAATAGATTATCATATCACTGCAAAAACAATAACAGATACTACAACATTTATTGTAAATGGAGCTACATCTACTCCATTAAGAGAAAGCCAGCATTGGTACTTACCGGACGACCCAACAATAGGTGTTATAGATATAACACCTAGCATAGATATAGATTCTAATCAAAATAATGTAAAGTTTGTTTTTGGAGATTCTCTTGTTTACTTAAAAGACACTAATATTGCAGATCCATTAAACAGCAACTCATTAAAATTTGGAAGTTCAAAATTAGCAGATACCTATGTTATAATAAAAGGCAGTGAAGACAACTCATCACTAAAGATAAACACAATAACTATAGATATAAGGTCAAGTGATGATTATTTCATTAAACAAGATGCTTTTGTAACAGGATACATGTATAAACCTCAATCTTTCTTAGGCTCATGGGATATAATGTTCAAGAGCTATGATGAAAATACCAATAAAGGGGTAGTAGTGATTATAGGAATATGTCCTGGCTCAGGTATAATCTACAGAGACACATGCCAAACTGGCACTAGATCAGATACTCAATATTGTTATCAAGGCGAATGGCTTAATCTAAAATCAACAGGCAGCTGTTCCAATAATTATGAATGCTATAGCGATGAGTGTGTAAGCAACCAATGTCAGAAAGCCTACATGGCATACTGCACTTCAACAACCCACGATGGAGATGAGGGTAATGTATGTAAAGATGGATACCATATGTGCGATATCGGTTATTCTTATTATTTAGACTTAGGTGAAGGTAATGTAGACAAAGATAGCTGTCAAGGCAGATTATGGTGCGGTCATGATTGTTATGGTTTTGGAAGCAACAAGGATACTGCTAAAAGCCCAGTGTGTACATTTAACAATAATACCCTACAACAATCTCAATTTGGGGAAGCTACCTGCGATCAAAAATATAAAGTAGTATGCTGCAAAGATAGATTAGATACAAGTAAAAAAATATACGAATATAGAAAAGAGATAGTTGAGAAATACGTTGGAGAAAAACTTCAAAAACAAAATGCTACATGGATATTTAGTGAAGGCTGCAGCAGTTGCGATGATGCATGCAAGGACATGAATCTAGAAGTTGATTCAGGCAACTGGAATGATGGTGACTCTTGTTCTATAATGAGAGAATTATCTGATGGCTGTACAGAATGCCAGGTAGAATCATGGAAAAAGGGCCCATTATTTGCACCATTTATATGGCCAGGAGATAAATGCAGAACTCGGCCAGGCAACGTAAATCTAAATAAATATAAGATTAGCGAGGATTGGGGTGGTGGATGTGCACAAAGATTATGCAAATGCACTGAACCAACCATAACAATAAATGATACTCCTAAAAATTGTACAGATTCAGATGTAACCAATGTTTTCCCAGATGGAAAACACTTCTATAAATATGGTGAACTTTACCTTGACGGCCAATTAGTGGCAGAAGATCGTTGTATGACCGATAATTGTGTAGGTACTAGTTGTCCATCTACAGATACAGGAAGTTCTGTATGGGAAACATATTGGACACCTAAATGCACCCAGGGAAGTCAAGTTTACAAATGTCCAGATGGCTGTGAAAATGGCACTTGCGTTGGAGGGGAAACAGAATGCCCAAAAACACACTCACCAGTCTGCGGAGTTGATGGAAAAACATACTCTAATGATTGTAAAGCAGGAAAAGCAGGTGTTGCTGTTGAATGCAATAAAATATGTCCATGTGAAACAACTCCTTACTCAGAGAATCCAACTGATAAAGTAGGAGAAAAATGCCCTGAAGAATGGAAACCAATATGTGGTGTTAATAGCATAACTTACCCTAATGAATGCCAGCTAAATCTTGCAGGAGTAGAAGCAGATTATAATGGAGTATGTCATGCTGAAGGCTGCAATCCTTCAATGAAACCTGCTACAAACAGCTATTGTGGTGAAGACACAAGATGGTACATAAAAAAAGAGCTAAAGCAAAACTGCATGAATGATTACGAATGTACTAGCAATTACTGTAGCAATAAAAAATGCGAAGAAAAGGCAATAGAATGCGATTCAGGCTGCTCATTCAGAAACAAAGTATGTTTACCAATAGGTGTTAGAACCTATGGAGAATATTGTGACTTAGATAACAATCTAAAGCCACAACTCAATGGAATGCAGGAATGCAACAACAATTATGAATGCCAAAGCAACCTATGCATTGATAGAAGCTGTACAGATGTGGGCATGTTCAAAAGATTTACACTATGGTTTATTCATTTTTTACAATAAACATTTAGAGACTTAATCCACAAGTTTTATATTCAGAAACATCTTCTCTTATTGATAAATGCCTCTAGAAAAAAAACTTCTAAACCTAAAAAACTCAATAACTTTAGCTATTAAGCAAAATATAGACCTTAATAGGGTTCCAAAAGATGAAAAAGCAGTTTATGACTATAAAGAAAAACAAAAAATCTACGCTTTCAACAACTTTAAGTCAAGTTTAAAGATAGTCAAATCACTCTCTTTAGACCTTCCTCAATTAGTAAAATTTGACATGAGAAACCAACAATATTCAAATAAAATTCTTGAACTAATGCCTGAGTTAGAATCTAGAGATCTTAAAAAATTAGACAGATTAGTTGATAAATTAATCGAACTATCAAAACAATTAAACTACCCAAAAGAAGAGCTAAAAACAACCTTTCAAACACCCAAAAATATACCTTCAGACATAGAATCAGACATAAACGCAGACATCAATGAGCTAAACAAATGCTTTAACGCAAATTGCTACAGAAGCTCTGCAATACTATGTGGGAGACTCTTAGAAACAGCGTTACATCGGAAATATTACGAAGTAACAAATAATGATCTACTGGAAAAAAGCCCAGGAATAGGATTAGGCAACATAATTGCTAAATTAAAGGAGAAAAATATTAGCCTGGACCCTGCACTCACAAACCAAATTCATCTAATCAATCAAGTTAGGGTTTTCTCTGTTCATAAAAAGAAAGAAGCATTTTGCCCATCTAAAGAACAATCTCATGCTGTAATTCTATATACGCTAGACATACTGCAAAAGTTATTTAGCTGATTTCTCTAGCTTACCCAGAAACAAAACCAATACTATTACACCAGTAACACTTAACGCTAAAGCATACATCCCCACTCCAACACAAATACCAATTGCAGAGATAGCCCATAAAGTGGCAGCAGTCGTGAGCCCATGTATTCCTTTTGCTCCCTGTGCTATTATAGTGCCTGCACCAATAAACCCTATTCCGGTTACTATGCCTGATATAATCCTTGCTGAATCATCAACAAAATTACTCAATGCGACAATAGTTAGTAAAGCAGAGCCAACAGCAACCAACATGTGAGTCCTTAGCCCTGCCGGCTTGTGGTATTTTTCTCTTTCAAGCCCTACAACCCCCCCTAAGATAACTGCTAAAAGGAGTTTCAATATATATTCATAAATAATCTCCATAAACTAACCTTAAACTTATTAATATAAAAAAGTATCGTTTCAGGAGATTCTGGGACAGGATTAAAGCCTGAATAGGTTATGCCATATTGCTCTGCAAAACAAAGCAGTATTGATCCTATCTTCTCTTTTTTGCCTGACATTCCCCCCAAACATCTTTTTATCTACACTCCA
>JAYEIZ010000343.1:0-6634 GCA_034660355.1 Nanobdellota archaeon
GCCTTCATTGCTTGTATAGCAGCTCTGGTAGAACTCTTCCTGGTTATGATTGGAACACCATACTCAACACAAGTCCTCCTTATCGTCGCATAATCACTTTTGGGATAACTTCCACGATGTATCATAATAACTAGTTTTATCTGCTTTTCCTTTATCATATTAAGCATCAAAGAGTCTTCTCTTATCTTAGGGACCTTAACAGAATCTATCCTCTCTGCCTTAAAGACATCTGAAGTGGTCTTGGTGCAATAAAGATTAAATCCCATCTCAACTAAGTCCTTAGCCATCGGAATGCATTCTTTCTTATCCTCTTCCGTACCCACACTAAAAAGTATATTTCCAGATGCAGGAAGATTACAATAAGAAGCAGCCTCTGCCTTAAAGAATGCCTTTCCAAAATTCTCATCAATACCCATAACCTCACCAGTAGACTGCATCTCAGGACCTAATACTGGATCAACACCCTGCAGCTTTATGAATGGAAAGACAACCTGCTTAACAGAAGCAAACTTAGGTTCTTTATATTCCTTAAGCCCTAGCTCGTTTAAGGTCTTTCCTAACATTATCTTTGTTGCCATTTTAGCAAGTGGAACACCAACACTCTTACTGACATAAGGAACAGTTCTGGATGCTCTAGGATTAGCCTCTAATATATACACCTTACCATCCTTAACAGCCATCTGCATATTGATTAAGCCAACTGTCTTAAGTTCCTTTGCCAATCTGGTAGTATAATCAATTACAGTATCCTTGATTTTCTGAGAAATATTTTGGGGCGGAATGACACAAGCAGAATCACCTGAATGAACACCAGCTTCCTCTATATGCTCCATGATTGCAGCAACAAAAACCTCTTTCCCATCACAAAGCGCATCAACATCAAGTTCAATCGCATTCGAAAGATACTTATCTATCAGAACAGGATGTTCTGGACTTACATCAACAGCTTCCTCCATATAATTCTTCAATTCTGAATCAGTATCAACAATCTGCATAGCCCTCCCGCCTAAAACATAAGATGGCCTAACCAAAACAGGATAAGTTATCTTGTTTGCAATCTTCAAAGCTTCTTCAAAAGAAAAAACAGTTCCCCATTCTGCAGAAGGTATCTTTAATTTATCAAGTATAGCTCCAAACTTCCTCCGATCTTCTGCAGTGTCTATGCTCTCTGGCTGAGTACCTAATATATTAACGCCCGCTTCTTGCAATCTCATTGCCATATTAATAGGAGTCTGCCCACCAAACTGCAAAACAACACCATAAGGCTCTTCTCTCTCAATAATATTAAGCACATCCTCATAAGTTAATGGCTCAAAATATAATTTATCAGAAGTATCAAAGTCCGTAGAAACAGTTTCAGGATTATTATTTATGATTATTGCTTCATACCCCTCTTCCCTAAGTGCAAAAACACTATGCACACATGCATAATCAAACTCAATCCCCTGCCCAATTCTGATAGGCCCGCCACCCACAATTATCACTTTCTTATCATTAGAAGATGTATCTGATTCATCCTCTGTTTCATAAGTTGAATAAAGATAAGGTGTATATGCCTTAAACTCAGCAGCACAGGTATCAACCATCTTATACGTAGGTAAAATACAATTATCTTTTCTAAACTTCCTAACTTTACCTTCACTAAGGCCAGTAATACTTGCTATCTGTACATCTGAAAATCCATTCTTCTTTGCATTTAGAACACTATCTCTCTTAAGCTCAATCTTCTCACCCATATCATAAATATTCTTTACCTTCTCCAAAAACCATTGGTTTATGCCGCTAAGATCATGAATCTCTTTAGGGCTAATCCCACATTTCAAAGCATCTCTTATATACATCATCCGTTTATGCGTAGCTACCTTCAGATTCTGTATTATCTCTTCCTTATTAGTGCATACCTTATCCTTAGGGTCATGCCCTAGGCCATATCTTCCTACCTCAAGTGACCTTATGGCTTTTTGTAAAGCTTCTTCAAACGTCCTTCCCATAGCCATTGTCTCCCCAGTAGACTTCATCTGCGTTCCAATCCTTTTGTCTGCAGTTTCAAACTTATCAAAAGGCCATCTGGGGATCTTAACAACAACATAATCTATTGTCGGTTCAAAACAAGCCTTGGTCTTTTGAGTAACATCATTAGGGATTTCATCTAAAGTCATGCCAACAGCAATCTTAGCAGCAATCCTTGCTATTGGATACCCAGTTGCCTTAGATGCAAGTGCAGAAGATCTGGAAACCCTAGGATTTACCTCGATGATCCTATACTCACCACTATCATAATTCAGCCCAAACTGTATATTACATCCACCTTCAACCTTTAAAGATCGGATTATCTTTATTGCTGAAGTTCTAAGTGTCTGAAAATCATGATCATTCAATGTCTGCGTTGGTGCAGTCACAATACTCTCTCCAGTATGTATCCCCATAGGGTCAAAGTTCTCCATCGGACAGACAATAATGCAGTTATCATTCTTATCACGCATCACTTCCATCTCAAACTCGCCCCATCTTTGAATTCCGAGAATTGCCTCCTCTACTAATATCTGTTTGATCATGCTCTGCTGCAGCCCAGACTCAACATATTTCCTAAACTCACTCATGTCATATGCAATCCCACCGCCAGCACCACCTAATGTATAAGCGGGCCTTATAACAACAGGCAACTTAGTGCTCTGCAAGAATGCATTTGCTTCATCAAATGTATTCACAGTAGCACTCCTTGGAATAGGTTCATCTATATCATTCATCAACTGCTTAAACTTCTCTCTATCCTCCCCATCCTCAATAGCCTTGATAGATGTTCCTAAAACCTCAACATTGCACTCTTCTAAAACACCAGCTTTATGTAATTGTTCTGCTAAGTTTAAACCAGTCTGCCCACCAATAGTAGGTAATAGACCATCTGGCTTTTCCTTACGGATAATCTTCGCAAGTGTCTCAACATTCAATGGTTCAACATAGATAGCATCAGCCATATCAGCATCAGTCATGATAGTAGCAGGATTAGAATTTACTAAAACTACTTTGTACCCTTCTTCACGAAGTGCTTTGCAGGCTTGTGTACCTGAGTAATCGAACTCTGCGGCTTGACCTATAACTATAGGACCTGAACCAATTACCATTATTTTTTTTAGATCAGTTCTCTTTGGCATTTTCTTAGTTATTTGTAATCTATTTTTTCTTAACAACAATAACGGACTCAAACACAGTCATGCTCCGTATGCCCTACACCAAAAGGAAAAATCAGAACTTCGTAACTGATTTTTCCTCTTCAGGTGAGTTTTCGTCCATTGTTGTTAAGTTAAAGAGAAACACCACCAATGACGCAGACGAGCTGGGTCCCCGTCGGGGTGGCTCGTAGGATTTGCGTAGCAAATCCGTCTGCCGTCATTATTGGTGGTGTTTTCCCATATTACTTTTATTTTAAATCTTTCACAAACTTATCAAATATATTTTCAATATCCCATGGCCCAGGATTTGCTTCTGGATGCATTTGAACGGTTTGTATCGGCAATCTCTTATGCTGCATTCCTTCGCAACTCCCATCATTTAGGTTAACATGTGAAACCTCTAACCCAGTTCCACGTAAGCTGTCTGAATCAACAGCAAAACCATGATTCTGTGAAGTGATATATACCTTATTCTCAGAGAGATTCTTAACAGGTTGATTAGTGCCACGATGCCCAAACTTTAGTTTATATGTTTTACCGCCTAAAGCTAAACCAACAATCTGATTGCCTAAACAGATTCCAGTTATAGGTAATTCAGCCTGAAGATCACGAACAACATTGATTGAGTCTTTAGCCATCTCAGGGTCCCCTGGTCCATTCGCTAAAAACAACCCATTCACCTTCAAATCCTCAACCTCATCAGGCTTTGTATTGTAAGGCAATCTATAAACATTAACCTTTCTCTTAATAAAATTCCTAATGATGCTCAACTTAACACCAGTATCAATCATCGCAATGCTCTTATCACCCTTAACATCAATAAACTCTGGCTTCTTAACAGAAACCTTGGGAAGTAGATCAAAAGTAGAATAATCCTCTAATTTCTCTGCCTTTGCTAAAACCTCTACAGGGTCTATTTTCTTATCTGAAGTTACCAAAGAACCATTAATAACACCCTGCTCTCTTATCTTCTTTGTAAGCATCCGAGTATCAATACCAGATATGCCTGGAATGTCATATTCTCTAAGAAACTCATGGATGTTTTTGACAGATTTCCTATGTGAATAGAAATCTTGGTGTTCACGAACAACAAAACCCTCAACCTGCACCTTCTCTGATTCAAAATCCTCTTTTCTGACACCATAATTCCCTATCAAAGGATAAGTTAAAGTAAGAATCTGCCCTTTATACGATGGATCTGTAAGTGATTCCTCATAACCAACAAAAGAAGTGTTAAAGACTACTTCGCCAGCAACGTCCTTAACTGCTCCAAAGCCCTCACCCTGGAACACTGTTCCATCCTTTAGAGCTAACACTGCATACATAATAAATCACCATAGAACAACATACTAATCTTTATCATACTAAAAAAAATATAAAGCAGGGTCTTATTAATATACTTTTCTATTCTCAAGAATCTATTTCTCGTCGGAAAAGAAAGGGTTCCCCCTATGAAGAATTATTGTCAATGAGTACTAAAAATAGAAAGAATATATTATTTATAAACTTTATGGAAAAAAATATTATTTAACACAAGCTCTAACAAAACCATAAAACAAAGGAGCCGGATCTGTCAGAGAAGATTTAAACTCTGGATGGCCTTGTGTCGCGCAAAAAAACTTGTGTTTAGGCAGCTCAATAAACTCCATCAGTTTCTCCTGGTCGTTTCTTATATGATAACCTGAAAAGACTAGTCCCTTCTCCTCCAGTTCAGAGATAAAATCAGGATTAACCTCATATCTATGCCTATGCCTTTCTAGAACCTTAGTCTTACCTTTTTCTAGAGTTCCTAATCTAAACAATTCCTTCTTATTGCCCATTAATCTTAATATCCTTTTTCTGTCTTCTTCAACTCTACCTATCCGCCTATATAACCCTAAAATCTTTGAATTTTCTTTCAGCATAGCAGTATAAGCACCCAGACGCATTGTACCGCCGTACCTGCTTTCTTCCATCAGTTTCTTCTGTTGTGGAAGTATATCAATGACTGGATGTTTTGTTCTGCTATTAACTTCAGATGTATTTGCATCCTTCATCCCGCAAACATTCCTCGCAAACTCAATAACTGCCATCTGCATCCCATAACATAATCCTAAGTAAGGAACATTATTCTCTCTTGCAAACCTAACTGCTTTTATCTTACCCTCTACTCCGCTCCCTCCAAAACCACCTGGAACAATTATACCATCATAATTCTTAAGCTCTTTTAACTTCTTCTCACTCCGCTCAAACTTCTTTGCATCAATCCACTCTATCTTTATCTTAACATTCAGGTTAGCGCCAGCATGCTGCAGTGCCTGGTTTATAGATATGTAAGAATCAGCTAAACTATAATCACCAATATCAACATACTTGCCTACCATTGCTACCTTAATCTCCTTTCTGCATCTTACTATGTTCTCTACTAAGTTTTTCCACTTTCTCCACTTCGGCTTTTTCTTCGGCTTCATACAAAATTCTTCTAGTATCTTTAGACCTAGTTTCTCTTTCTCTAAGTCAAGTGGAATTCGATATATTGTATCAATATCTGGTTCAGAAATAACATGATCAGATCTTATATTTGCATATATCTCTATCTTCTTCTTCCTTACAGAATCTAAAGCTGTCTTTGCTCTACATATGATAAAATCAGGGATTATACCGTGCTCTGTAAGGAGCCTTATTGCCTGTTGTGTTGGCTTTGTCTTCATCTCCTCAATATGAGATGGAACTGGAAGATATGTTATCATAACATAAACAATATTCTCTTTTCCTATTTCTCTCTCTAAGCTTTTTAATGCAAAGAGATATGGAATATTCTCATAATCACCTATTGTACCACCTACCTCTATCAAACAAAAATCATAACCTTTTGCAGATTTATTTATTCTCTCTTTGATCTCATTAGGAATATGCGGAATAAACTGAACTGTCTCACCCAAATACTTTCCAGCTCGCTCTTTCTCAATAACATTCCCATATATCTGGCCAGTTGTTATATTATTTCTTCTGGAAATATCAATATTCAGAAATCTTTCATAATTTCCTAGATCCTGGTCAATCTCACCGCCATCATCAGTAACCCAAACTTCACCATGCTCAGTAGGCCTTAATGTTCCTGCATCATAATTTATGTATGGATCTATCTTTACAGACGTTACCTTATACCCATATTCTTTCAGGATCCTTCCAATAGAAGCAGTCGTAACTCCCTTTCCAACACCAGATATCACTCCTCCTACTACAACTATGAATTTAACCATGGATAAGCACCCCTATTAGTTTTCTAGAATTTGTTGTTAATAAATTTTGTGTTCGCATTCAATAAGAATGATATATTTACTTATAAAGGTATCGATTTTAGTGTCGTGTGGCATGATTAATTCTTTTTGATTAATATATATGCTCCCTTGCCAATATATCTCTTTGGCGCTAAAATCATACCCCCATTCCCAATAGGCTTTATCGTTCCTTCTATTACTGTA